>JANNNC010000170.1:0-1733 GCA_031398335.1 Massilia sp.
GCCAGGGCGCGATTGCCCGTTTGCCTGCATGCCGAGGGTCTGCGCAACCAGTCGACCTTCTACCTGACCGGCTGGATCGCCCTGCCCTTCGTGGCCGTGGCCAAGCTGCGCGGCGTCTGCCGCTGATTGACGACGATGAAAGTCATCTTCCTCGCCGGCATCCTGTGGCTCAGCACCGGCATCAGCGCCGCACAACCAATCGCCGCGCCCGAACCTGCGCTGCCGCTGCGTGCCCGCCGTACGCGACACCCTGGCTGACATGGGCGAGCGCCCTATCACCGCATCGGGTGGCGATGTCCTCAGCGGAGATTCGTACCGACAGTTTCCCCGTGGTTTTACGGAAGCGAAAAAACCGTCCTGCATGGGGCCGGACGCGCTCAAGCACCAGCCGGCCGAGTTCAGAACGAAGAACTGGGCTGTCGGGGCCGGCGGCTTGCTGGCGCTGCCCTTGTGGGCCGCGGCCATCGTCAGGGGAAAATGCAACTGAAGCGGACATGAAAAAAGCGGACCGAAGTCCGCTTTCCGTTATCACATCAACGACGGATTAACGCTTGTCGAGCGACGGCACGTCGCGCACCGGCGAACCGACGAACAGCTGGCGTGGACGGCCGATCTTCTGCTCCGGATCGGCGATCATTTCGTTCCACTGGGCGATCCAGCCGATGGTGCGGGCCATGGCGAAGATACCGGTGAACAGCGAGACCGGGATGCCCAGGGCCGACTGCACGATGCCCGAGTAGAAGTCGACGTTCGTGTAGAGCTTGCGCGAGACGAAGTATTCATCTTCCAGCGCGATGCGTTCCAGTTCCATCGCCAGCTTGAACAGCGGGTCTTCCTGCAGGCCCAGCTCTTCCAGCACTTCGTGGCAGGTTTCACGCATCAGCTTGGCGCGCGGGTCGAAGTTTTTATAGACGCGGTGACCGAAGCCCATCAGCTTGACGCCAGAGTTCTTGTCCTTGACCTTCTCGATGAAGGCAGGGATGTTGTCGACGGTGCCGATTTCCTTGAGCATGTTCAGCGCGGCTTCGTTGGCGCCGCCGTGGGCAGGGCCCCACAGGCAGGCGATACCGGCAGCGATACAGGCGAACGGGTTGGCGCCCGACGAACCGGCCAGGCGGACGGTCGAGGTCGACGCGTTCTGCTCGTGGTCCGCGTGCAGGATCAGGATGCGGTCGAGTGCGCGCACCAGCACGTCGTTGACCTTGTACTCTTCGCACGGGTTCGCGAACATCATGTGCATGAAGTTGGCGCTGTACGACAGGTCGTTGCGTGGGTACATGAACGGCTGGCCGACGGTGTACTTGTAGGCCATCGCGACCAGAGTCGGCAGCTTGGCGATCAGGCGGATCGCCGAGATTTCGCGCTGCTTCGGATCGTTGATGTCGAGCGAGTCGTGGTAGAACGCGCTCATCGCGCCGACGACGCCGACCATCGTCGCCATCGGGTGCGCATCACGCCGGAACCCGCGGAAGAAGTAGTGCATCTGTTCATGCACCATCGTGTGCTTGGTCACACGTTCGCGGAAATCGGCCATCTCGGCGGCGGAGGGCAGGTTGCCGTAGAGCAGCAGGAAGCAGGTCTCGAGGAAGTTCGACTTTTCCGCCAGCTGCTCGATCGGATAGCCCCGGTACAGCAGCTCGCCCTTGTCGCCGTCGATATAGGTGATGGTCGAATCGCAGGCGGCGGTCGAGGTGAAGCCGGGGTCATAGGTGAAGACGCCCGCCTCGCCGTAG
>JANNNC010000031.1:0-21135 GCA_031398335.1 Massilia sp.
GAGGAGCGAACTCAGTGTGCGTTTCATCGATGCATCTCCAGCTTGGGAAGGAGGGTGGAAGGAATGAGGCGGCGTTCATACGCCGAGGAACTCGTGAAGCATACCCATCTTCGCGTCGAGCTCTGCCGCGGCAAAACCCTCGACGATGCGGCCGTGCTCCATCACGTAGAAGCGGTCGGCCAGCGGCGCGGCAAAACGAAAATTCTGCTCGACCATCACGATGGTGTAGCCCTTGCTTCGCAGCATGGTGATCATGCGGGCCAGCGCCTGCACGATCACGGGCGCCAGGCCTTCGGAAATCTCGTCGAGCAACAACAGCCTGGCACCGGTGCGCAGGATGCGCGCCACCGCCAGCATCTGCTGCTCGCCGCCCGACAGGCGCGTACCCTGGCTGTGGCGGCGCTCTTTGAGGTTCGGGAACATTTCGTAGATCTCGTCGATCGACATCGCCGTGCCGCCCTCTTTCAGGGCGGGCGGCAGCATCAGGTTTTCCTCGGTCGAGAGCGACGAGAAAATGCCGCGCTCTTCCGGGCAATAGCCGACGCCGAGGTGGGCGATGCGGTGGGTCGGCAAACCGATTGCCTCGACCCCATTGATGCGGATCGAGCCGGTGCGGCGCCCGGTCAGGCCCATCACCGCGCGCAGCGTGGTCGTGCGGCCGGCGCCATTTCTACCTAATAAGGTCACGACTTCGCCTTGCGCCACCGACAGGCTGATCCCGTGCAGGATGTGCGATTCGCCGTACCAGGCTTGCAGGTCAGTAATCTCGAGAGCGGCCGTCATGCGTGCCCCGCTTCGAGTTCGCCGCTGGTGGTGCCCATGTAGGCTTCCATCACTTGCGGATTTTTCGATACCTCGGCGTAGCTCCCTTCGGCCAGCATGGCGCCGCGCTGAAGGACGGAAATGCGGTCGCAAATCCCGGATACGACGTTCATATTGTGTTCGACCATCAAAATCGTGCGTCCTTGTGACACTTTTTTAATCAGGGCCGTCACCCGGTGCACGTCTTCATGGCCCATGCCCTGGGTCGGCTCATCGAGCAGCATCAGTTCCGGTTCCATCGCCAGGGTAGTGGCGATCTCGAGCGCGCGCTTGCGGCCATACGGTAAATCGGCGGTGACGGTGTCGGCAAAGCCGGACAGGTCGACTTCATCGAGCAGCGCCATGGCGCGCTCGTCGAGCGCGGAGAGCGAGGCTTCGCTGCGCCAGAAGTGAAAACTCGTGCCCAGCTCGCGCTGCAGGCCGATGCGCACGTTTTGCAGCACGGTCAGGTGCGGAAACACGGCAGAAATCTGGAACGAACGGATGATGCCGCGGCGCGCGATTTGCGCTGGCTTGTCGCCCGTGATGTCGCGGCCGTTGAACAGGATCTGGCCGGAAGTCGGCACCAGGAACTTGGTCAACAAATTAAAGCAGGTGGTCTTGCCGGCCCCGTTCGGGCCGATCAAGGCGTGAATATGCCCGCGCTCGACGCGCAGGTTGACATCATTTACTGCGGTAAAACCCTTGAACTCTTTGGTCAAGTTCTTTGTTTCAAGAATGACGTCTGCCATCGTGTCTCCAGTGCGTGGATGTGCTGCGTCGAACACAACTTGGCAAATATTACACAGATCGGTTCTTTACACAATACAACGATGCCCTGTGCAGCCACGCACAATGGGGCCCCTCACGCAGACCGATTGTGCAAAATTACACAGACGAGTTTAGTTATCCTGCATCCGCGCGGATCAGCGCGGCCGCCTTTTCTGCAATCATCAAGGTCGGCGCATTCGTGTTGCCGGAAGTGATGAACGGCATGATCGACGCGTCGACCACGCGCAGGCGCGCCACGCCCCTGACGCGCAACTCGCTGTCGACCACCGCCTCTGGGTCATCGGGCTTGCCCATCTTGCAGGTGCCGACCGGGTGAAAGATCGTGGTGCCGATCAGCCCGGCCGCTTCGGCCAGCTCTTCCTCGGTGCGGTAGTGGATGCCGGGCTTGAATTCCTGCGGCTGGTACTGCGCCAGTGCCGGCGCGGCGACGATGCGGCGCGTCAGCGCCAGGGCGGCCGCCGCCGTTTGCCGGTCTTCCGGCGTACTCAGGTAATTCGGCGTGATTTTCGGCGGCGCATAGCTGTCGTGCGTGGCGAGGCGCACGTGGCCGCGCGCCGTCGGGCGCAGGTTGCAGACGCTGGCGGTGAAGGCGGGAAAGCCGTGCAGCGGGTCGCCGAATTTTTCCAGCGACAGCGGTTGCACGTGGTATTGCAGGTCGGGCGTCGCCTGCTGCGGACTGGAACGGGCAAAGGCGCCCAGCTGGGAAGGCGCCATCGACATCGGCCCGCTGCGCATGAACGCATATTCGAGCCCGATTTTCATCTTGCCGAACCAGCTGGCCGCGCTCATGTTCAGGGTTTTCACGCCCTGCACCTTGTAGACCATGCGCAATTGAAGGTGATCCTGCAAATTCTCGCCGACGCCCGGTACATCGACGACGGGTTTGACGCCATGGCGCTGCAAGTGGTCAAACGCGCCGATCCCCGACAATTGCAGGATATGAGGCGAGCCGATCGCGCCGGCGGCGAGTAAAGTTTCGCGCCGCGCGTGTGCGGTGTGGGCGCGCCCGCCGCCCGTAAACTGCACGCCGCGGCAGACGGTGCCCGCTTCCGTCGTTTCCAACAGCAGGCGCTCGACATGGCAGCCGGTCATGATGGTCAGATTGGGGCGCTGGGCGGCCGGTTTCAAAAAGGCTTTCGCGGTATTCAGGCGAATGCCGCGCCGCTGGTTGACGTCGAAATACGCGCAACCGGCATTGTCGCCGCCATTGAAATCGTCGATTTTACTAATACCGACCTCGGCCGCGGCATCGCGGAAGGCGTCCAGGATTTTCCAGGATAATCTCTGCTTTTCGACGCGCCACTCGCCGCCGGCGCCATGGACCTCGCTGGCGCCGCGGTAATGGTCTTCGCTTTTCTTGAACAGCGGCAGCACCTGGTCCCAGCGCCAGGACGCATCGCCACTGGCCTCGGCCCAGCGCTCGTAATCTTCCTTCTGGCCGCGCATGTAGATCATGCCGTTGATTGACGAGCTGCCGCCGAGCACTTTACCGCGCGGGTAGATCAGGGAGCGACCACCGAGACCCGCGTCCGGCTCGGTATTGAACAGCCAGTCGGTGCGCGGATTGCCGATGCAGTGCAGGTAACCGACGGGAATGTGGATCCACAGGTAATCGTCGCGCGCCCCCGCTTCGATCAGGAGCACCTCGACGTTTTTGTTTTGCGTCAAGCGGTTGGCCAACACACAGCCAGCGGTACCGGCCCCAACGATGATGTAGTCGTATTCTCCAGCCGATTCCACGCGCGCTCCCCAGGTCTGCTATTCGGATGCCAGCGCAGTCGCCAGCTCAGTTGCCAATAACGCAACAAGGCGCCCCGCCGGCATCGGCCGCGCCCGGGCAAATTCGCTGCCGGCCCACATCGACATCAATTCGGTATCGCCATTTTTTGCCGCCGCGGCGCGGATGCTGCCGGTCAGCGCATTTTGAATCGGATACGGCGGCACCCGCGATTCCACCGCCGCCATTTGCAGCATAAAACGGTTCTCGATGCCGCGTGCGTATCTCCCGGAAAAACTGCGCGTCAGCCGCGTGCGCCCTGCCCCGCTCAGGAGCCGCGCCTTGTAGGCCGGGTGCAGCGCCGCTTGATCGGTCACCAGGAAAGCAGTGCCCATCTGCACGGCGTGCGCGCCCAGCGCCAGCGCCCGCTTGATGTCGGCGCCGCTCATAATGCCGCCGGCGGCAATCACCGGAATCTTGATTGCCGCGACCACCGCCAGCCACAATTCCATCGCTGGCAAGGTCGCGTCTTCCTGGCGTCCGATAAACGTGCCGCGGTGTCCGCCCGCCTCGATTCCGGACGCCACCACCGCATCGGCGCCGATCGCTTCCCAGGCCAGGGCCTCCTGCACCGTGGTGACGGTGCCGATCACCAGGATGCCGGCCCGGTGCAGGCGTTCGACCTGCACGCTTTCCAGGATGCCGAACGTAAAACTGGCGGCCGCCGGACGCAGGGTCAGCAGGGTTTCGAACTGCGCCGCGAAATCCTCACACCATCCAGGCGGAATCGGCAGGCTGTCCCAGCCCAGGCTTTCCCAGACAGGGCGCAGCAGTTCGACGCCCTGCTCCACCTCGGGGCCGCTCGGGGCCGGCGTGTTCTGGACGAAAAAATTGAGCATGAACGGACGCGGCGTCAGCGAGCGGATGCGCGCCACCTGCTGCTCGATCGTTGCAGGACTCAGGAGCGAACCGGGCAAGGAGCCGAGGGCGCCGGCATCCGACACGGCGGCGACCAGCTCCGGCGTGCAAGCACCTCCCGCCATCGGTCCCTGGATCACCGGTACCTGGAACAAGCCGTCGATTCCCATGTCCGCCTCCGTATTGTCGAATCAGCCAAGCTTACCAGATCGTAAACTTCGCGCCAGTAGCTCATCTGTGGATAAGCCTATTGATATCCACAGGAACGGATTGTGCAAAAACCCGGCTTTGCGCCGGCGTCCAAATCTTGTCCAGATTAGTCACGCAGGCGGTACAGCCGGCATCACAGGTTTATACCGCGTGTAAGCCGATGATTTCATATCCGTTAACCGGCTTATCCACAGAAAAGGGTCGTTGTTAACACTACTACTATTCTTGTATACCTCTTTTGCTTGTAAACCTGAAGAGCGAAGGCTGCGGGTTCGCAAAATTTTTTTTTGCTGTCTGCCGTCGGACTGTTGGTCCCAGGCCTCAGATCGCGCCTGAACCAACACCTCGGACGCTGCCTTGCGTTCTGCCGACACATTTTCTTGCTCACCAAGCCCAACGTTCGCCCAGGCACCGCTTGCGTGGCCAAACGGGGTGTGGACAAACCCATGCATATCCACAGGAGGGATTGTGCAGAAGCGGCCCGATTGGACGCCAAGTAAAATCTGTGCACCTTCCGTGCAAGCCGGATACAGCGCTTGTCCGGCACATTGAAACGTCGGTAACCCCTTGAGCTTGTGGAGAAAATTCGACTTATCCACAGTAAACAGCCGCGTTTACTATTACTACTATTTTTTATATACCTCTTTTAATTAAATAGATAAAGGAAGGGATGTGTGGAAAAACGGGCGCGCGCGCTCCTGGCGAAGGCCAGGGTCGCGTTATTTCAGCGCTTCAAGGTTTTCGCATGAAGAACGACATTTGCACGCAAGATGAGAAGACAGGACAGGGGCTTGCAGATGCCGTAAAAAATCTGCTGCGCGTCTGTTGACGACCAGGAGGCGTTGCAACTGACCGGCGGTTTTGGGGTTTGGCAGGAAATGCGATGCGGAGGGTGGTGGTGGAAACGCCGATGCAGGCAGTTTGGCTTTTGTCTTGCAGGCCAAGGTGAGTGGCCGGGATGGTGTTCGCCGGGTTTCAGAAGGTCGGAACGCGTGGGCACGCGTGCCCGGTGAACCCGTCCCTGAGGCCATTGCCCTCGAGGACCCCGTACCTTACTGTGCTGTTCCTGATTGCTCATAAGACCGCTTGTCGGCAAAAAAATCGGTTTACGGCCGCTTCGCCTGTGGACAAGCCACTGCATATCCACAGGAGCCAATGTGCAGAACGGCGTTTACTGAAGACCCGCCTTTTTTTCTGCACCATCCGTGCAAGCTCGATACAATCTTTGTCCAGTTCGTTTGTGACGACGTAAACCGCTGATCTTGTGGAGTAAACCGATCTTATCCACAGCAAAAGCCGCGTTTACTATTACTACCAGTTTGTATACATACCTTTAATACTGTAAACAAAGAACAGCGTGAATACCGTGAACAAGGCGTTTTCCAGACGAAAACCAGGCTTCAAACGCTGTTCTGGCTTCCTTATAAACCTCGTCGGTCAATAAACTATGCGTCTCGGGATCATCAGTGCACTGTCGGAAGAACAGCAGGGGCTCGTGGAGGCCATGCAGGGGGCCTGCAAGCTCATCCATGGTCAACGCGCGTACTGGGTCGGACAGCTGTGGGAAATCGACGCTGTGTGCGTCCTGTCGCGAATTGGCAAGGTTGCCGCTGCGGTGACGACGACCACGCTTGTGGAGAAGTTCGGAGTTACCCACATCCTGTTTACGGGCGTTGCCGGTGCCGGCGACAAAACGATCCATGTCGGCGACATCGTCGTGGCTGAATCGCTGGTCCAGCACGACATGGATGCCAGTCCCCTGTTTCCGCGCTTCGAGGTGCCCTTACTTGGCCTGACGCATTTCCCGGCCGACCACGTGTTGGGCACGAGCCTGCTGGAGGCGGCCTCCGCTTTCCTGGAAGACGATTTTGTGGAAGCGATCGATCCGCGCGAGCGGGCGGCATTCGGATTGACCCAGCCGCGCATCCACCGCGGCCTGATCGCCAGCGGCGACCAATTCATCGATGAGCGCGTCCACATCAATGCCTTGAACGCCGATTTGCCCGGCCTGGTGGCAGTCGAAATGGAAGGGGCGGCGGTGGCCCAGGTCTGCCATGAGCTGGGCGTGCCGTGCGCCGTGCTGCGCACCATTTCCGACAACGCCAATGAAAACGCGGCCACCGATTTTTTACGTTTTGTAAAATCGGTGGCCGCGCAGTATGCCTATTACATCGTCCGGCGCTTTTGCCTGCAGGACAAAGCGTTAATTAAAAACGCTCAGGCCAGCAGCGAATCGGCCGGCACGTAGTCGTAACCGAGCGTTTTCGCGATTGCCTCATACGTGACCTGGCCCAGGCCGACATTCAAACCCTGGCGCAAGTGAATATCGTCCAGCAGCGCCCGGCGCCAGCCTTTATTCGCCAGCGCCAGCGCATGCCCGATGGTCGCGTTGTTCAGCGCGAAGGTCGAGGTGCGGGCCACGGCGCCCGGCATGTTCGCCACGCAGTAATGCACCACGCCATCGACAATAAAGGTCGGGTCGGCGTGGGTGGTGGCATGCGAGGTCTCGAAACAGCCGCCCTGGTCGATCGCCACGTCGACCACGACCGCCCCCTTCTTCATGCGGGAAATCATGCTCCTCGTGACCAGTTTCGGCGCCGCCGCACCGGGCACCAGCACGCCGCCGATGACGAGGTCGGCAGCCAGCACCGCTTCGTCAATCGCGTGCGCCGTCGAATACACGGTGGCGATGCGGTTGCCGTAGACCAGGTCGAGCTGGCGCAGGCGGTCGATGTTTTTGTCCAGCACCGTTACCCGGGCACCGGTGCCGACCGCCATTTGCAGGGCGTTGGTGCCGACCACGCCGGCGCCGATGATGACGATGTGGCCCGGCGCCACGCCCGGCACGCCGCCCAGCAATAGCCCCATGCCGCCTTTGGATTTTTCCAGGTGGGCCGCGCCGGCCTGGATCGCCATGCGCCCCGCCACTTCGCTCATCGGCGCCAGCAGCGGCAAGCCGCCACCGACACCGGTGATGGTTTCGTAGGCAATGCAGACCGCTTTTGACTTCAGCAGCGCCGCCGTCTGCTCCGGATCCGGTGCCAGGTGCAAATAGGTGTACAGAATCTGTCCCTCGCGCAGCATCGCGCATTCGCCCGGCTGCGGCTCCTTGACTTTCACGATCATGTCGGCACGGGCAAATATCTCTTGCGCTGTAGCGACGATCGTGGCGCCCGCCGTCACGTATTGCTCATCAAGCAAG
Source organism: Massilia sp. (assembly GCA_031398335.1). Taxonomy (GTDB): domain Bacteria; phylum Pseudomonadota; class Gammaproteobacteria; order Burkholderiales; family Burkholderiaceae_D; genus Telluria. The sequence goes on from JANNNC010000031.1 coordinate 7,641, forward strand.
CCGATCTCCGCGCCGGCGTTCTTCTGGACAATCACTTGATGCCCCCGCGCGACCAGCTCGTGCACGGAAGGCGGGGTCAGGCCGACCCGGTACTCGTGGTTTTTGATCTCTTTTGGAACGCCAACTAACATGTCTTCCTCCAATTGAACAAAACGAACAACTCCCTACTTCACCATCATTACAGCCCCAGCGTCATCAGGCTTGCGTTGCCGCCAGCGGCAGTCGTGTTGACACACACCGCCCGTTCCGCCACCAGGCGCCACAGGGCCACCGGCGCGGTCGCGCTGGTATCGACAATCCCGACGATGGCGCCATTTTTCTGCGCCAGCTGCGAGCGCAGGCCGCCCGCCAGGCCGGCTTCGAGCAGCGCGATCCCGAATTCGCAGGCGTCCACTTCCGCCGCACCGATAAAACGGATACGGTCGCGCACTTCCAAAGGCAAGTCTTCCGGCACCACGGCCTGGGACGTCACCAGGATGAAGGCGCGGTTGCCCGTCGCCAGCGCCGCCGCCAGCTGGTTGAGCATGGCTTTCATCGACGCTGCCGCGCACAGCACGACGCCGCGCGGCACAAACGACAGGCGGTTCGTTTCGCCGGTCGGGCCCGGCAACGCGAGCGTCGTGCCATTCAATTGGGTACGGGCATACTCCTGGCCGAGGGCGAGGATGTCGGTATGGCCATTGTTGCGCGCCCAGACCAGCAGTTCGGACAAGGCCGCATACGGTTGCGTCGCATGGGTCAGCAAGGGCGCCGCCTGGCGCTGCAGGCGCTTGATGTACAAGGGGCCGCCCGCCTTCGGGCCGGTGCCGGATTTACCTTCGCCACCGAACGGCTGGACACCGACGACGGCGCCGACGATGTTGCGGTTCACGTAGATATTGCCGACGTGGGCGCGCGTGCTAATAAAATCGATGGTCTCGTCGATGCGCGAATGCACGCCCAGCGTCAGGCCGTAACCGGTGGCATTGATCGCCTCGATCACCTTGTCCAGGTCGGCGCGGCGGTAGCGCACGATGTGCAGCACCGGACCGAAGACTTCCTGTTTCAGTTCGGACAAGGAACCGATTTCCAGCACGGTCGGCGCCACGAAGGTGCCCTGCGCCGTTACCGAGGTCGGCAAGTCGAGCGCGAAATGCTGTTTCGCGGTGGCGCGCATGCGCGCGATGTGGGCCAGCAGCTTGCGCTGGGCCTCGGCATCGATGACGGGACCGATGTCGGTCGCCAGGCGGTCCGGGCTGCCGACGCGCAATTCGGCCAGCGCGCCTTTCAGCATGCGGATCGTTTTATCGGCGATATCCTGCTGCAGGAACAGCACGCGCAGCGCCGAGCAGCGCTGGCCGGCGCTGTCGAAGGCCGAACTGAGGACGTCCTGCACGACTTGCTCCGGCAAGGCCGAGGAGTCGACGATCAGGGCGTTCTGGCCGCCGGTTTCCGCGACCAGCGGAATATCGATGCCATCGGCTTCGCCCCGCTTGGCCAGCGTGCGGTTGATCAGCTGCGCCACTTCCGTGGAACCCGTAAAAATCACCCCCTTTACGCGCGTATCGCCCGTCAATGCGGCGCCGACCACTTCGCCGCGGCCCGGCAGCAATTGCAGGGCGGCGCGCGGGATGCCGGCTTCATAAAACAGTTCCACCGCGCGGTGTGCGATCAGCGGCGTTTGCTCGGCCGGCTTTGCGAGCACGACGTTGCCGGCGGCCAGGGCGGCAGCGACCTGGCCGGTGAAAATGGCAAGCGGAAAATTCCAGGGACTGATGCAGGTAACTGGACCGAGCGCGTCCGCATGCGGCGCATCTTTTACTTGCGCGCCGTAGTAACGTAAAAAGTCGACGGCTTCGCGGATTTCGGCGATCGCGTTCGGCAAGGATTTACCGGCTTCGCGCACGGCCAGGGCCATCAGCTCGGCGCAATTGGCTTCAAACAGGTCGGCGACGCGGTCGAGGATGGCGGCGCGCTCGCGGTTGGCGCTGGCGTTCCATTCGCCGGCGAAGGCGGCGCCGGCGGCGAGCGCGGTCTCGACGTCCGCTTTGGCCGCTTCCTGCACCTGGCCGACAATGTCGGCGTTCTGTGCGGGATTCACGACGGCCAGCGTGTCGGCGCCTGCAACACTGCCGGCAATCAGGGGCGCGGCGCGATACTCTCTCTGGCGCGACAACTCGTTCCCCAAGGTACGCAGCGCATCCTCGTCGGTCAGGTCGATGCCGGCCGAATTTTTACGTTCGGTACCGAACAGCGCGCGCGGCAGGGCGATGCCCGTGTGCGGTGCCCCGCCGCTGGCGTGCGCCACCGCGAACGGATCGTTCAAGAGGGTCGCGATCGCGACCTTTTCGTCGACGATCTGGTTCACGAACGAGGAATTCGCGCCGTTTTCCAGCAGGCGGCGCACCAGGTAGGCGAGCAGGGTTTCGTGCGAGCCGACCGGTGCATAAATGCGGCAAGGTTTATTCAGATTCTCTTTGCCGACGACCTGGTCGTACAGCGTTTCTCCCATGCCGTGCAGGCACTGGAATTCATAATTCTCGACGCCGCGTTCCTGGGCCCAGGTATAGATCACCGCCAGGGTGTGCGCGTTGTGGGTGGCGAACTGGGGGTAAATAACATCGGTCGCGCCCAGCAGTTTGTCGGCGCAGGTGAGATAGGACACGTCCGTGTAGACCTTGCGCGTATAGACCGGAAAGCCCGGCATGCCATCGACTTGCGCACGCTTGATCTCGGCATCCCAGTAAGCACCTTTGACCAGGCGCACCATGAACTTCTGGCCGCTGCGGCGCGCCAGGTCGATCACGTAATCGATCACGAACGGGCAGCGCTTTTGATAGCCCTGCACGACCAAACCGATGCCTTCGAAACCGGCCAGTTCCTGGTCGAACGCCAGCGCTTCGAGCATGTCGAGCGAGATCTCGAGGCGGTCGGCTTCTTCGGCGTCGATGTTGATGCCGATGTCGTACTGTTTTGCCAGTAACACCAGGCTGCGTACGCGCGGCAGTAGTTCGTTCATCACGCGGCTTGACTGCGCGCGGCTGTAGCGCGGGTGCAGGGCCGAGAGTTTGATCGAGATGCCCGGGCCGTCCTTGATGCCGCGCCCGTTCGAGGCCTTGCCGATCGCGTGGATCGCCTTTTCGTAGGACGCGTAATAGCTTTGGGCGTCGCTTTCAGTCAGCGCCGCTTCGCCCAGCATATCGTAGGAATATTGATAACCGCGCGCTTCGTTTGGCTGGCTGTTTTTGAGCGCTTCGTCGATGGTCTGGCCGGTGACGAACTGGTTGCCGAGCATGCGCATGGCGAGGTCGACGCCCTTGCGGATCAGCGGCTCTCCGCCCTTGGCGATCAAGCGCGTCATGGCCGAACCGAGCCCGCGTTCGCTGTTGCTCGAGACCAGTTTGCCGGTGACCAGGAGACCCCAGGTGGCGGCATTCACGAACAGCGAAGGCGATTCGCCCAAGTGGCTTTTCCAGTCGCCGCGGCTGATTTTGTCGGCGATCAGGCGGTCGGCGGTGGCGCTGTCGGGAATGCGCAGCAGCGCTTCGGCCAGGCACATCAAGGCCACGCCTTCTTCCGAGGACAGGGAGAATTCATGCATCAGGGCGTCGACGCCGGAAGCGCGCGTGCGTTTCGCGCGCACGGAAGAGACCAGGCGGTGCGCCAGCGGTTTCGCCTGCGCGCCTGGCCGCGCACCCTGGGCCAGCAAGCATTGCACGGCTTGCACTTCGTCGCGCCGGTAAGCGGCCGTGATGGCGGCGCGCAGGGGCGACTGCTCCGGCTTGCGTTCGGAGTCAAACGCGTCGAAGGGAACGAAGGTAGGGGCGCTCGTTGCGGCGATCTGCATGGTGGGTCTTTGTATTGGAAATAAGGGAGAACGGGAAAAGCGGATAGCAAAACGCGCCAGTCTGCGGGCAGCCGGCGCGGGTTTTGGACCATGCTTCAATCGTTTGATTGTAAAAGGATTTCTTCTGGATTAATTCTGTTTTTACGGGGTACTAGCCATAGATAGTTTTTGGTGCGAGAATTCCACCAAATAATATTTATGCGGGGGACGGCATGCTGGACAAGATTTCGAAGAAAATTCTCGCCGAGTTGCAAAACGACGGGCGCATCAGCAACGTCGAACTCGCCACCCGGGTCAACCTGTCGCCGGCCGCCTGCCTCGAGCGCGTACGCAAACTGCACGAGTCCGGCTATATCATGGGCTATACGGCCCAGCTGAACCCGCAGCTGCTGGACGTGTCCCTGCTCGTGTTCATCGAAGTCGTGCTGGACCGCACCACGCCGGAAGTGTTCGACGCCTTTAAACAGAGTGTGCAGCTGATTCCGGAAGTGCTGGAGTGCCACATGGTGGCCGGCGGCTTCGATTACCTGGTCAAAGCGCGCGTCAAAGATATGGCGGCTTACCGCGAATTCCTGGGTAAAACGCTGCTGCAAAAGGGCGTGCGCGAGACGCATACCTATGCGGTGATGGAAGAAGTCAAGAATACGACGAAGCTGCCGATCCGCTGATCAGCGGTTTTTCCTCAGGGTCGTTGAGGCCAATGGCCTCAACGACGGCTTCACCGGGCGCCCCGCGCCCACGCGAACGTGTGCGTCGTGTTGACGAAAAATTAGGCCGCCACGCGCTCGCCTTTGGGCGCGGTGGCCGAGGCCGCCGTCGTTTCCAGGTTATTGCGCAGCCAGCGGTGGGCCGGGCTGCGGCCGTCGCGTTCGTGCCAGAGCATGTCCAGGTGCACCGCCGGCAGGGCAAACGGCAGCTCGCGCCAGACCAATGAGTCGGTCATTCCGGTCGACACCATCAGGTGCTTCGGCAGCACCGTAATCAAATCCGAATTCGCCACTACCCGTCCCGCCGTGAAGAACTGGTTCACGGTCAAGAGGATGCGCCGCTCGCGTCCGAGCTGGGACAGCGCCTCGTCGACCAGGCCGTGGGCGCGGCCGGAAAAACTCACCAATAAATGGTTCGCCTTGCAATAGGTATCGATATCGAGCTTGCTGTTGACCAGCGGGTGGTTCTTGCGCATCACGCACACGTACTGCCCGGAATACAGGCGCTCGTGGCGGATCGGGGAACCGGTTTCATACGAGAGCTGGGCCGCCACGCCGGGAAAGAAGCCGACGGCAAGGTCGATATCGCCGCGCAGCAGCATCGGACGCGGTTCGCGCGTGGTCAGCGGCACCATGCGGATGTTCACGCCGGGCGCTTCGCTTTCGATCGAGCGCATTAATGACGGTAACCAGTAGGCGGCGGTGGCGTCGGCCATCGCCATGCGGAAAGTGGCCTGCGCCTTCGAGACATCGAAGGTTTCCGGCATCACCGCCGCTTCCAGCGATTGCAGCGCGGCGCGCACGGCTGGCCACAGCGCTTCGGCGCGCGGCGTCGGTTTCACGCCATAGGCGGTGCGGATCAGGAGTTCGTCGCCCAGGCTTTCGCGCAGCCGTTTAATGGCATTCGAGACAGCCGGCTGGGTCATCGCCAGGTGGCCGGCGGCGCGCGTCAGGTTTTGTTCGGTCATGACTGCGTCGAACACGCGCAGCAGGTTCAGGTCGAGGGTCAGGAAGCTCATGGTCTGTCAGCAGTATAAGAGTGGCTGGTAGTCTGCGCCCAAGTGTACCGCATTTCATTCACGATCCATATAAGGCTCATCAGGAATCGAAATTAGATTTATATGTTGCAATGCAGTATAGTTTTTGAAAACAATATACTGTGGTCAAAAAAATATGCTGTTCGCCGATGTATTCGCCTCGTTTACCCTGCTGCCGCTGGCCGAGATCCTGCGTGGCGCCCTGTTGCTGGCGCTGCTGGTTCGTGTCCTGGTGTTTTTCCGTCCCCTGCTTACCGGCCTGGTGCGCGCCTTCGTGCTGATCGTGCGCCCACGCCGCACCGGCGCGCGCGCCTGACGCAGTCCGCACCAATAAAAAACGCGGCGTCCGGTTACCCGGCGCCGCGTTTTTCATTTCAGAACGCTGCTTGGCGCGCGTCGCCCGGCAGCGCCGGTTTCAGCGACCGGTCGACCGGCTTGTCTCCCAGCCAGATGCCACGGCGTTATAAAAATTCAGGTCCGACACCGGCTCGCCGTCGTGCTGCGCGCCAGGTGGGCAACGGCGGCGCTGGCGTTCGTACTTTTTTTGGCGGCGTTCTCGAGTTCCTTGCGCATCTGGTCGGGATCGGTCATCACCAGCACGCTGAGCATGCCGCGATGGCCAGCCGCTGGCCGATGCGCAAGTTATTGATGTTCACCGAACTCCCCGTTTCGGGGAAAAAGAATGTTCGTGTTAAAACAGCAATACCAATAAAGCATCGAAATCTTGTCGAAAATTAAGATTAAATGACTATTTCAATGGTGCAAGATCACAGTACACGGGGAAATTATTTGGTCTTCTGGTCGATCGCTTCGAGCACGCGCGTGGTGTCGGCCGGCTTGGCCAGCTCGTCAGCTTTGGCGTCGCGTTTGTTGGCGAGATGCGGGGAATCGCGCCGTATCTCTTCCAGCATGGCGATGATTTTGCTGGTCTTCTCGTCCGACAGCAGACTGATCTGCAGATCAAGGTGGGCGTTGCGCTCGGCCAGCTTTGCCATGCGGTTCTGGCGAATCAGCACGGTAGTGGAGATGATGAAGGCATTCAGGGACACAAAGCCCTGCAGCCAGTAGAAAGGCGGCTCGTCGGGCTGGGGCAGGTCGAAGACCGGTGCGCTGGCATTCCAGGCGATCCAGCACACGATGAACAAGGCGTTGATGGCGAAATAGATCGGGCTGCCCAGCAACAGGCTGATCTTTTCGATGGTTTTCTGGGCAGGTGTCGCCCGCTGCTCGTGGCGTTCGCAGTATTCGGCGATGGTGCCGATGTTCTCGTGGATGGTCGAGGGCAGCGTGTCGTTTGGAGCAAGTGTGTTCGGAGAGGCCATGGGCCGAGAATAGCATGGCCGTGCTGGCGCTCGGCGCGCCCGCGCGCGCAGTGCCGGAGAGCCCGGCGGGCGCACCGGGTCAGGCGGGGTTTTTATCCGCCGTCAGGCGTTCGTATTTGGCCAGCAGTTCCTCGCGCGATTCGCGCCAGGCCGGATTGAACGGAATGCAGGCGACCGGGCACAGGGCCTGGCACTGCGGTTCGTCGAAGTGGCCGACGCATTCCGTGCATTTATGCGGATCGATCTCGTAGATCTCTTCGCCCATCGAAATGGCGTCGTTCGGGCACTCGGGCTCGCACACGTCGCAATTGATGCATTCGTCGGTAATCAGTAAGGCCATGGTGCAGCTTGCGTTCTATCGATGCCGGATCAGGCTTGCGGCGGGGTCATGGAGGCAATTTTACTTTGCAGCCAGCGGTCCACCGATGGGAAGACGAATTTCGACACGTCGCCGCCGAGCATCGCGATTTCGCGCACGATGGTGCCCGAAATAAACTGGTACTGGTCGGACGGGGTCAGGAACAGGGTCTCGACGTCGGGCAGCAGATAACGGTTCATGCCGGCCATCTGGAACTCGTACTCGAAGTCGGAGACGGCGCGCAGGCCGCGCACGATGACGCGCGCATCGTGCTTGCGCACGAAATCTTTCAACAGGCCGGAAAAGCTCTCGACCTTGACGTTCGGGTAATGGCCCAGCACTTCGTTGGCGATCTCCAAGCGCTCCTCGAGCGAGAAGAACGGCTTCTTGTTCTTGCTGTCGGCAACACCGACGACGAGCGTGTCGAACAAGCCCGATGCACGGCGGACCAGATCCTCATGGCCGCGGGTGAGCGGATCGAAGGTACCTGGATAAACGGCTACTACCATTGCGGCTCCCTGGGAAGAAACACCTGTTTAGTGCGCCTGACAAACAAAACCATGGCTTGCCATGATGATTTTATAAGACGCCCTTTGAACGCGCATTATGCCTGAAAATCCGGCAGTTGCCCCAGCATGAAGCCCCGTTTGCCCGCCAATTGGGCAAACTTGGGGCATCTAAGCCTTGTTTTCGTGCAAGTTATTCTTCAACTTCAGCAAGTGGTAGAACACCATGCCCGCCTTGTCGGCCCGCACCTGTTCCCAGGGCGCCAGCCAGTCCGGCGTTTCTTCGCCTTGCGGCAACGCGAACTCCGCTTCGACATACACCATGCCATCCTCGTTCAGCAGCGGGACGCACAGCGGCAATGCTTTCGCGATGAACTCCTGCTGGTAAGGCGGATCGAGGAAGATGACATCGACACGCTGGCCGCGCGCGGCCATGTCGGCCGCGACGACAAATGCATCGCCGCGCAGGATGGTGACATTCTGCGCTTTCAGCAGCTCCTTGTTCTCCTGCAACTGGCGCACAACGGGGCCATTAGCATCGAGCATCGTCACCGCGCGCGCGCCGCGGCTGGCCGCTTCGAAGCCGAGGGCGCCGCTGCCGGCGAACAGGTCGAGGCAGTCGATTCTTTCCCACTCGCCGCCGACCTGGTGGCGCAGCCAGTTAAAAACGGTTTCGCGTACGCGATCGGGCGTCGGGCGCAGGCCGAGCGCGTCGAGTACGGGTAACAGGCGCCGTTTCCATTCTCCGCCGATGATGCGTACCTGCTGCGGCGCGAGGCGTGGGCGGCCATGCGCCTGCGGTTTATTGATGGACTTTTTTAACATGGCGCGCACTATATCAGAGCCCGGGTCTGCTTATTTCGCTTCCCTGGCCAGCACATTAAAATCATCGATCCACCCTTGCATGCGCTTTTGCGCATGGGCTTTCTGGGCCGGCGTGGCGATCTTGATTACCGCCAGGATATAGGTGGTGGTGGCATTAATATACGTATCGTAAAAACCTTTACGCTCGGGCGCGTCCATGCGGCCGAAGAATTCGTGCAATAGCGCGGTAATCATGGCGCCGGTTTGTTCCTTGCTCGGCTTGTCGTGCTGGATCTTGCGTGCCAGGGCCAGGATCTTGCGCTGGCGAACAATACGTTCTTCGAGCCAGAGATTGCCGTCGAGCGGACGCGCGTCGGAGGCGCGGCGCAAGGCTTTTTCCTGTTCGTCGTTAAAACTGCCGAACCAGAGTTTGAATTGTTCCATCGATTTGTCGTAGCGCGCTTCCTGGCGTTTTTCGACACTGCCGCTGACGAACTTGCGGCGGTATTCCTCGTTTTTCTTGTTAAACCGTTCTTCCATCTGCGCGATCTGGTCCGGCGTGAGCGAGCGCGCCAGGTCGACCATGTCGGGCACGGCTTTCATGGCCAGCACTTCGGTACGGCTGCGCAATTCGCGGTAATCGGCCAATAAATCGGCCTGGGTCGGGTTGCCGGCCAGCTGGCGCTGGAAAGTGCCGAGCAGGCTGGCGTAGTCGTGCAGCTGGGTCTTGCGGTGCCATTGGAACAGCGCGTTGATGTCGCGTTTGACCCACGCCGACTGCTCTCCTTCAAAATCGACATAGGCGTCCAGCCACCAGTACAGTAAGGTGTCGGCATGGTTATAGCTGAGCCGGATCGTGCTGCAGGCAGCCGTCAATGCCAGAAGCAGAATCAGGAACAGCGCACGCGTGCGCTGGAACAAGGTGTCATGCGTGCTAAAATTTTTCATCTTATTAACTCTTATTGAATACAGCCTATGAACGTTGTCATCCTTGCCGCCGGCATGGGAAAGCGCATGCAGTCCGCGCTGCCTAAAGTGTTGCATCCGCTGGCTGGGAAGCCGCTCTTGCAGCATGTGATCGATACGGCCCGCCTGCTGCGGCCGAGCAAATTATGCGTGATTTACGGCCACGGCGGCGCAGCGGTGCCCGAGATGGTCGCCAACCTGGCCAGCGCCGGCGAAGCGCCGATCGACACCGCGCTCCAGCAGCCGCAGCTGGGCACCGGCCACGCCGTGATGCAGGCCGTGCCGCAACTTGACGAAGATGTGCCGACCCTGGTGCTCTACGGCGACGTGCCGCTGACGACGGCCGACTCGCTGCGCCGCCTCGTCGAGGCCGCCGGCATGGATAAACTCGGCATCCTGACCGTCGAACAAACTAACCCGTTCGGCCTGGGCCGCATCGTGCGCGACAACGGCCGCATCGTGCGCATCGTCGAAGAAAAGGATGCGAGTGAGAGTGAACGCGCGATCCGCGAAATCAACAGCGGCATCCTGATGGTGCCGACGCGCCATTTAAAACGCTGGCTGGCGGCGCTGTCGAACAACAATGCGCAAGGCGAATACTATCTGACCGACATCGTGGCGCAGGCCGTGAGCGATGGCGTCGAGGTGGTGTCGGCCTCCCCGGCCGGCGAATGGGAAGTGGCCGGCGTCAACAGCAAGGTGCAGCTTGCCGAGCTCGAGCGCCGCCATCAACTGAACATTGCGCATGCCTTGTTGGAAAAAGGCGTGACCCTGATGGACCCGGCCCGCATCGACGTGCGCGGCGAACTCATCTGCGGGCGCGACGTGACGATCGACGTCGGCTGCGTCTTCGAGGGTAAAGTGACATTGGGCGACGGCGTGACGGTCGGCGCCCATTGCGTGCTGGTCAACGCCCGGATCGCGGCCGGCGCCACCGTCAAGCCGTTCTGCCATATCGAACAGTCCAGCGTTGGCCCGACATCGCAGATCGGGCCGTATGCGCGCCTGCGCCCGGGGACGGAACTGGGGGAAGATGTCCACATCGGCAATTTCGTGGAAATCAAGAACAGCCAGGTCGCCGCGCACAGCAAGGCCAACCATCTCGCGTATGTGGGCGACGCCACGATCGGTTCGCGCGTGAATATCGGCGCCGGCACCATCACCTGTAATTACGATGGCGCGAACAAGTTCCGTACGGTGATCGAGGACGACGCCTTTATCGGCAGCGACAGTCAGCTGGTCGCCCCGGTCACGGTCGGCAAGGGCGCGACCCTTGGCGCCGGCACCACCCTGACCAAGGACGCGCCGGCCGGCAAGATGACGATTTCCCGTCCCAAGCAAATCACCATCGACGGCTGGAGCCGTCCTGTGAAAAAGCCGAAGTAATCCACCGTTTGTACACGGGTAGTACACCGGGTGTCCACTGGCTTATACAGGGGATACCCGCTGGACTTGCACACAGTCATCCACAAGATTATCCACAGGCATCGTCAAGGCCTTAAACGGCGATGCGGGTGTCGAACTTGCTCCTGAAGGTCGAAAAATAGGCTTTCACGTTGCGCACGTTCGCATGCGTGGCGAACAGGCGGTGCGCCAGCGCGTGGTAGGCCGGCATGTCGACCACCTGGATAATCAAGACGAAATCCGGGCCCGGTGCGACGCGGTAGCACTGCATCACCGCGTCCTCGTTTGCCGCCAGTTTCTCGAACTGCGCCATCCGTTCGGCGGCTTGCACGTCGAGCGTGATCTCGACGATGGCGGAAAGGCGCGCCCCGACCTTGTCCGGATCGACAATCGCTACTTGCCGTGCGATAACACCATTCTCGGTGAGCTGTTTGACGCGGCGCAGGCAAGTCGGTGGTGACACGTGAACTTGTTCAGCCAGCTCCGCATTCGTCTGCGATGCGTCAGCTTGCAAGGCATTCAGGATGCGACGATCGAGGTCGTCGAGTGGCACAGGAGCAGTTATCATGAAATTTCCATAAAATATTTGGCTACAAATGAAATAATATTTCAAATTTCATAAGCCATGAAATTTTATAACAAAAATAGGCGCGCTCTGAAAGCATATTTCATGCTTATTGCCGTAGGATACGCCTTATTGCAAATTTTTCATAACGAGGTTTTCCATGTGCGGTATTGTCGGCGCAGTTGCTCAACGTAATATCACCCCCATCCTGATCGAAGGTCTGAAGCGCCTCGAATACCGCGGCTACGATTCCTGCGGCGTCGCCCTGCACGTCGAAGGCCGCCTGGCCCGTTCGCGCAGCACCTCGCGCGTGGCCGACCTGGAAACCCAGATCGCCGGTACCGGCCTGCAAGGTTTTACGGGCATCGCCCACACCCGCTGGGCCACCCACGGCGCCCCGGCTTCGCACAATGCCCACCCGCACTTTTCTCCGACCGAAGAAAACGCGCGCATCGCGCTGGTGCACAACGGCATCATCGAAAACCACGACGAACTGCGCACTGAACTGACCGGCCTCGGTTATGTCTTCATGAGCCAGACCGACACCGAAGTGATCGCCCACCTGGTCGACCACATGTACAACGGCGATTTGTTCGACACGGTGCAACAGGCAGTCAAACGCCTGCACGGCGCATATGCGATCGCCGTCTTCTCGCGCGAAGAACCGCACCGCGTCGTCGCCGCCCGCCAGGGCTCGCCGCTGATCCTGGGTGTCGGCGAGGGCGAGAATTTCGTCGCTTCCGACGCCATGGCGCTGGCCGGCACCACGAACCAGATCATCTACCTGGAAGAAGGCGACGTCGTCGACCTGCAACTGTCGCGCTACTGGATCGTCGACAGTGAAGGCCGTCCGGTCGAGCGCGAAGTCAAGACCGTGCACGCCCATACCGGCGCGGCCGAACTCGGCCCGTACCGCCACTACATGCAGAAGGAAATTTTCGAGCAGCCGCGCGTCATCGGCGACACCCTCGAAGGCGTCACCGGCATCATGCCGGAACTGTTCGGAGAAAATGCCCACGCCGTGTTCAAGGACATCGACCGCGTGCTGATCCTGGCCTGCGGCACCAGTTATTATGCCGGCCTGACCGCCAAGTACTGGATCGAGTGCATCGCCAAGCTGCCGGTCAACGTCGAAATCGCCAGCGAATACCGTTATCGCGACAGCGTCCCGCACCCGAAAACCCTGGTCGTCACGATCACCCAGTCGGGCGAAACCGCCGACACCCTGGCCGCGCTGAAACACGCACGCAGCCTCGGCATGCCGCACACGCTGACCATCTGCAACGTCTCGACCAGCGCCATGGTGCGCGAATGCGCACTGGCCTACATCACCCGCGCCGGCGTCGAAGTCGGCGTCGCCTCGACCAAGGCGTTTACCACGCAGCTGGCCGCCCTGTTCCTGCTGACGCTGACGCTGGCGCAAGTCAACGGCCGCCTGAGCGAAGAAGAAGAAGCCGCGCATTTAAAACAGATGCGTCACCTGCCGGTCGCCATTTCCGCCGTGCTGGCGCTCGAACCCCAAGTCATCGCCTGGGCCGAAGAGTTCGCACGCAAGGAAAACGCCCTGTTCCTGGGCCGCGGCATGCACTACCCGATCGCCCTCGAAGGCGCGTTAAAACTCAAGGAAATCTCGTACATCCACGCCGAAGCCTACCCGGCAGGCGAGCTGAAACACGGCCCGCTGGCGCTGGTCACCGAAGAGATGCCGGTCGTCACCATCGCCCCCAACGATGCGCTGCTGGAAAAGCTGAAATCGAACATGCAGGAAGTGCGCGCGCGCGGCGGCCAGCTGTACGTGTTTGCCGACGTCGATTCGCGCATCACCTCGGGCGAAGGCCTGCACGTGATCCGCCTGCCGGAACACTATGGAGATTTGTCGCCGATCCTGCACGTGGTCGCGCTGCAGCTGCTCGCTTATCACACGGCGTTGGCACGCGGTACCGATGTCGACAAGCCACGGAACCTGGCGAAGTCGGTGACGGTGGAGTAATTTTTGCGGT
>JANNNC010000003.1:0-42873 GCA_031398335.1 Massilia sp.
GACGGGACAAATGGTGTCTTCGCAGATCCACCCATGACGAGTAGCCCTAGCCAGAAATAGCCGCAGCCTTGGCCCGCGCCTTATGCAATTTCCTGTAGCTGTCGATCAGCCGATGATGCCGATCCAGCCCCTCCAACTGCATATTCGTCGGCGTCAACCCATGAAAGCGCACGCTGCCATCCACCGACCCCAGCACCGCGTCCATCCGGGCATCGCCGTACATCCGGCGGAAATTGACGACGTAATCGTCCAGTTCCATCTCGTCGTCGAGCTCCACTTCCAGCACCACATTCATCGCCTGATAGAACAATTTGCGCTCGACGCTGTTGTCGTTGTACTGCAGGAAGGCGCCCACCAGCTCATGTGCCTCCTCGAATTCGTTCAGGGCGAGGTTGATCAGCAGCCTTAACTCCAGCACGGTCAGCTGGCCCCAGTCCGTATTCTCGTCGAACTCGATGCCGATCAAGCTGGCGATGTCGGAGTACTCATCGAGCTCATTGTTTTCCAGACGCTCGAGCAGGGCTTCCAGCTGGTCGTCGTCCAGGCGATGCAAATTCAGGATGTCTTCGCGGAACAGCAGCGACTTGTTCGTGTTATCCCAGACCAGGTCTTCGACCGGGTAGATTTCGGAATAGCCGGGCACCAGAATGCGGCAGGCGACGGCGCCGAGCTGGTCGTACACCGCCGTATAGACTTCCTTGCCCATGTCTTGGAGAATGCCGAGCAGGGTCGCGGCTTCCTCGGCATTCGAATTCTCGCCCTGGCTTGAAAAATCCCACTCGACGAAATCGACGTCCGCCCTGGCGCTGAAAAAAGCGCCACGACACCACGCCGCTGGAATCGATGAAGTGCTCGACGAAGTTATACGGTTCCTTCACGGCTTCGCTGGCGAAGGTCGGCTGCGGCAGGTCGTTCAGGCCTTCGAAACTGCGCCCCTGCAGCAATTCCGTCAGGCTGCGCTCCAATGCCACTTCGAAGCTCGGGTGCGCGCCGAAGGAAGCAAAAACGCCGCCGGTGCGCGGGTTCATCAAGGTGACGCACATGACCGGATAGAGCCCGCCCAGCGACGCATCTTTCACCAGCACGGGGAAGCCCTGCTCTTCCAGGGCCGCGATCCCGGCCAGGATGCCGGGGTATTTCGCCAGTACTTCTTGCGGCACATCCGGCAAGGCCATTTCGCCTTCCAGGATTTCGCGTTTCACGGCCCGTTCAAAAATCTCGGACAGGCATTGCACCTGCGCTTCGGCCAGGGTATTGCCGGCACTCATGCCATTGCTGGCGTAGAGGTTTTCAATCAGGTTCGACGGAAAATAGACCGTCTCGCCATCCGACTGGCGCACGAACGGGAGCGAAACGATTCCGCGCTCTGCATTGCCGGAATTGGTGTCGACCAGGTGCGAGCCGCGCAGTTCGCCGTCGGGATTGTAAATGCCCATGCAGTACGCGTCGAGAATCTCGCCTGGGACCGCATCGCGCTTGCCCGGCTTGAACCAGCGCTCGTTCGGATAATGAACGAAATCCGCCTTGGCGATATCCTCGCCCCAGAACGCACCCGCATAGAAATGGTTGCAATTGAGGCGTTCGATATATTCGCCCAGGGCCGACGCCAGCGCGCTTTCCTTGGTCGCGCCCTTGCCATTCGTGAAACACATCGGCGAATGCGCATCGCGGATGTGCAGCGACCACACGTTCGGCACGATATTGCGCCACGAAGCAATTTCAATCTTGATACCCAGGGCCGCCAGCTTGCCCGACATTTCGGCGATGGTTTGCTCCAGCGGCAAATCCTTCCCGAGGATATAGGTATGCGCATCGGCATCGGGCTGCAGGGTCAGCAAGGCCTGCGCATCGGCTTCCAGGTTCGCGACCTCTTCAATGACAAACTCCGGCCCGGCCTGCACCACCTTTTTTACCGTACAGCGCTCGATCGAGCGCAGGATGCCCTGGCGGTCCTTGTCGGAGATATCGGCGGGCAGCTCGACCTGGATCTTGAAGATCTGCTGGTAGCGGTTTTCCGGGTCGACGATATTATTCTGCGACAGGCGGATATTCTCGGTCGGGATATCGCGGGTATTGCAGTACAGCTTGACGAAATACGCCGCGCACAGGGCCGACGAGGCCAGGAAGTAATCGAAGGGGCCCGGCGCCGAGCCGTCGCCCTTGTAGCGGATAGGCTGGTCTGCGATGACAGTGAAGTCGTCGAACCTGGCTTCAAGGCGCAGCTTGTCGAGGAAGTTGACTTTAATTTCCATGGGGGGAATTCCGTATAAATGCTCTAGATAGTGTGCAAAAGATAAAGCCCTGTCAGGACAGGGCTTTACAGGTCAAATCGGTAATAGCAGAAAATTCCTGAGGAAGTTCTCATTTTTCACTCGACAGGCTCGGTGTCACCTCGGTGATGAGCATGGAAAGGACCTGCAACGCCAAGCCCGGAGGATAGCACAGGGGCCGCCTGCGGGCGATGGGCGGCCTGGCGCTTGCGATGCGCTCAGAATGCGTGCGCCATCCCCACGCCAAACGCGGTCCGGGCATCCTGGCGCGCGTGGCGCTTGTTGCCCAGGCTGGCGTACAGGACAGTACGCTTCGACAACGCATAGTCCGCGCCCAGCGAGGCAAAATGGTTCACGTCGGCGTTCAGGCGCTGACGGCTATAGCCCGTCTTCAGCGTGAGCCGGCCCAGCTGCCAGGTTCCCGACAGTGTGGCGGAGCGCGATGTGCCGCTGTTGTCGAACGTGCGGCTATGGTCGTAGGCAGCCATGATCGCGGCGGGGCCAAGGGTGTACTTGCCCGCCACGAAGCTGTCTTTGTCGCCGCTGCCGTTGCGCTCGAAGGCCGCCATGACGAGCACCGCGCCCTGTCCATACTCGAGAACGGTGGCGCTGGGCTTCGATCACCTGGTCGCCCCGTTCATCGACAAGGGCCTAGACCCACCATTACTTCGCTTACCGCGAAGAGAAGGCGAACGACAGCGCATTGGGCCGGTTCCGGGACTGGTTCTTCAGCCATAGCGGCGTGCACGGCGCTTCCTCAGCTGAGCGGTGAAGAGAACGGAATGAACTATACCGTTTGCGTATCGACCCGATACCAACTTAGTATTGGACGCTTCGCACGCCGGGCCCTATCGTAGGGACACCTGCCAACTGCATGGCATTGCGCGCCCGCGCAATGCGGCTTCGCGGCTGCCGCGCTCGGATACCGGCACCGCATCTCACGAACACCGACAACGACGCGCGGTCCCCCGCGCTGCCGGCGTACGCCTCGACGAAGCCGCGCAGTCGCAGCAAGTCACCTATCAAAACAAGTGACGCAGTTGGCGTGGACGACGCATTCAACCCTGGAGACCCGTGTGAACAAGAACATCCTTAAGGCAGTGACCGCAACAGGACTGGCCCTGTGCGCTTTCGGCGCGGCCGCCGCCGACGCTTACCCGACCAAACCCATCAAATGGGTCGTGCCCTTCCCGCCAGGCGGGGCGATGGATTCGATGGCGCGCACTCTCGGCGAGAAGCTGTCGGCCAGCATGAAGCAGCCGGTCATCGTCGAAAACCGGCCGGGCGCAGGCGGCTCGATCGGGTCGAATCTCGTGGCAAAGGCGGCGCCCGACGGCCACACCATCATGATCGTCTCCATCGGCCAGGCGGTCAATCCGAGCATCTATCCGAAGCTGCCCTACGACGCCGCCAAAGACTTCGAACCGGTCAGCCTGGTCGGCATCGTACCGAACCTGCTCGTGGCCCACCCGTCCGTCAAGGCCGGCAATGTCAAGGAATTGATCGCCCTCGCCAAAGCCCAGCCGGGCAAGATCAGCTATGCCTCGGCCGGCAACGGCACCACCGTGCACCTGGCCGCGGAACTGTTCAGTTCGATGGCCGGCGTCGACATCATGCACGTCCCGTACAAAGGCAGCGCGCCCGCGGTGACCGACCTGATGGGCGGACAGGTCGACATCATGTTCGATTCGCTGTCCTCGGCCAGGCCGTATGTGGAGTCGGGCAAGCTGAAAGCGCTGGCCGTGACGACCGCGAAGCGCTCGAGCGCGTTTCCGAACGTGCCGACCGTGGCCGAATCGGGTCTCCCGGGCTATGAACTGAGCGGCTGGTATGCCGTGTTCGTGCCCGCAAAAACCCCGAAGCCCGTCGTCGACCGCCTCCATGCGGAATTGGTGAAAGCGCTCAAGCAGGACGACGTACGCGCGCGCTTCGCGCTCCTCGGGGCGGAGCCGGTCGGCTCGTCGCCGCAAGAACTGGCGGCCACCGTGAAAACAGAAACGGCGCGCTGGGAAAAGATCGTCCGCGAACGCAATATCAAGGCGGATTGAATCGCAGTACAGTAGGGTGCGCACTCCGTGCCCACGCGGTACGTGCGCACGCTTTCACCCGCGTCAGTGACGAATCGTTCGTACTGTATCCGAACGTCGTTGTGCGAGCGATCACAGAGTTCCCGGTGAACCCGTCGACGAGGCCATCGGCCTAATGCCGGTCAGTTAAGCAACGACCGTTGTCCCGTCCGGCGGTTTTTCGTTGGCAGCGGCAGACAACGCGCCTTCCTTAACTGACCGGCATTGGGCCATTGGCCTCAAGGACCCCGTACGGTGCGCTGCTGCCAACAAAATATGCCAGGGAAAAACGATTTTGGCTTAAGTGACTGGCATTAGGCCATTGGCATCATCGCCCCTAGGAGTCTGTCGGACTATCGTCTCGAAAGAAGCGAGGTGAACCGGTAAAATGGATGTCAACGACGATTTGATTTCCTCGAGACCCGGATGAGCAGATTTATTCCCGTAGACCGACAGACCAGCTACCTGTTCCCGCCATCGGTGGAAGACTGGCTGCCGGAGAACCACTTGGCGCGTTTCATCGTGGAGGTGATCGAGCGCCTGGATCTGTCTGAACTGACGCGCCAGTATGCGGGGCGCGGTTCGGCGGCGCATCACCCGGCTGTTCTGCTGGGCTTGCTCATCTATGGCTAAGCGACGGGCCTGCCGTCGAGCTGCAAGATCGAGCGTGCGACTTACGACTCGGTGGCGTTCCGTTATATCGCGGCCAACACCCATCCTGACCACGATACCTTGGCCGCATTCCGGCGCCGTTGTGGCGCGCAGTTCGAACAATTGTTCGTGCAGGTGCTGATGCTGGCGCGCGAATTGGGCATGCTCAAGCTGGGCAAGATCGCTATCGACGGCAGCAAGGTCAAGGCCAACGCCAGCCGCCACAGCGCGCTGTCGTGGGGCTACCTCAAGAAGATTGAGGCGCAACTGCGTCAGGAGGTCAAGCAGCTGATGGCGCTGGCAGAAAGCGAGGACCGCAAGCAAACGCCAGATGGTATGGACGTGCCGCAGGAAATCGCGCGGCGCCCGGAGCGTCTGACCGCGCTGGACGAGGCCAAGCGCAAGCTGGAAGAGCGCGCGCGGGAACGCGACGCACAGGCGCAAGCCGAATACGAGGCCAAAGTGGCCAAGCGCCAAGCCAAGCGCGACGCCGGCAAGAAGCCCGGAGGAAAAGATCCAGAACCGCCGTCGGCCAGCGGTCCGCAGGACAATGACCAGATCAATCTGACCGATGAAGAATCGCGCATTATGAAAGTGGGCGGCGGTTTCGATCAATGCTACAACGCGCAGGCGGCGGTCGATACCGACAGCATGCTGATCGTGGGCGGCTTCGTCACGCAAGCGGGCAACGACAGCCAGCAGATTCAACCTATGCTGGAAGTGCTGACCCGGCGCCAGGAGCAATTGGGGGAAATCAGCCAAGTCCTTGCCGACACTGGCTATTTCAGCGCCGCCAATGTCGCAGCCTGTGAACAGGCAGGGATCTTGCCGATGATCGCCATGAAACGTGAACAGCACCATCTGCCAGTAATGGAGCGTTTTACGGAACCGCCGCCGCTGCCGCCCGACGCGTCTGCCGTGGAGGCAATGGAGCACCGGCTCAAGACCAAGACAGGCCGCGCCAACTATGCCTTGCGCAAGCAGACCGTCGAACCGGTGTTCGGCATCATCAAGCATGTGCTGAAATTGCGCCAGTTTCTGGTGCGCGGAAAGCAGCGGGTCGCACATGAGTGGAACCTGGTGGCCCTTGCATGGAATCTCAAGCGCATGAATGCGCTGAAAATGGCCTGACCGGGCAGAGAAGGCCGGAAATCACACGCGAAAACGACGCATCAGGAGCCTGGCTAGCTGGCTCACGACATCCTTTGCGGCACGATCAGGTAAAAATGAAGGCACGACCGATTTCGATGCCGTCCAACCGTCGCCTTCAAAATTCAAGTCCGACAGACTGCTAGGTTTTGTCGATCATGTCAGCTCGTGGAGGAAGCACAGCGCGCACAGCGCGCCGTGCGGATTAAACAAACCGCGACGCTCAGGCGGTATTGCGCACCGGGTGCGCCTGCGGTTCGGACTCGATGGCGGCCGTTGCCGAGCGCTCGTGGCGGATCAGCGAGACGGCAATCGTCGCGACGACGGCCGGAATGGCGATGGCAATGAAGTTCTGCTGCAGCGGCAGCGCCATGCCGACCAGGGTGCCGATCACGATCGGCGCCAGGATGGCGCCGCTGCGGCCCACGCCCGAGGCCCAGCCGATGCCGGTCGAGCGGATGGCGGACGGATAGAACTGGCCGGCATAGGCATAGGTGACGATCTGGGTGCCGATCGTCGAGGCGCCGGCCAGGCCCACCAGCAGGAACAGCACCGGCGTCGACACCGGATAGCCGAGCAGCGAGATCGAGACCGCGGCCAGCGCATACATGGCGACCAGCACATACTTGATGTGGAAGCGGTCGGCCAGCCAGCCGCCGCCCACCGCGCCGATCACGGCGCCGAAGTTCAGCACCAGCACGAAGGTCAATGCGGAACCCAGGCTGTAGCCGGCGCCGGCCATCAGCTTGGTCAGCCAGGAGCTCAGGGCGTAGACCATGAACAGGCACATGAAGAAGGCAACCCAGAACATCACGGTCGAAAACGCCCTGCCCTCGTGGAACAGCTTGCCGACCGGCGCGCCCGATGCGCGGTCGACCGCAGGGAGCTCGTAGCTGTCTCCCGCCTGCGCCCGGTAAGTCGGGTCAAGGCGTTGCAGCGTGATTTTCAACTCGTCGAGGCGCCCTTTCTTGACCAGGAAAGGCATCGATTCCGGCATCGAATTGAGGACGAAGGGGATCAGTAGCACCGGCACGCCGGCTGCCAGGAACACCGACTGCCAGCCGTACTGCTCGATCAGGCCCTTGCCGAGGATGGCAGCCAGCATGCCGCCGACGGCGTAACCGCTGAACATGAGCGTGACCATCGTCGCCCGGATCTTGCGCGGCGAGTATTCGGTCATTTGCGCGACCACGTTCGGCATGACGCCACCGATGCCCAGGCCCGCCAGGAAGCGCAGCACGCTGAACACGTAGGGATCGCTTGCCAGTCCCGCTGCTGCGGTGAAGACGCTGAACAGCGCGATGCAGATGGCGATGGCCCAGCGGCGGCCGATGCGGTCGGCCAGGGTGCCGAGGGTGATGGCGCCGAACATCATGCCGAACAGCGCGGAACTGACCATGAAGGCGGCGTTCCGGGCGGTGACGCCCATGTCCTTCATGATCGAAGGGACCGCGATGCCGGCCACGGCCAGGTCGTAGCCGTCGCAGATGATGATGATGGCGCACCATAGCAGCAGAGAGCCGTGGAAGCGGTTGAATGTCGCCCCGTCGGCGATTTTGTGGATGTCGATGTGTCGCATGATACGTGTCTCCGTTATCGTTAAAGTGTGTGTGCGAACCGAATTACTTCACTTCCTTTACTTCGGTGTTTCTTGCTCTTTCAAAACGCGTGCGTGCAGAATCCAGTAGGCCGCCATGCCGATCGCGATGCCCCAGAAGGCCGAGCCCAGTCCCAGGAAAGTCATGCCGGATGCGGTGGCGAGAAAGGTGATGACCGACGCTTCGCGGTGGTCTTCCGCCACGACGATGCCGGCCAGGTTGGCCATGATCGGCCCCAGCAGCGCCAGGCCCGCCAGGGTGACGACCAGCTCCTTCGGCAGCGCGGCGAACAGCATCACGATCGAGCCGCCGCACAGACCGGCCAGCAGGTAGAACACGCCGTTGGCGATGCCGGCCACGTAGCGCCGGCGTGGGTCGTCGTGGGCGTCCGGGCCGGTACACATGGCCGCGGTGATCGCGGCGATGGCGATCGTGATGCCGCCGGTGCACGCGACCAGCAGCGAGACCACGCTGTTGACGGTCATGATCGGGCGTACGTTGGCGGCGTAACCCGAGGTGTGCAGCACCGCCATGCCCGGCAGGTACTGGCCGGTGAGCGTCACCAGCACCAGCGGCAGAGCCAGGCTGAATGTGCTCGACCACGACCAGGCCGGCACGATGAATTGCGGCGCGACCAGCTGGAGGATGACCCTGGAAAAATGCGTCGCGTCCGTGACGAGGGCCAGCATCACGCCGGCTGCCAGCAGCAGCATCACGCTGTAGCGCGGCACCCAGCGCCGGAACACCAGGTAGGCGGCAATCATGCCGAAGGCGAGCAGCGGCAGCGAGCCGGTCGAGCGGAAGGCGTTCAGGCCAAAGGGCAGCAGGATCCCGGCCATCATGCCGCTGGCGACACCCTTGGGGACATGCGCCATCAGGCGGTCGAAACTGCCGGATAGCCCGATGAGGAGCAGGATCGCGGCGGCAGTCAGGTAGGCGCCGATCGCTTCGTTCAGCGACAGGCCCGGGAACAGCGTGATCAGCAAGGCGGTGCCCGGCGCCGACCAGGCGGTGATGACGGGAATACGCAGCACCCAGCTCAGCGCGATGCCCGAGACGGCGGCGCCGATCGAGATACCCCAGACCCAGGACGCGAAGGTGGCGCTGTCGACCTGCGCCGCCTGCGCGGCCTGGTAGAAGATGGCCAGCGGGCCGGTGAAGGACACCAGCACGGCGAGGAAGCCCGCCGTGACGCTGGAGGCCGACCAATCGGACCAATTGCGGCCGGCCGCGGCATGAACGCCGACGTTGGCGTCAGGCTGCCGGCTTTCCAGTGTCGCATCCGCCTGTCTTTGATGACCGGTCTGTTGCATGCGTGTCTCCAATGATGTTGGGGTGGACGGCTGGCCTCAGGCCGAGAGGAAGGCCGCCACAAGCTCGGTGAAGCGGTCCGGCGCTTCGATGTTCGACAGGTGCGAGGCCGGCAGCGTCGCCAGCGTGGCAGCTGGAATCGCGCCCGCCAGCAGCTGCGCATCGAGCACGGTGGTGACCGGATCGTGGATGCCCGCGATGACCAGGGCCGGGACCTTGATCCGGGTGATGTCCGCGCCCAGGTCCGCAAGGGCCAAGGCTTCGCAGCACGCCGCATAGCCTTCCGGCTCGAGGGCGCGCAGGGTTTTCTGCATCGTGCCGACCACCACCGGCTGGCGGGCGACGAATTCCGGCGTGAACCAGCGTCCCGGCGCACCGGCGGCGATGGCATGCATGCCGTCGGCGCGCACGGCCGCGGCGCGTGCCTGCCATCCCTCGGGCGTACCGATCCGCGCCGCGGTATTCGCCAGCACCAGCTTGTGCAGGCGCTGCGGCGCATGCGCGCCCAGCCACTGGCCGATGACGCCGCCCATCGACAGGCCCACGAAATGCGCGCGTTCGATGTCGAGGTGATCGAGCAGCGCCAGCACGTCGCGCCCCAGCAGCGCGATGGTGCAAGGCCCGGCCGGCGTGGCTGAACCGCCGTGCCCGCGCGTGTCGAAGCGCACCACGTGAAAGCGCGCCGCCAGCACCGCGGCCTGCGCATCCCACATCGACAAATCAGTGCCCAGGGAATTCGAGAGCACGACCGTCGGGCGGCTGCGTTCGCCGTCGCAGCGTACGCGCAGCGTGCTGCCGTTGAGAAGAATGGCCGCCATGTTCACCCCTGGTCGCCGCCACCGACCGGCAGCACGGTGCCGGTGATGTAGGACGCTTCATCGGAGGCCAGGAACAGGATGGCGCGCACCTGCTCGTCGATCGTGCCGTAGCGATGCATGGGGCTCGTTTGCAGCGTCTGGTCGACGATGCCCTGGTACCAGACCTGTTCCTGTTCGCTCAGCGGGTTGGGATTCCTCGGCACCACGCGCGGCGGCGCTTCGGTGCCGCCGGTAGCGACCGCATTCACGCGGATGCCGTCCTGCGCATGCTCAAAGGCCAGGCTCGCGCTCAATGCATTGACGCCGCCCTTCGCCGCCGAATACGGAATGCGGTGGATGCCGCGCGTGGCGACCGACGAGACGCTGACGATCGCCCCACCCTGCTGGGCGATCATGGCGGGCAGCACGGCGCGGCAGCACCACAGAGTCGGAAACAGCGAGCGGCGGATCTCGGCTTCGATCTGCGCTTCCTCGTATTCCTGGTAAGGCTTGGCCCAGATCGTGCCGCCGACGTTATTTACCAGTACGTCGATGCGGCCGAATTCGCGCAAGGCCGTCGCGGCCAGTTCGCAGGCACCGGCATAGGTTTCGAGATCGACGTTCGCCAGGGTCACGAGCGCACCCAGCGCCTGGGCTTCGGCGCCGACTTCTTCGAGGGTCCGGGCGCGGTCGGCCAGCACCAGCCGGGCGCCTTCGCGCGCAGCCGCAAGTGCCACGCCGCGCCCGATGCCCTGGGCCGCGCCGGTCACAATGACCACCTTGTCTTCGAAACGTCGCATGCTTGTTTTCATGTTCATGCTCCTGCGTTGGGCGAGAATTTCTCGTAATGGAAGCTGGCGGGATCGACGCCTGTCTCCGTCAGCCAGCCGCGCACCGCGTCCACCATCGGTGGCGGACCGCACAGGTAGACGTCAACCTCGCCGTCGTTCATCCAGCCGGGTTCGACATGGGCGGTGGCATAGCCCTTGCGCGGATGGGTGCTCTCGGGCGCGGCCACGCAGGTGACGTAGCTGAAGTTCGGATGCGCCTGCGCGATGCGCTCCAGCGCGTCGAGGCCGACCAGGTCGTGGTCGTTGGTGACCGCGTACACCATGTGCACCGGATGGGGAAAGCCGCTCTTTTCCAGGCTGCCGAGCATCGACAGGAAGGGCGCAATGCCGGTGCCGCCGGCCAGGAATAGCACCGGCCGCGTCACCGGGCGCAGGTAGAAGCTGCCGAAGGGGCCGAGGAAGCTGATCGCATCGCCGTCGCCCGCCCCGTTCGCCAGGTAGTCGCTCATGCGCCCGTTCGGCACGTTACGCACGACGAATTCGACGCGGCCCGCGCCCGGGGCGGAACTGAAGGAATACGAACGGGTCAGCTCCGTGCCCGGGATTTGCACGTTCACGTACTGGCCGGGCAGGAAGCCGGGCGCCGTGCCGTCGTCGAGGTCGATGGCAAAGCGGATGGTCGACGGGGAGAATGCCTCCACCGTGGCGATCTTGCCCTTGTAGCTGTGGGCGCCCGACTTGCAGGCTTCCGAGGTCGCCAGGATCTTGACGACGCAATTCGATGTCGGGCGCATCTGGCAAGCCAGCACGAAGCCCCGGGCCGCTTCATCGGGTTCGAGCGCGTCGTCGATGTAGCTCGAGGCCGGCATGTCGTAGCTGCCCGACTCGCAATGCGCGCGGCAGGTGCCGCAGGCGCCGTCGCGGCAGTCGAGCGGAATGTTGATACGCTGGCGATAGGCGGCATCCGACAGGGTTTCCTTGTCGTTGCACGCGATGAAGCGGGTGATCCCGTCTTCGAACTGCAAGGCGATGTGATGGCTCATCGTCTGTCTCCTTTGCCCGGTTTCAGGGCTGAATGATCGGCGCTAAATTGGGCACGCGGTGCCCACGCGGACGCTCGCATCATGTTGGCGAATTCTGTATCGCGGAAGATGCGTCCCGTTGACGCTCGTGGAAGCGCTGACGCGGCGCTTCCTTCACGGTTCTGACGTTGCTAACTTTGCCCGTCGTTCCGCGTGGGCACGGAGTTTCCACCCTACGTAAGTTGGCTTGTTAAATGTGGTACACGTCGATGACCTGGTGGATGTAGTCGTTTTTCAGCACGACATGCTTGTCCAGGATGCGCGGTGCCTCATTGCCTGACCCGTCGCCGAAGTCGACCTTATAGCGCGACATGCCGAAATAGGAAAAATCGGTCTTGTAGCGGTGGCTCAGCGTGTGCCAGTTGAAGCGCACCGTGACGACGCTCCCTTCCTGCTGTTCGATCTCGACGTTGGCGATGTTGTGGCTGGTGCGCGTGTCGGGCACGGTGGCGCTCGAGCGTTCCGTCTTGATCCGGAAGACGCGGTCTTCCAGGCCCTGGCGGGTCGGGTAGTAGATCAGCGAGATCTCGCGCTGCGGGTCGTTCACCAGCTGGCCGTCGTCGTCCCAGGACGGCATCCAGAATTGCGCGTCCGGGTCGTAGCAGGCCAGCCACTCGTCCCACTGCTCGTCGTCCAGCAGGCGCGACTCGCGGTAGAGGAAAGCGGCGACGTCGTTGATGGCGATGCTCATGATGGCTCTCCATGGTTGCATGCTGCGGCCTCAAACGATGGGACGGATGGCGCGGATTGCGCACGCTGCATGACGTCGAGCCAGTAGCGGTGCTGCACCGTGTACAGGCCTTCGTCCTCGGTACGCACGCCGCTCAGCACCGGCGCCAGTCCGATTTCCTTCGCTGCGTCGTCCGGTCCCTGGATCCAGTGGGTGGAACCGCGGCACATGTCGTTCCATGGCATGGCGCTGCCGGCATAGCCGGTCTGGCAGGCGCGGAATTCTTCCAGGTCGTCCGGTGTGGCCATGCCGCTGACGTTGAAGAAGTCTTCGTATTGGCGGATGCGGCGTGCACGCGCTTCGTCTGATTCGCCTTTCGGCGCGATGCAGTAGATCGTCACTTCCGTCTTGTCGACCGCGATCGGGCGCAGCAGGCGGATTTGCGAGCCGAACTGGTCCATCAGGTAGACGTTCGGGTACAGGCACAAGTTGCGCGAGCGCTCGACCATCCAGTCCGCGGTCGGCTTGCCGTACTGCGCCGCGTACTCGGCGTGGCGCGGGTAATTCGGCCGGTCTTCGGGATTGGCCCACTTGGTCCACAGGAGCATGTGGCCGTGGTCGAAGGCGTAGAAGCCGCCGCCCTGGCATCCCCACTTGCCGGCGTCCATGGCGCGGACCTTGTCCTCGCGCACCGCGTCTTCCTTCCTGCGGTTGGTGGTGGCCGCATAGTTCCAGTGCACGGCCGAGACGTGGTAGCCGTCGGCGCCATTCTCGGCCTGCAGCTTCCAGTTGCCCTCGAAGGTATAGGTCGAGGCACCGCGCAGTACTTCCAGGCCGTCCGGCGACTGGTTGACGATCATGTCGATGATCTTCGCCGCCTCGCCCAGGAATTCTTCGATCGAGGGCACGTCCGGGTTCAGGCTGCCGAACAGGAAGCCCTTGTAATTGGCGAAACGCGCCACTTTCTTCAGGTCGTGCGAGCCTTCCTTGTTGAAGGAGTCGGGGTAGCCGGCGTCTTCCGGGTCCTTCACCTTCAGCAGCTTGCCGCTGTTATTGAAGGTCCAGCCGTGGAACGGGCAGGTATAGGTCGCCTTGTTGCCGCGCTTGAGGCGGCAGAGCTGCGCGCCGCGGTGGCTGCAGGCATTGATGAAGGCGTTCAGCTCGCCCTGGCGGTTACGGGCGATGAAGACCGGCTGCCGACCCATGGTGGTCGTATAGTAATCGTTGTTGTTCGGGATCTGGCTCTCATGCGCCAGGTAGATCCAGTTGCCCTCGAAGATGTGCTTCATCTCGAGCTCGAACAGGGTTTTGTCGGTGAAGGCGCTGCGGTGCAGGCGGTAGTCGCCGGTCGCGTGGTCTTCGATCAGCAGAGAATCGAGGTCGAGCTCCGCCACTGCCGCCTTTGGGGCGGACACAGGATGAATCGGAATCATGGAAGTCTCCTAGAAGTGCAGCCTCAGGCAGCGGCGCGTTGGCGCTCGACTTGTGCGGGTGGCGCTTCCGCGACGTCGCGGTGCAGGCGGAAATCGAAATCGATCGATGCGAACGGCCCGTTGACGCCACGCTCTGCGATCGCGGCCGGGTCCTCGACGCGGGTCACCGGGGGCACCAGGCCCTCGCGGCTGGCGAAGGCGAAGTCGTCCCACAGGTATTCGTCGCCGTCGATGTTGATTTGCGTGGTCAGCTTGCGCTGTCCGGGGGCGCTGACAAAGAAGTGAATGTGCGCCGGACGCTGGCCGTGGCGGCCCAGTGCATCGAGCAAGGTCGCGGTGCTGCCGCCCGGAGGACAGCCGTAACCCTTCGGCATGATCGAGCGGAACCCGTAGCGACCTTCAGCGTCGGTGACGATTGTGCGGCGCAGGTTGAACGGCGACTGGCTCGAATCGAAGAAGGAGTAATTCCCCAACAGGTTCGCATGCCAGACTTCGACCTTGGCGCCAGGGACCGGCTTGCCGTCGGCGTCGAACACGGTGCCCTGCATGAAGAGCAGTTCGGCCTGATCGGATTCGGTGCCGTCGTCCAGGCGTGCGAAGCCCTGGCTTTCCGGTGCGCCTTCCACGTACAGCGGGCCTTCGATGGTGCGCGGCGTGCCGCCCTCGGTGCCGGCGCGTGCTTCGGCTTCGTCGGCGCGGATGTCCATGAAGCGTTCCAGGCCCAGGCCAGGCGTCAGCAGGCCCAGCTCATTGTTCTTGCCGGCGTTGGTGAGGAATTCGATGCCCTTCCAGAATTCGCCGGGCTGGATGTTGAGGTCTTCCATGGCCTTGCACAGGTCCGCCACCAGGCGCAGGACGATGGCCTGCACGCGTGGGTTGGCCGGGCGGTCGGCGGCGTCGAGGATCCATGCCTTGGCGAGTTGGTTGATTTCTTGATGGTTCATTTTTTTGTCTCCTGATGGTGTTTTTAACGGTTAAAGATCGCCGGCACGACTCGATGACGGGTGCCGGCACAGGGGTGTGACGTCGATGCGCATGTAGGGGAACAGCGGCAGCGACATCAACAGCGCGTGCAGCGCTTCGTTGCCGGGCACGTCGAAGATGCTGACGTTGGCGTATTTGCCGGCCACGCGCCACAGGTGGCGCCAGCTCCCCTCGTCCTGCAGGCGCTGCGCCAGCGCCTTTTCTTCTGCCTTCAGCGCATCGGCCTGGTCTTTCGGCATCGAGGGCGGCAATTGGACTTCCATCGTTACGTGAAACAGCATCGGTAGCTCCTTCGCTTTGGTTTATTGGCGGCGCATGCGGCGCAGTTTGTCGGCGTCGACCCGCACCCCGAGGCCCGGCTTCGATGGCACCTGCAGCCCGAAGTCCTGATAGACCAGCGGCTCTTCGAGCACTTCTTCGGTCAGCAGCAGCGGGCCGAACAGCTCGGTGTCCCAGGACAGGTCGGTGAAGGTGGAACAAAGATGGGCAGTGGCGGCGGTACCGACGCCGCCTTCCAGCATCGTGCCGCCATACAGCCCGATGCCCGCCAGCTGGGCGACGGTCGCCACCTGCTGCGCCGGGAACAGGCCGCCGGACTGGGCGATCTTGACGGCGAAGACGTCGGCGCCGTTATTCCGGGCGATATGGAAGGCGTCGACCGGGCCGTGCAGCGCCTCGTCGGCCATGATCGCCACGTCGAAGCGCGCGGCCAGGCGGCGCATCGCGTCGCGGTTGCCGGCGCCAACCGGCTGCTCGATCAAATCGATGCCGCCCGCTTCCAGGGCCGCAATGCCGCGCACTGCTTCCAGTTCGCTCCAGGCCTGGTTGACGTCGACCCGCACGCTGGCCCGGTCGCCGAGGGCGCGCTTGATGGCGAGGACGTGGTCGACGTCATCGTTAACGCTGCGTGCGCCGATTTTCAGCTTGAAGATGCGGTGACGGCGCTTTTCCAGCATATGCTCAGCTTCAATGATGTCGTTCGCGGTGTCGCCGCTGGCCAGGGTCCATGCCACCGGCAAGCTGTCGCGCACCCGGCCACCCAGCAGTTCGGAGAGCGGCACGCCCAGGCGCTGGCCCTGCATGTCCAGCAACGCGGTCTCGATGGCGCACTTGGCGAAGCGGTTGCCCTGGATCGTCTTGCGCAGTTTCTTCATCAGGGGCGCGACGCTTGAATCCTTCAGCGCGATGAGGAAGGGCGCGATGTGGGCGTCGATATTCGCCTTGATGCTTTCCGGGCTTTCTTCGCCGTAGTTCAGGCCGCCGATGGTGGTGGCCTCGCCCCAGCCTTCGATTCCGTCGTCGTCGCGCATGCGCACCAGCACCAGGGTTTGCGTGTTCATGGTTGCGACGGACAACTTGTGCGGCCGGATGGTCGGGACGTCGACAAGCGTGGTTTCGATTTCGCGGATCATATTCAACTCGTACAATGTGGGTAAGTGAATACACGATAATCCGGCAAATCTTGTGCGTCCAACACTGATTTGGTATGGCTTCGATACCTTGGAGGTATGAATGGAATTGCGCCATTTGCGTTACTTTGTGGCTGTTGCTGACGAAAAAAACTACACCCGCGCCGCCGAACGCCTGAATATCGCGCAGCCGCCGCTGAGCCGCCAGATCCAGCAGCTCGAAGAAGAACTGGGGGTGCTGCTGATCGAAAAAGGCCCGCGCCCCTTGCGCCTGACCGAGGCCGGGAAATTCTTTCACGCGCATGCCCAGGAGCTGCTCGACAAGGCCGCCGACCTCAAGGCGATGACCCAGCGCGTCGGCAAGATCGACCGCAAGTTCGCCATCGGCTTTGTCGCCTCCACCCTGTACGGCCTGCTGCCGGAAATCGTGCGCCGCTTTCGCAACCGCTTCGAGTCGGTCGAGATCAGCTTTCACGAGATGACGACGATGGAGCAGCTGCAGGCGCTGAAGGAAGGCCGCATCGACGTGGGCTTCGGGCGCCTGAAAAGCGAAGACCCGGCGATTCGCCGCATCGTCCTGCGCGAGGAAGCCCTGATCGTCGCCCTGCCCGTCGGCCACCGCCTGGCCCTGGCGGACGCGCCGCTGAAGCTGTCCGACGTGGTCCAGGAGACCTTGCTCGTGTATCCGAAGACGCCGCGCCCGAGCTTCGCCGACCAGGTGCTGGCGACCTTCAAGGAGCGCAACCTGGTGCCGCAACAGGTGCTGGAAGTGCGCGAACTGCAGATCGCCATCGGCCTGGTCGGCGCCGGCCAGGGCATCGCCATCGTTCCGCAAAGCCTGCAAGGCATGATCCGCACCGACGTCGTCTACCGGCCGCTGGACGACTTGCGGGCGGTCTCGCCGATCATCTT
The DNA here is from genome assembly GCA_031398335.1 of Massilia sp. Lineage (GTDB taxonomy): Bacteria > Pseudomonadota > Gammaproteobacteria > Burkholderiales > Burkholderiaceae_D > Telluria. The sequence goes on from JANNNC010000003.1 coordinate 17,124, forward strand.
CAGCGCGCGCCACATGGACCGTTCTCCGGAACTGGTGAACATGCTGGAAGTGATCTACGAGATTTACGACGAACTCGGGATCGCGCACGTGAAGCAGGCCTTGTAGCTGGTCCCCCACCTTGCCGTGATTCGCAAAAAGAATCACAGCGCGTCAAATCATTTATTGGACAAATCACCGCTGGCGCGGCACCCTTGTCGGATTCACCACGCGCTTCGAGAAACCCATGCCGACTTACCGTTCCCACACCACCACCCAGGGCCGCAACATGGCCGGCGCGCGCGCCTTATGGCGCGCCACCGGCATGAAGGACGGCGACGTCGACAAGCCGATCATCGCCGTCGTCAATTCGTTCACCCAGTTCGTGCCGGGTCACGTGCACCTGAAGGACCTGGGCCAGCTGATGGCGCGCGAGATCGAAGCGGCGGGTGGCGTGGCCAAGGAATTCAACACGATTGCCGTCGACGACGGCATCGCCATGGGCCACGGCGGCATGCTGTACTCGCTGCCCTCGCGCGACCTGATCGGCGATTCGGTCGAATACATGGTCAACGCCCACCGGTTCGCGTCGAACGACCTCGATCGCAGCCTCGGCTGCATCCGCGACCGCGCGCACGCCTACTCGGAAGACGGCGGCCTGGCGGTTCTGTACGGGAACATCGCCCAGAAGGGCTGCATCGTGAAGACCGCCGGCGTCGACGCCAGCATCCTGACCTTCTCCGGCAAGGCGCGCGTATTCGAAAGCCAGGACGCCGCGGTGGAAGCAATCCTGAACGACGCCGTGCAGGCCGGCGACGTCGTCGTCATCCGCTACGAAGGCCCGAAAGGCGGTCCGGGCATGCAGGAGATGCTGTACCCGACCTCCTACATCAAGTCGAAGGGCCTGGGCAAGTCGTGTGCGCTGTTCACGGACGGGCGCTTCTCGGGCGGATCGTCGGGCCTGGTGATCGGCCATGCTTCGCCGGAAGCGGCCGAAGGCGGCGCGATCGGCCTGGTGGAAGAAGGCGACACCATCGACATCTACATCCCCGCGCGCACCATCAACCTGCGCGTGAGCAGCGAAGCGCTGGCGTTGCGGCGCGCGGCCATGGAGGCACGCGGGCCGGATGCCTGGCAGCCGGTGGGCCGCGAGCGTTACGTATCGCAGGCGCTGCAGGCCTACGCCGCGCTGACCACCTCGGCCGACCGGGGCGCGGTGCGCGACCTGTCGCAGCTCAAGCGGTGAGCAGCATGCTGCCGGCCGGAGTTCAAGGCAGGAAGCGCGGCCGTCCTGTCTGTACGACCGCACCGCAGCGCGCGTCGATCATCGAACGGCACCGGGCGGGCGCGTCGATCAGCGCCCTTGCGCGCGCCGAGCGGCTGTCGCGCGCGAGCGTCATGCGAATCGTCAGGCCGGCTGCGCTGCAATAGGACTTGGCGCCGACAGCAGCGTCCTGACGGCGCTGGCCAGTTCGGCGCGTCCGTAGGGTTTGCTCAGCAAGTTGATGCCCTCGTCGAGACGGCCATTGTGGATCATCGCATTTTCCGTATAGCCCGAGGTGAACAGGACCCGTAGCGCCGGGTGCCGCGCACGCGCCCTCTCGGCAAGCTCGATCGCCGATACGACGCCGGGCATGATCACGTCGGTGAACAGCAGGTCGATGCGGCCGGCTCCCGCAAGGCGCGTCACCGCGTCGTCGGCGCTGGTCGCGGTCAGGACGCGGTAACCGAAATCGCGCAGGATCGCCGCCACGTTATCGAGGATGTCCTGCTCGTCGTCCACTACCAGGATGGTTTCGCTGCCGCCCGTGCCGGCGACGCGGGCCGGCCCCGCCTTGGCGCTGTACTCCCCCTCGCTGCGCGGCAGCAGGATGTGGATGGTCGTACCGGCGCCTTCTTCGCTCTCGATGTCGATGTGCCCGCCGCTCTGGTTGACGAAGCCGTGTGCCATCGACAGCCCGAGGCCGGTGCCTTTACCGACGCCCTTGGTCGAAAAGAATGGCTCGAAGGCGCGCGCCTTGACGGCGTCCGGCATGCCCTGCCCCGTATCGCGAAAGGCCAGGTGGACGTAGTCGCCGTCCTCGCGCGTCACGTTGGCGACGGCGATCGTCAGGCTGCCGCCGCCGGCCATGGCGTCGCTGGCGTTGAGCGCCAGGTTGAGAATGACGTTCTCCAGCTGCTGCGGATCGACGAGCGTATTCCAGACCCCGGCGGCCAGGTCGAAGCGCACGTCGATCCGCTCGCCCACGGCGCGCTTGAGCAACAGGTCGATCGATTCGAAGACAGCCGGCAGGCTCACCACGTCCGGCTGCAAGGGCTGCTTGCGCGCAAACGAGAGCAGCTGCGAGGACAGTTTGGCGCCGCGCTTGACGGCGGTCTGCGCGGAGGCGCAGCGCTGCTGCACCGGCGCGTTGGCCGGCGCCACCATCTTGATCAGGTCGATGTTGCCATTAATGATATGCAGCACGTTGTTAAAATCGTGCGCAACACCACCGGTCAGTTTGCCGATCGCCTCGAGCTTTTGCGCATGCATCAGCGCCGCCTGCGTTTCCTCGAGCTTCTTCGTGCGCTCCTGCACCAGCGTCTCGAGCATATGCTGCTGGCGTTCCACTTCCAGTTGCGCGCGCCGCTGTTCGGTCACGTCGCTGCCTTGCACGAAGATGCGCAGGCCCTTGCCGTCGTCACCGTCCTTTGGCTGGAACAACACGTCGATATACAAGTCTTCGGCGGCGCCGTCCGCCTGGACCAGCGTCAGCTTCATCCCCTTGCCAACGTGGGCCTGGCCATGCGTGCGGATGGCGTCGAGCAGTTCGACATACCCCTGGCCGCGTAGCTCCGGCAAGGCTTCCCGCAGCGCCTGGCCGGCGACGGTGCGCCCCCCGACCAGGCGAGTGAAGGCGGCATTGTGGAATTCGATGCGATGCTCGTCGCCTGCCAGTACCGCGACGAAACCGGGCGCCTGTTCGAACAGCGCGAGCATGCGCGCATGTTCCGTCTCCAGCAAGGCGTTTGCCTCGCTCAGCTGCTGCGCATTGGCGGCGGCATTCAGGTAGACCCGGTTGACTTCCTTCAGGTAGAGAATCAGCATGACGAAGGCCGACACCAGCGCATTGAGCCGGCCGACGTACCAGCCGACAGAGAGACGCGTGCCGCCCGCCATGGTGATCGCATTGTCGAAGGCCAGCGCGACCATCGCCACGCCCAGCCAGGCATGCATCGGCGAGGCGAAGCGCCCAGCGCGCCACAGCATCCATAGCGCGGCCACGATGACGACCTGGATCAGCGGTGCATAACCGGTGCTCGTGATGCGGCTGAAGTCTCCCTTGATATCGACAACCGGCATCGCATCGTGAAAGACCGTGACCGCCATCACGCTCGCCGCCAGCGCGAGCGCAGTCAGTGCGGCGCATGCCCAGAACGCCGCCATCGGACGCCCGGCCATGCGGCCGGGCCTGCGCCACTCGGCCGCGGCATAACCGAACAGCATGCCGGTGGAGCCGAGATGCCAGAAAAACCAGAGCCAGCTCGGGGTCTGGGCCCCGCCCAGCAAGCGGATGTTCGGCACGAAGGCGCCCGGAAATGCGAAGAATTGCACCAGCAGGATGGCCGAGGTGTAGACGCATCCGCCGAAGAGATACAGCAGCGCGTGCTGGCCCATCTGGCGGTAGTAGCCGTACAGCAGATAAGCAACCACGGCGTAGCAGCTGATGGTGGCGGTCTGGTAGGCCGGCAGGAAGGCGGCGACCGCGGGCCAGTGCTGGGCCGCCCCCGGCATCAGGGCCGTCGTGATCAGCGCGATCAGCAGGGCGACGGCGATGGCCTGGCGCTGGAATGGCGCGAGCGTGGAGGCGGCCGAGGCCACCCTGGATGAAAACGGCGGGACTGTTCGACGCATGCTGTACCTTTATTCGTTACACAATGTGCACATGGGCGGCACGCACGGATCGAAGGGATTATCCGGGAAGTATATCAGTGATATAGGGCAACCTAACCCTGCACCGGGCCACGCCACGCGAAGCGGCCGCTCAATACCGGGGCACCGCGCAGGCCCTGTCTGGGAATCGAGCGCAACTGTGGCGTGCGGGCCGCCGGCGGACCGCGGTCTCAGCCCCGGCCGAGCACATCGCCGACGGCGGCGTGGCTGGCCGCCACTTGCGCGGCATCGCGTTGCAGCAGGCTCACGCGCCGCTGCAGGGGCGCCCAGCCGGGCCATTCCGCGACCCAGGATGTGCGCCCTGGCGGCGGCGTCGGGACTGCATCGGGAGCCGGGGCCAGGCTGCCGGCCACCCGCGCGAACATGTCTTCGAGGGCCGCGTCGACTTCCGGCGCCGGCAGCTTGTCGGTGTAACGCTGCAGGAGCAGGCGCAGCGCCGCGATGTGCGCCACCAGCACGTAGTTCTGTACGATAAACAGGTTCAGTTCGGCGGACGCACGGCGCTTGGCTGCCGGCTCGTCGAGCATGCGGCCGAGTGCCGCGCTGAGGGTCGCAAGACTGTCCATGACCCGCTTGCGGCTGACGCGGTAGGCGATATCGTCGCCGGTGCGTTTCAGGAGCAAGTCGGCCGCCGCGGCGACGTACTTGCGGTTGGCGTCCAGGACCGCATCCACCAGCCGCGGCAGGTTCTGGTACTCCCAGTTCGGCAGCACGTAACTGAAGAAGGTCGCGATCAGGGTGCCGAGCAGCGTGTCGAGCAGCCGTTCGCCGATCCCGCTGCCGCCCTGCGGCACCGTCAAGCCGATCAGCAGCAGCGCCTGCACGCTGGCGGCGATCGCCGTGTAGCGGTATTTAATGGACAGGAAGGCCGCCGCCGCCACGGTCGCGACGAACATGAAGCCCATCAGCAGCGCCGGCGTGTGGACGAAGTGCAGGATCACGGCGGTGATCAGGCAACCGATCAGCGTACCGATGAAGCGGTCGGCGCGGCGCTGGCGCGTCATGCTGAAGCTCGGTTTCAGGATTACGGCGATGGTCAGCGCGGTCCAGTAGCCGTGCGAGGTCCAGGGCAGCCAGCGCGACGACACCAGGCCGACCGAAATCGCCATCGCCACCCGCAGCGCGAAGCGGAACACCGGTGAACTCCAGCGCAGGTTCGCCACCAGCATCCCGATGCTGTAGCGCTGCTGGGTCAGGAAAGGCGTCATGTCCATAGGGAGTACCGTCGGCAGCGCGACGTAGGGCGCCCGGCTCGCAGCGTGCAGCCGCGCGATCATCGCGATCACCTCGCCGATCTTGTTGGCCGTGGCGCGCAGCGCCGCATGCGCATCGACGTCGTCGCCCTCGCCCTCGCCCTCGCCCGAGGGCAGCGCGCGCAGCACGGCGTCGAGCGCGCGCAGCTCGTCCCGATAATCGACAGTGGAATGCGACGGCTGGTCGCGCGTCATCGCATACGCCACCGCTTCGATGTCGCGCGCGGCCTTGCCGATCAGGTCGCCCAGCAGCGGCAGGACGGTGCCGTTGGCGAAATGCTGGCGCAGCACGCCGTAGTCGGTGTCGGTCGACAGGACCAGCTCGTACAGGTCGAACATGGCGTAGTGCACCTGCACCAGGATCGCCTCGGCTGGCGTGGGCTTGCCGCGCAAAATCAGGTCGCGCGAAGCCTGCTGGCGCTCGGCCAGCATGCTTTGCTCGCGCACCAGCGTCTCCATCTGCCCGGGCAGGCTGGTGGCCATGTCGTAGCAGCCCGCCTTGAGGTTGGTATACACCGCCAATTCGTACAGCGCCTCGGCCAGCACCTGCTGCTTGAGGCGGCGCTGCAGGCGCCACACCACCACCATCGCATACGCCATGTAGCCGGCGCCCCCTAGAAAGAACAGCGCCCCGTGCTGCAATGCCTGGAGCGGCGTGCTTGGGGTTTCGCTCGAGAGCATCATCACGAACAGCGCCGCGAACTGGAGCGGCATCGCCTTCCTGCCGTAGACCACCATCATGCTGGAGAGGAAAGAGACCAGCACGATCACGCTGTACAGCAGCCATCCAACTTGCGAACTCAGGCTGACCAGCAGCGCCACGACCGAGCACAGCAGCACGCCGGCCAGCATCTCGTTGAACTTGTGGCGCAAGGGACTGGGCATGTCCATCAGGCTGGTGCACAGGGCGCCCATGGCAACGGCGACCGCGGTCGGGAGGTCGGCGATCGCGTAGGCAAGGAAAGTCAGGCCGAGGATGCCGGTGGCGATGCGCAGGCCAGTATAGAAGTAGTGGCTGAAGAGGAAGGTGCGGGGAGCGAGGGCGTAGTGCATGGAGGTGGGTCGCTCGCTTTCCTGGCATGGACAGCGCGGCTGGGAATGATGAGTTCATTATAGCGCTGCTACCAGCGTCGCCGGCGCTTCGCAGCGCGCCCTCGAGCGGTGCCGGCGGGCGTCGGTCGCGCGCTTCGGCTTGCTCAGCGAGCTGTTATCCTGAATCTTTGACACCGCCACCCCACGCCTGATGTCTACACATTTTTACGAGCCTCGCAACGGTCATGGACTGCCACATGATCCTTTCAACGCGATCGTCGGGCCACGTCCGATCGGCTGGATATCTTCTGTCAGCAAGGCCGGCATACCCAATCTTGCGCCCTACAGTTTTTTCAATGCCTTCAACTATGTCCCGCCAATCGTCGGATTCGCCAGCATCGGGGCGAAAGATACGCTGCGCAACGTTCAGGAGACGGGGGAGTTCGTGTGGAACCTTGCGACCAAACCCCTGGCGGAGGCGATGAACAGCACATGCGCGGCGGTGTTGCCGGAAGTCGATGAATTCGCCCTGGCCGGCCTGACGCCGACACCTTCGCGATTGATCGGCGCGCCACGCGTGGCCGAAAGCCCGGTAGCGTTCGAATGCAAAGTGACGCAGGTGGTGCAGCTGCAGCGCGCGAACGGCGATACGGTGCCGACCTGGCTCGTGCTGGGGGAAGTGGTGGGGATACACATTGCAGACGGGTTGCTCAGGGACGGCATTTACGACACCGCCGCGGCCGGCCATATCCTGCGCGGCGGTGGTCCGGCGGATTATTTTACGATCGGGCCGGAGCAGCTGTTTCGGATGCACCGGCCGCGCTGATACCAGCGTCCAGCAGCGGGCCCATCTCGACCGCCACGCCGGACAGGACTGCATTACCCGACAGCGGGTCGCGCAGGTTCTCGTCGAGCAGCGCGTTCAGGTTGACACCGGGCCGCTCGGCCGCCACGCCAAGACGGGTGCCGGCCAGGTCATGGCCCCAGCCATGGGGCAGGCTGACCACGCCAGGCATCATCTCATCGCTCACCTCCACCTGTACGTCGATGCGCCGCGCGCCGTTACGCAGCTGCGCCATGCCGCCATGGAGCAGGCGGAGCCGGGCGGCGTCAATTGGATGCACCAGCGCCGTGCAGCGGTAGGTGCCCTTGGCCAGCACCGGCAGGTTGTGCATCCAGCTGTTGTTCGAGCGTAGCTGGCGCCTGCCGACGATCACGAGATCCGGTGCGGGCGCCGCGAGGTCGGCCGCCACGCGCGCCAGGTCGTCGAGCAGCATGGGTGGGGCAAGTTCGATCTTGCCGGACGGCGTGCGCAAGGCTTCGGGAATGCGCTGAGTCATCGGTCCCAGGTCGATGCCGGACGGGGCTTGCCTGATTCTGTCCAGCGTGAGCCCGCCGGGCGCCCGGCCGAACCCGTCGCCGTAAGGGCCGGTGCGCAGCGCCAGGTCGAGCAAACGCTCCGGCCCGCGCTGCGGGGCCAGCGCCTCCATCACCTGCACGGCGGCCGGGCCAAACGCCTTGTCCAGCTCCTGCGCCAAAGCGGCGTCGTCAACCGCGGCGAGGTCGGCCCCGGCGCCCTGCCCTTTCGCGATCGCGGCGATGCGCAGCAGGCTCTCCCACTCGTCGGGCTGGCCAGGCTGGCGCGCCAGCACCGGCGGGCTGTAGCGCGCGTGATTACGGTGCGAGAACTGGGTGAAGGTGACGTCGTAGTGCGCATCCTCCAGCGGCGACGGCCCGGGAAGGATGACGTCGGCGTGGCGCGAGGTTTCGTTGAGGTAGATGTCGAGGCTGACCATGAACTCCAGCCCATCCAGCGCGGCGGCCAGGCGCGGGCCGTTGGGCGCCGAGAGCACCGGATTGCCGGCGATCGCGATCAGCGCCTTGATCTGTCCCGGGCCGGGTGTATCGATTTCTTCAGCCAGGCAGGTGATCGGCAGCTCGCCCGCCACCTCCACAGCCCCCGAGACGCGCGAGCGATGGCGCCCGCTGACGACCCCGCGCCCGACGCCCGGCTTGCCGCGCGTGTTGGCGCCGAATGCCGCGGCCTTGGGAAACATGGCGCCGCCCTCCTCGTCCAGGTGGCCGGTCAGTACATTGAGCACATCGATCAGCCAGGAGCACAAGGTGCCGAACTGCTGGGTACACGTGCCGATACGGCCGTAGATGGCGGCGCGCGGCGTGGCGGCGAGCGTACGGGCCAGGCCGCGGATGGTGGCGGCATCGATGCCGCAGCGCGCGGCAACGCGTTCGGGCACATAGTCCTTCACTGCCGCGGCAAGCTCCTCGAAGCCGTTGCAGTGCGTGGCCAGCCGGCCTGGCCGAGCCAATCCTTCGTCGAACAGCGCTTGCACCATCCCGAGCAGGAAGAAGACATCGGCGCCGGGACGAATGAAATGGTGGGCATCGGCGACGTCGGCGGTCTCGGTGCGGCGCGGATCCACCACGACCATCTTGCCGCCGCGCGCGCGCAATGTCCTGGCCTTGCCGCGGAAGTCCGGCACGGTCCACAAGCTGCCGTTCGATACCATCGGGTTGGCGCCGAGGATCAGCAGGAAGTCGCAACGTTCGATATCGGGGACGGGAACCGACAGCCAGCTGCCGAACATGAGACCGCTAGAAAGCATCTTCGGCACCTGGTCCACGCTCGATGCCGAGAACATGTTGCGGGTGCCGAGTGCCTTGGCCAGGCGCGGGAAGTACAGCATCAGGCTCATCTTGTGCGAGACCGGGTTGCCCAGCACCGTCGCCACTGCGTCCGGCCCGCCGGCCGCGATAATGGCGGGGAGGCGCCGCTCGATCTCCGCATAGGCCTCGTCCCAGCTGGCTTCGACGAACTTACCCTCACGCTTGATGAGGGGCACGCGCAGGCGGTCGGGGTCGTCGTGCAGGTCTTTCAGGCCGATGGCCTTGGGGCACAGGAAGCCGTTCGAGAACACGTCGTTCCGGTCGCCGCGGATGCGGACGACGCGGCCCTCTTCCAGGTCCAGTTCGAGACCGCAACTGGCCTCGCAGAAGGGGCAGATACGGTGGGCGACTGCGGTTGAGCTTGTCATGGCGAACCCTAGCAAATGAAAACCGAACGGTCGTTCGATTGTGGGTCAGGGATGATCCAATTGTCAAGTAACGCCGGCGCCCGGCCGGCTTGCCAGTCTTTCCCCACGATTGCACGGGCTCTTACAAATGGTTTCGATTGAAACGATTACACGCTTTCGTGTGCGCTCCTCAGCAAGTAGTCTGTTGGGCTCGGCATGCGCCACCACGCGGCGCAGCAGGTCCGCGGCCGGCCGAACGCTATTTCTTCAAACGGAGTCTTCCTTGTCCGAATCTACAATTCCCACCCCGGCGACGGTCATCAAAATCATCGGTGTCGGCGGTGCCGGCGGTAACGCCGTCAACCATATGGCACCGTCCGGACTGTCCACCTTCGAATTCATCTGCGCGAATACGGACGCGCAAGCCCTGTCGAATACCCATACCGAAAAACGCATCCAGCTCGGCGAGAGCGGCCTTGGCGCCGGTAGCGACCCGATGGTCGGACGCGAAAGCGCCATCCGCGAACGCACGCTCATCTCCGACGCACTCAAGGGGGCCGACATGGTGTTCATCACTGCCGGCATGGGAGGCGGCACTGGCACCGGCGCAGCCCCCGTGGTTGCCGAAGTGGCACGCGAGCTGGGCATCCTGACCCTCGGCGTGGTGTCGAAACCCTTCGAATTCGAAGGCCCGCGGCGCATGCGCGTGGCCGAAGAAGGTATCGCGACGCTGGCACGATGTGTCGACTCGCTCATCATTGTCCTGAACAGCCGCCTCGAGGAAGTTCTGGGTGAGGATGTCACCCAAAAGCAGGCGTTTGCCGCCGCCGACGAGGTGCTCAGCAAGGCCGTGACCGGCATCGCGGAAATCATCGCCGTGCCAGGGATGATCAACGTCGATTTCGAGGACGTTCGCACGGTGATGCGCCAGACCGGCATGGCGATGATGGGCTCTGCGCAACATGCCGGCGACGACCGCGCCGTCAAGGCGGCCGAGGAGGCGATCGCGTGTCCCCTGCTCGATGGCGCGAACCTGCGCGCCGCGCGCGGGGTGCTGGTCAATATCTCCGCATCCGAGGAAACGCTGAAACTGCGTGAAACCAAGCTCGTGATGAACACGATCTGCGCGCAGACCAACGAGGACGCCATTATCAAGTTTGGCGCGGTCTTCGACGACACGCTGGGCGACGCCATGCGCGTGACCGTGGTCGCCACAGGCTTGAACCGGCCCAGTGACTTGACGCTTGGTACGAGAAGGCCGTCGATCTCACGCACAGGTGCCGCGCCACAGCCGGCCCTGCGCCAGAGCGGATTGCACGCACCGGTCCGGCCGGCGTCGGCCCAGCACGAGATGCGGGCTGGTGGGATGTCGCGCCAGTCCGCGTCGTCGCCGGATGAGGATGTCAAGTAAGGCTGGCGGCCCTCAAGCCAATCCAGTTAGTCAAGCAGGGATTGTTTCGTTGACCGTCGCGTAGCGTAGGGGGGCTCCCGAGTCCACGCGGTGATACGTGTCTTCAAGATCGTCGAATACGACATTGGAGCCGGTGCGTGTCACCGCGTGGGCGGAGCACACCCTACGGTACGCAACAGTCAACAAATGGTCCTTGCTGGACTGACCGAAACCAGCCCTCAAGCCATTCTCATCGCACGCCGCGGCACGCCCAAACGCCTGGCGCACGGTCATGCCGATCCTGTTCCTCGGCCCGGTGCTGGTGCTGATGGTGACGCCGTTTGTTACCGGGCGCCCGGTGGATATCCGGTTCCTGATCAAGAACCTGGTCGACAACGCGATCCGCTACACGCAGCAGGGCGGGCGGGTCGACATCGGCGTCGAGGAAAGCGCTGGCCGCGCCATTCTCAGTCGACGATACGAGGCCCGGCATCGCGCCCGACGAACGCGCGCGGTTGTTCGATCCGTTCTACCGCGTGCTCGGCAATGGCGAGACCGGTTCCGGCTTCGGCCTGGCGTTCACGGCGTCGACCGCCAACCAGATCGGGGCAACGATTTCGCTGAGCGCGCAACGTATTCGCTTTGCTCAGGCGAGCGAGTCCTGTGCGCCATCCCGCAGCCCGGCCGAGAGCTGCCAGAGCGTCTCGGCGCGAAGTCCCGTGCGGCAATAGGCCAGCACCGGTTTGGGCGCGGCGCGAAACAGAGCGGCGAAAGCCTCGACGTCGCGCACGGTGATTTTCCCGGGCACGACCGGCAGGTAATGCGCCTGAACGCCATACACCCGTGCTTGCTCCACCACCGCGGCGAACGTGGGCTGGCCGGCGCTCTCCCCGTCGGGCCGGTTGCAAATGAGGGTGACGAGGCCTGCATCACGCAGCCCAGGCAAGACTTCGGGGTCCACTTGCGAGGTGATCGCAAAATTTTTGTCCAGGTAACGAATGGTCATGGGATCTCGCGGCGGTCATATACGCTTACAATATATTGAATTACATACTGTTTTTTCATATACTATCTTCAGACATAACGGAACACAAGAAGGATTCACGATGAGCGACGGACAGAAACTGGACCTGCAGGCGATGCAAACGGCTGCGGCGCGCGCCTGCGGCATGCTGAAAGTGCTCGGCAATCCCGACCGGCTGCTGTTGCTGTGCCAGCTGACGCAGGGCGAATTCTGCGTCAGCGAACTCGAAACCCTGCTCCAGATCCAACAACCGACCCTGTCCCAGCAACTGGGGGTATTACGCGAAGAGGGTCTGGTCAGCACCCGGCGCGAGGGCAAGCAGATTTTCTACAAGATTGAAAGCGTTGAAGCCACCGCCATCATGGGGGTCCTGTATGAATTGTTCTGCCAGCCAGGCAAAGGAGAAACGACATGACGATCGACTGGGTACATTTCACGCCGCAGGCGGCGCTTGCCGGCGGCGCGCTCATCGGACTGGCCGCCGCTGCCTTCATCCTGTTCAACGGCAGGATCGCGGGCATCAGCGGCATCCTCGGCGGCTTGCTGCGCCCGATACGCGGCGACGCCGGCTGGCGCGTGGCGTTCCTGGCCGGCCTGCTGGCGGCACCTGTCGTATATCGCGTGTTCGCAGCGCTGCCCGCCGTCACCGTCGATGCGGGCGCCGGCACGCTGGTCGCGGCCGGCCTGCTGGTCGGCATCGGCACCCGCTACGGCGCCGGCTGCACCAGCGGCCACGGCGTCTGCGGCATCTCGCGCATGTCGCCCCGTTCGCTGGTGGCGACGGCCGCCTTCATGTGCGCCGGTTTCGTCACGGTGTATCTCGTGCGCCACGTATTTAGCTAAAAGGAATCGACATGCAGATCTTCATGGCATTGATGGTGGGTCTCCTGTTCGGCATCGGTCTGATCGTCTCGGGCATGACCGACCCCGCCAAGGTGATCGGTTTTCTCGACCTGGCCGGCAGCTGGGATCCATCGCTCGCCTTCGTCATGGGCGGGGCGATCCTGGTCGGCGTCGTCGCCTTCGGCGTGGCGCGCAAGCGCAAGCGTTCCTTCCTTGGCGCGCCCATGCGCCTGCCGACGGCGACCGCCATCGACCGCCGCCTGGTGCTCGGTTCGCTCGCCTTCGGCGCCGGCTGGGGGCTGGCCGGCTACTGCCCCGGACCCGCCCTGGCATCGCTCGCTTCAAGCGGGACCAAGCCGCTGATCTTCACGCTGGCGATGCTGGCCGGGATGGCGCTGTTCGAGGCCCTGGAGCGCATCTCGGCCGCACGCGCGCAGAGCAGGGCCTGAGCATGATGGCGCTCGCGCTGGGTTTGATCGTCGGGCTGATCCTTGCCCTGACCGGCGCCGGTGGCGGCATCCTGGCAGTGCCGCTGCTGGTCTTCGGCACCGGCGCCAGCGTTTCCCAGGCGGGACCGGTTGGACTCATGGCAGTCGGCATGGCCGCTGCGCTCGGGGCAATCCTGGGACTGCGCGCAAGGAGCGTGCGCTACCGCGCCGCCGTGCTGATCGCGCTTGCCGGCATGGTGCTGTCGCCGGCCGGCCTGTGGGCGGCACGGCAAGTCGACAGCCGCTGGCTGGCCATCCTGTTCGCGCTGGTGCTGCTGCACGTCGCCCTGAAGACGTTCAGGCAGGCATCCGGAAATGGCGCCGTCGCCACGGCCGCACAGGTGGTGTGCAGACGCGGCGCAGATAGCGGGCGCTTTGTCTGGACCCGTCCCTGCGCATTGGCCATGTCGCTCTCCGGCGCTCTGGCCGGCTTGCTGTCCGGGCTGCTCGGAGTGGGCGGCGGCTTCGTCATGGTGCCGGCATTGCAGCGCTATACGGACTTGCCGATGAAGTCGGCCGTGGCGACCTCGCTGGCCGTCATCGCACTGATTGCGCTGATGGGCGTCGCCGCCAGCGCCGCCAGCGGACACATGGACTGGGCGCTTGCCCTGCCCTTCTCGGCAGGCGCGCTGGCAGGAATGCTCGCTGGCCGCAGTCTCGCCAGCCGTCTTGCCGGCCCCCAGTTGCAGAAAGCTTTTGCCGCCGTGTCGGCACTCGTCGCCATCGCCATGATCGTCAAGGCAGCGGCGTAACGAAGTCCCGTTATCGTTTATCGAGAAAATCAAATGACCCTGACTCCGATACAGCTGTTCGATACCGAATCGTCGACCTTCACCTATCTCCTGACGGCCCCGGGATCGAACCAGGCCGTCATCATCGATCCGGTCGACCACCACTGGGAGCGCGACTTGCGCCACCTCGAGCGCCTGGGATTGCAACTGACCTATGTTCTCGAGACCCATGCGCACGCAGACCACGTGACTTCCGCCGGCAAGCTGCGCGCACTGACCGGCGCGCAGGCGGCGGTGCCGAGCGGCTGCGGGATCGGCCCCGCCGAACGACAGTTGAACGACGGCGACGACTTCCAGGGCGGCAGCAGCGACGCCCTCTACGACAGCGTGACAGAAAAATTGTTTGCGCTGGCGGACCAGAGGCGCATGTGGCCTGGACACGACGACAAGGGCCAGGCGGTGTCGACCATCGGCTGGGAGAAACGCCACAACACCCGCCTCGCCAATCGCAGCCGCACAGATTTCCGAAAGCTGATGAGCGAACTGAATCTGCCCAAGCAGACGCTGATCGACGTCGCCGTCCCCACGAACCGAAACCTGGGCCTGCCGCACGGCGCCTGACCCCCACCCACCCGCAGGAGAAACGCCATGATTTTTCGCCAGCTGTTCGAGCCAGTATCGAGCACCTATACCTACCTGCTGGGCGATGATGACACCGGCCAGGCCATCCTGATCGATCCCGTCATCTCGAGCATGGAGCGCGACCTTGCCGAGCTCCAGCGCCTGGGCCTGCGCCTTGCGTACACGCTCGACACCCATATCCATGCCGACCACATCACGGCTGCGCTCGAACTCAAACGCGCGACCGGCAGCAGGATCGCGGCGCCGGCGTTCGACCGGCTGGCCTGCGCCGATGTCGGGATCGAGGAAGGCAAGCCGTTCGAGTTGGCCGGCATCCTGCTCGATCCCCTGCACACGCCCGGGCATACCGATGGCCATTTCTCCTACCTGCTCGGCGAACGCGTATTCACCGGCGACGCCCTGCTGATCGATGGCTGCGGGCGCACCGACTTCCAGAATGGCGATGCCGGCGCCCTGTACCGGAGCGTCACCGACAAGCTGTTTGCATTGCCGGACGAAACCCTCGTCTACCCGGCCCACGATTACAAGGAACGCTTCGTGTCATCGATTGCGCAGGAAAAATTGCGCAATCCGCGGCTGGGCAAGGGCAAGACGCTGGAACAATTCCGCGAGATCATGGCCAACCTGAACCTGCCATACCCTAGCTTCATCGACCATGCCGTGCCCGGGAACCGCCAGTGCGGCGTGTGTCCGGCCGCCCTGCCGGACGATCTCGTGCGCTACTGCCAGCAGATGAGCGCCAGTGCGCAGGGTTGATGCGAAGGTAGCTTGGCGCTGCAAGTGCTCGTCAAGCTGGCCGTGATGGGCGAAGTGCGCAAGCGTTTTCGTCCCGAATTCATCAACCGGCTCGACGAGATCGTGGTGTTCCATGCGCTCGACCAGAAGAACATCGGCGCCATCGCCATGATCCAGCTGCGCCAGCTCGAAGGGCGGCTGGCGAAGATGGACATGGCGCTTGAAGTCTCGGACAAGGCGCTGGAAAAGATTGCGGAGGCCGGCTTCGATCCGGTGTACGGCGCGCGTCCGCTCAAGCGCGCGATCCAGCAGCAGATCGAAAATCCGCTCTTGAAGCTGATCGCCATCCCGCATGCGGTCACGACCGCACGCCCGGATCCCTGCAGGACGGTCGTTCCCATGAATACCATGTTGCGCCGGTCGCCCAGGGCCACCGCTTCTGGCAACATGCCTGCATCCTTGAGTGCAGCCGTGCTTTCGCCCGTCAGCGAAGCCTCATCGATTTGCAAGGACGCAGCGAGGAAGAGACGCCCATCGGCCGCCACTGCATCGCCCTCGGCCAGTACCAGGACATCCCCGCACACCAGTGGGCACTGGCCACGCGCATGAGCTGGCCGTCGCGCACGACCGACGAGGTGGGCGCTGTCATCCTCGACAGAGCGGAAACCGCATCATCGGCAGATGAGCGGGTCCTGAAAATGCGCCAGCAGGCGCCGCCATACGGGGACCACGACCGCGGCCGTGAGCGCATTCGGACCATCGCGCGACAGGCGCAGCGCCGCTTCGGATGAGGTCAGGCCGAGAACGATATCGGCCGCCGGTTCCCGGTCGATCCCGTCCGCACTCGCCAACATGGGATCGATGTTGACAGCGCGTTCCTCGCTTGTCGGGGCCGCGTCCCTCGCCGTGACTGCCCGGTGTGCACTCGCAGCCTTGTACCCGATCGTGATTCGCCCTTTGAAACTGGTGATGTAGAAAAAATCTTCGCCTCACGGCGCGTCCCGGAACCTCACTGAACATGCCGCTGCACCCGCAAATCCACCATGTGCTGCCGCCGGTCGTCTTCCAGCAAGAGCACATTGCCCTGCTCCGGTTTTCCGTCCACGGTCATGCCCGCGACTGCGGCCGCGCTTACCACGATCGTGTAGACGGTTTCCCGGAAGCGGTAGTGGATCGTCGCGGATTCCCAGTCGGCGGGCAATTGCGGCGTGAGCGTCAAGCGATTTCCGGCCAGGTTGACCCCCAGCAGCGACTCAAGGATCAGGCGATACATCCATCCCGATGAGCCGGTATACCAGGTCCATCCACCACGGCCGAGGTGCGGCGCGACCGCGTACACGTCCGCCGCCATGACATAGGGCTCGACTTTGTACCGGGCCACGGCCTCGGGCGTGGACGAATGCGCGACAGGATTGATCATGCGTACCAGTTCCCAGGCGCGCTCGGTGTCTCCCATGCGTGCGAACGCCATGGCGGTCCAGACCGCGGCGTGCGTGTACTGGCCGCCATTCTCGCGCACGCCAGGCACATAGCCGCGGATGTAGCCTGGATCGAGCACCCCGTCATCGAAGGGCGGATCGAGCAGCTGCACCAGGCCGTAGTCACGCCGCACCAGCCGTTCGTCGACCGCCCTCATGGCCGATGCCATGCGCGCCGGGTTCGCCGCGCCCGAGAGCACGGCCCAGCTTTGCGAGATCGAGTCGATCTGGCATTCGTCGTTGGCCTTCGAGCCCAGCGGGGTGCCGTCGTCGAAATAAGCGCGCCGGTACCAGTGGCCATCCCACGCGTGCTGCTCGACATTGCGCGCCAGCTTCGCGGCTTCGTCGAGGCAGGTAGCGGCGAAGGCATCGTCTCCGTACAAGGTCGCCACTTCGGAAAAACGCTGCAGTATTTCGTACAGGAAGAATGCCAGCCATACGCTCTCGCCCCTGCCCTCGTTGCCCACCCGGTCCATGCCGTCGTTCCAATCGCAGGAACCCATCAGCGGCAAGCCATGCACGCCGAAACGCAGGCCGTGCTCGATCGCGCGCACGCCGTGCTGGTAGATGCTGGCACTTTGGCCTGACGCAACAGGCAGGTCGTAATACGAATCTTCTCCCCGGTTCAGCATGCGCCCTTCCAGGAATGGCGCCTGCTCCGCCAGCAGGCTGGTGTCGCCAGTGCCCACGACATAACGATGGATTGCCAGCGGCAGCCATAGATAATCATCCGAACAGTTCGTGCGCACGCCACGGTCCGATGGCGGGTGCCACCAGTGCTGGACATCGCCCTCGGTGAACTGGTGCCCTGCAGCCAGGATAATTTGTTCGTGCAACAGGCGCGGCGCGGTGTGGATCATGGCCATGCAATCCTGCAGCTGGTCGCGGTAGCCGTAGGCGCCGCCAGACTGGTAGTAACCACTGCGCGCCCACAGGCGGCAGGCGATGGTCTGGTACATCAGCCAGCCGTTGGCGATGGCGTCGAGCTGCTGGTCCGGGGTCTCGATGCGCACCGCACCCAGGGTGTGGGCCCAATGCTTGCGGACCTTGTCGAGCGCAGATGCTGCCGCTGCGCCGCCTTTGTACTGTTCGATGATGCTGGCGGCATCGGCATTGCGGCGCCCGCCAGCGCCCAGCATGAACACCAGTTCACGCTCTTCGCCGGGCTGCAGCTCGAGCATTACCTGCAATGCGGCGCAGGGATCCAGCGCCGCCCCCACCTTGCCGGACAGGCGCTTGCGCGCCATCGCCGCCGGATTGGCCAGCGAGCGGTTGCGGCCGATAAACTCGGTCCGGTCGGCGGTTACCGAACTTGCCTGCGCATCGACATGGAAGAATCCCACGCGCCCCGAAAATTCGGTGTTGTAAGGATTACGCCCGAACAAGGCGCCGCTGACCGAATCGATTTCGGTGGTGACGTGCATCGACGACTTGCTGCGCAGGTCGCCGAGGACCCATTCGACGTAGCCCGTGGCTGACAGCTTGCGCGGCATCGCGCCGTCGTTGCGCAGCTTGAGCACCGAATACTTGATCGACGCGTCCAGCGGCACGAAGGTAGTGAGCTCGCTCGCGATGCCTCGACGGGCGTGCTCGAACACCGTGTAGCCGAAGCCGTGGCGCGTCACATACCCGGCATCACTGTGCACCGGAAGCGCGGTCGGCGACCAGAATTCTCCACTCTGTTCGTCGCGAATGTAGAACGCTTCGCCGCTGCTGTCGGCGACCGGATCGTTCAGCCACGGGGTCAGGCGGGACTCGTGCGCGTTCTCGCTCCAGGTGTAGGCCTGGCCGCTTTCCGACACAACGCTGCCGAAATTCGGATTGGCCAGCACGTTGACCCACGGTGCCGGGGTATTCCGGCCGGCGCCGGTACGGATCACGTACTCGCTGCCGTCCGGGGAGAAACCGCCGAGGCCATTAGGCAGGATCAGGTCGCGCTCGATCACGCGAGCGTCGACGCGCAACTGATCGTCTCCGGCGCGGGCTTCCGGCACCAGCAGCGGCTGCTTCGGAACAAGCGGTGCAATGTGGTTGACCTGGACGGCTAGGGTGCCCGCACTGTCCGACAGGACGGCGCGCGCGACGGACTGTATCAGGATGCGGTCTTCCGGCGAAATCTGGTCGACCAGGCGCACGAAGATTCCACCCGGACGGTCGATCGCCTGGGCGCCGATGCCGGAAGCGATCAAGCCCATGATCTGGTCATGCAGCACCTGGCGGTAGCCGGACTGGTCTTCGTACCAGATGACCAGGTCGACAACGAGCCCCTTGCGGTGCCAATAGGCGTGCGCCTGCACCATCTGGCGCGCCAGGTCGATGTTGGCCGGATCCTTGATCTGCATGAGCACAATCGGCAGGTCGCCGGAAATCGCGTATGCCCACAGGCCCGACTGGCCACGCTGGTTGCGCAAGAGGATGCCGGCGTCGGCGCGCAGCGCAGGGCTCGCGTAAATGACGCTGCTGGCCAGGCGGCTGTACAACTGCGCGTCGGCCTCGGATGCGTCGAGTTGACGCAATACCACCTGGCTCTGGGTCCAGGCCAGTTCGAATACGCGGTCGGCGAGGTTGCGGTCCTGGTATTTGTCGATCAGGTGGAGTGCCGCCTCGCGCGTCGCGGTCATGCCGGTCACCACGTCGAGCGTGACGGTTTCGTCGGGTTCGAGCGCAAGCTGGTAACGGATGGCAACGATCGGATCGAGGACGGAGCCTTCCAGGCCGCCCAGCGCAGACAGCTCGCGCATGGCGCGCGGACTGGCGGTGCTGTTGGTGCGGCCAATGAAATCCGCGCGGCTCGTCTCGAACGAGACATCGAGCGCAACGCCATCATGCACGGTCATCAGGTTCAGCAACCACGGCATCTGCTCGTCCTTGGTCCGTGGGCGGCGGGTGCACAGGATGGCGTTCTCGTGACGCAGCACCTCGGTCTGCACGAACAGCTTCTGGAAGGCCGGGTGCGCGTCATCCGCGGCTGCGGGCGCCATGACGACTTCGGCATAGCTGGTGAACTCGATGACGCGGCGCACCGACGACATGTTGGTGATGCGGCTGCGGCGCATCTCGATATCGTCTTCCGGCGACACCACGATTTCGGTGTGCAAATCGATGCCACGGTCGTGGCGGCGGAACTCGGCGCGCCCTTCGGAAAAGATGACCTCATATTTATCCGGCTCCACCATGGTCGGCTGGTAAGTCGTCGACCAGAACATTCCGTTTTCCATGTCGCGTACGTAGCAGAAGTTGCCATGGTTGTCGGCGGTCGCATCTTCGCGCCAACGGGTGACTGCCAGATTGTTCCAGCGGCTGTAGCTACCGCCGGCGCTGGTCACCATCACATGGTAGCGGCCGTTCGACAACAGCTGCACTTCCGGCTGCGCCGTCGTTGTTTGTGTGATGACCCGCATCGGCATCGGCACTTCCGGCACCGAGGCGCGGATCGCTGCAAGCTCGGCTGTATTCGAATAAAAGGCGCCGGCCCGTGGCACCCGTTCCTGAAGCACCGGCAGTGTCGCCTGGAATTGCGGATCGGACTCGAACCGGCGCTGCATCGGACGGTTATGCAGCAGGTAGCTGATCGCCAGGAAGCCCATGCCCTGATGGTGCGCCATGAACGACTTGACGATGGCGAAGCTCTGGCCGCGCGGCAGGCGCGAGGCGGTATAGTCGATCGCCTCGTAGAAGCCGTACTTGCCCATGAAGCCGAGTTCGGCCATGCGCTGCAGGTTGCTCACCGCAGCTTCCGGCTTGACCATCAGGGCCATCATGCTGGCGTAGGGGGCAATCACGAGATCGTCGGCCAGGCCACGTTTCATGCCGGTACCGGGAACGCCGAAAGCGCGGTACTGGTAACTCATCGAGGCGTCGACGGCGTTGTAGCCCGACTCCGAAATCCCCCAGGGCACATTCCCCTGCCGTGAGTAGTCGATCTGCGCATCGATGATCGAGTGATAGGTTTGGTCGAGCAAGGTGTTCTTGTAGGTCGGCATGACCAGGAGCGGCATCAGGTACTCGAACATCGAACCGCTCCATGACAGCAACACCGGCGCGCCGCCCACGATGCACAACTGGCGTCCAAGGGCGAACCAGTGCTGCTGCGGGAACTGTCCCTGCGCGATCCCGACGAAACTGCACAGGCGAATCTCGGAAGCAAGCAGGTCGTAGTGAGAGGCATCGAGCCGGCGGTCGGACACGTTGTAGCCGATTGCCAGCAGGTCGGTGGTCGCGTTGTACAGGAAGCGGAAGTCCATGCTGGCCAGGTCGCGCGCCAGGCTCGCCAGCCGGTCGATCTGGTCGATGCGGCGTTGGGCGCGTTCGCTGCCGAGCGTGACCAGTTCGGCCAGCATCGGATCGGCGCTGCGCTCGCCCGGCAACAGGCCGCTGCCTGGGCTGGCCGTCCGCGCGAAACCGGCGAGTTCGCGCAAGCTGGGGATGCGTGTCAGGACCGGGCCCATCGCGTGTGCGGGGTCCGACTGCAGCCAGGGGGCCAGTTCGAGCAATTCTGCGCAGGCGCTTGCGCACTGCAGCGCAAGCTTGCCGGCCCAGCGCTGCATTTCAGGCGCGTCCACCGCCTGCATCGACGCCACGATCGCCCCGGCTGCGGCTGACAGGCGATCAAGCGCCTCGCGCATGTGCTGCAGTTCACCGGCATCGCCCGGATCCCGCGCCGTCACCTGGCTCTGCATTGCCTCGATTGCTGCCCTGATGCCTGGCGCGGCGTCGGCGGCCTGCTCATCGAGCACCCGCAGCGTAATGCCGATCCCCTCGATGGCCTGGCTGCTGACGATAGGCTGGTCGGCCAGGTTGATCAGGCCCGGTGCGAGGGTCAGCAGGTGGCCGGCCAGGTTGCCGCTATCGACTGCCGAGATATACATTGGTTGCAGGGGTGCAAGGGTCCGGGTGTCGTACCAGTTATAAAAATGCCCCTGGTAACGCTCCATGCGTGACATGGTCCGCAGTGTGTCTTCGCAACGCTGCACGGCCTGGCCCGCAGTGACAAACCCGAAGTCCCAGGCAGTCAGGTTGGAAAGCAAGGCCATGCCGAGGTTGGTCGGCGACGTGCGATGCGCAACCACCTGGCTCGGGTGCTCCTGCACGTTGTCGGGCGCGAGCCAGTTGTCTTCTTCGCCGGCAAAGTTTTCGAAAAAGCTCCAGGTTTTGCGGGCCACCGTTTGCAAAAAGACGATCTGCTGCAACTGCAGCGCAGCTGCGACAGGCGCACGCGGGAGGCTGATCCACCAGGCAACGATCGGCGAAAGGCACCAGAAAAGAAGCAGCGGCGCAGCAACGGGCAGCGCTTCGGGACGGAACTTGAACAGCACACCGGCGACGGTCAGCGCAAGCGCCGGTGCGAACCACATGCGCTGCCAACTGCTCGTCATGTCGGTGCTCGACCGCTGCAGGTTCGACGCCCGCCATTCGAGCAGGTGGCGGCGCGAGACGAGCATCCGGTAGAGCGCGCGCACAATGGCGTCGATCGACGAGCAAGCCTCGTACGGAAGGAAAGCCATCGTCAGCATCGAATGCCCCAACATCAGCCGGGTTCGTTCTGCGGACCCAAGGAGATGCTGGCGCCAGAGGACATCGTGCGGTTTTTTTACCAGGTCCCAGCTTGCGCCGACCAGTGTCGGCAGAAAAATAGCGGACAGGATGGCCAGGGTCCAGAATAGTGGGCCCGGCATCCAGCCCCAGCACAGCAGCAGCATGGCCGTCAGCACCGCCGGCATCACGCTGCGCCGCAGGTTGTCGAGCAGCTTCCAGCGCGACAGTGCAGTGAGCGGGTTGGGCTCGCGCTTGCCGCTCGCCGCTCTCACGCTTGGGAACAGCCAGCCAGCGAGCTGCCAGTCGCCGCGGGTCCATCGGTGGCGCCGGGCCACGTCATCCGAATAGCGCGCGGGGTGTCCTTCATACAGCTGGGCGTCGCTCATCAGGCCCGCGCGCAGATAGCAGCCTTCCAGCAAATCGTGGCTGAGGATCTGGTTGTCCGGAAAGCGGTCGCCCAGCACTGCTTCGAAAGTGTCGATCTCGTAGATGCCCTTGCCGACAAACGAGCCTTCATAGAACACATCCTGATAAACATCGGACACGGTGCGTGTGTACGGATCGATACCCAGCTCGCCGCCGCACAGGATCTCGTAGCGTGAAGCATTTGCGCTCGGAAGCGCGGTGGCAACGCGCGGCTGCAGGATGCCGTAGCCCTCGACGACGCAACCCTGCTCGACGTCGATCTGTGGGCGGTTGAGCGGGTGCAACATCGTCGCGATGAACTTGCTTGCTGCATCCCGGGGCAGCTGGGTGTCGGTATCGAGGGTGATGACGTAGCGGGTGTCGGACAGCCCGTGGAGGTCGCCGGCCACGGCCGAAAAGCGGTCACGGGCACGGCCGCGCAGGAAGGCGTTGAGATCGGCCAGCTTGCCGCGCTTGCGCTCTTCACCCATCCACGCATTCTCGCCCGCGTTCCACCTGCGGGGACGGTGCAGCAGCAGGAACGGTGCGTCGCGCCGGAGCGCGGCCGAGGGCGCGTTGGCGTCGTCAACGGCGTGCCCAGGCGACTGTCCGTATTTTTTATTCAGCGCGAGGATCGCCGCGCTGGCAAGCGCGACCAGTTCGGTATCGCCCGGCATATGTTCCATGTCCGCATCCGCGAAATCGGTCAGCAGGCAGAAGCGCAAGTGTGGGTCGCGGTTGGCGAGATAGCATACTTCGATCGATTCGCAGAGCGAGACAAGGTTATCGCTGCTGTACAGCAGGGTCGGCACGACGATCATCGTGCGCGCGTGCGCGGGGATGCCGGCCTTGAAATCCATCCTCGGCAAAGGGTGCGTGTGCGTGACCTGCGTGGCCAGCAGGTTGACCAGCGCAACCGCAAGCTGGCTCGATCCGATCACGCCCAGCGCGACAAGCAAAGCCAGGAGAACCCCATCCGCATCGTCGAGATAAGCCTGGCGCCACAGGATGCCTGTCAACAGTGCGGTGATCATGATGATCGCACCGAGGTAGGTGGACAACGGCGACGCACGCGCATTGCGCTGGACCGCTTCGGCGGCAGAACTGCGCGCATCCAGGCGCTGCGCCAGTACCAGGCGCCCTTTCCCGATCAGGTAATAGCCGACGTGGCGCGTGCGTTCATCGGCGCCGCCCACGCCGGGATCGCAGTTTTCCAGCGCCAGCGCGAGTACCTGCTGCGCCACCTGTGCTTCGGAAAAATTGCAGCGCTTGGCCAGCGCTTCGATCACGTGGCGATAATGATCGCGTGTCGCAAAATCCATGTTGCCGTAGGTGCCAGAGGGGTCCCGCCGCAAGGTCGTGTCGACCACGCTCATCGTCTCGACGAACGCCTGCCAGTCCATGGCGCCCAGGAAGCGCAGGCTGCCGATACTATTGCTGATCGAGACCTGGTCAGCCGCCTGCTGGCCGATCTCGCTCTGGATCAGCTGCTCGATGGTCAATCCGTCGCTGGCCAGGCGTGTCGTTATCCACTGCAGGGCAATGGTCAGGGACGAACTCTGCCCCTGCAGGCAACGCGCAACTTCAGCAACGAAACCGCTATTCATCGACTGGCCCGAACGCGCCATGTCCGCGACCAGCACGATCAGGTCGCTCGGGTTCTTCTCGGCCATGTCGACCATCTCGTCCGCCCAGGCATTGGCCAGGTCGCGTTGCGTGCGGTTGTCGGAGATGCGCGCCGCTACGCGGCGCAGGTTTTCGATGAGGGCGATGCGCAACATGATCGGAATCGCCCACAACTCGCCGAGCTTGAGGACGGCAACATCCTGGTAGGCATCGACAAAGCGCGCCAGGCTGTCCGGATCGACCCTGCCATCGCCGTGCGAAATAATCTCGAGGGCGATCTGGTACACGCGCGGCGTGCCATCCGCGTCGTCGTTCGACAAGCACGGCAGCTCCTTCGAATAGCCTTTTGGCAGGTGACGCTGGGCAATCCGGATCTGCTCCTCGATCAGGTAGAAGTTATCGAGTAACCACTCGGAGGCAGGTGTGATCTGGCGTCCGGCTTTGGTGGTCGCCGTCAGTTCTGCACAGGTTCCGGAAATAACGAGGGCGTTTTCAGCAAGGCGCGCAAGCAGCAGGTCCGGCCCCCCGCGGTTTGAAAGCACGTGGCGGCCAGCCGTACGCTTTCCATGCAGGGCCATCTGGGCAGCGCTGAACAATTCCGAACGTAAGGGCACTTCTCCTGCAGCGATATTTTTTTTGTTTAGCATGCTCCACCAATAATGGGTCGTAGGCGCAAGGATTGTGTTTTCTTGTTTCAAGACTGGATCCTTGCCTCGGCTTCGGGGAACAACGCGCTGCCTGGACAGTGCGTTGCGACGGGTGGGACGACTGCTGCCAGCATGTTCCGCCCAGGGTGGCGTGACCGTTCGCTAGCGCACATAGCCTGGGCTCGGTTGCGCGTCGGCATTTCTATAAACGGGTATCCAGGCAGACCAGGTCATGCATGCCGGTTCAGGCGCCGGCACGCGGCAACAACCCGGCTATGTGGCGATTCCTGCGCTCAACGCGCGCTGAAGTCGAGCACCACGCGAGAAGGCACGTCGCCACTTTTCAGGCGCGCGAAGACGCGGTTGATGTCGGGCAGGCGATGCAATTCGATATCCGCCTTGACCTTGCCGTCGACTGCAAAGGCGAGCGCTTCGGCCATGTCGAGGCGGCTGCCGACGAAGGAGCCGCGAATCGTGATGCAATTGGCCACCACGTCAAACAGCGGCGTCGGAAATTCGCCCGCAGGGAGCCCAACCAGTACGCAAGTGCCAAACTTGCGCGTCATGCTGACGCCTTGCCTGAACGCCCCCAGTGAGGGTGCGGTAATGAGTACCCCGTGCGCGCCGCCGCCCGTAATCTTCCTGACCGACTCGATGGCCTCGTCCGTCCTGGCATCGACCGTCGCGTCGGCGCCGAGCCGGGTGGCGTGCGCGAGTTTGCCCGCATCGATGTCGACCGCACAGATACGCAAACCCATCGCCCTGGCGTACTGCACAGCCAGGTGGCCCAGGCCGCCGATGCCGGAAATGACGATCCACTCTCCCGGCTTGGCCTGTGTCTCCTTGATCCCCTTGTAGGATGTGATACCGGCACAAATCAAGGGCGCCGCATCGCGCGCAGCCAGCTGGGCAGGAATGTGGGCGACATAGTTTGGATCGGCCACGATGTAGTCGGCGAAGCCGCCATTCCTGCTGAAG
>JANNNC010000007.1:0-53658 GCA_031398335.1 Massilia sp.
GACAACGTGGCCAAGGCCTCGTGGGTCTGCATGATGGCCGGCGCCGACTTCATCAAGACCTCGACCGGCAAGGAAGGCGTCAACGCCACCATCCCCGTGTCGCTGGTGATGACACGCGCGATCCGCGACTACTACGAGCAGACCGGCTTCCAGGTCGGCTACAAGCCGGCCGGCGGCGTCTCGACTGCCAAGTCGGCGCTGCAGTACCTGACCGTCATGAAGGAAGAGCTGGGCAACGACTGGCTGCAGCCGCACCTGTTCCGCATCGGCGCGTCCAGCCTGATGACCGACATCGAGCGCCAGCTCGAGCACTACGTGACCGGCGCCTACTCGGCCGCACATCGCCACGCGCAACCTTAAATACCGAACGGATTCGTCATGCCAACAATTAACGAGATTTTGCACACTATGGATTACGGCCCCGCACCTGAAAGCACCAAAGAAGCACAGGCGTGGCTGGACCAGCATGGACGCCGCTTCGGCCTCTTCATCGACAACGCGTGGACCGACGCCAACGAGACCTTCGCCACCACCAATCCGGCCGATGGCGTCGAACTGGCGCAGGTAACGCAAGCGACTTCGCAGGACGTCGACCGCGCCGTCGAAGCCGCACGCCGCGCGCAGCCGGGCTGGGTCGCGCTGGGTGGCCACGGCCGCGCCAGGATCATGTATTCGATCGCGCGCCTGCTGCAAAAGCATTCGCGCCTGTTCGCGGTGCTGGAAACGCTCGACAACGGCAAGACCATCCGCGAAACGCGCGATGCCGATTTGCCCTTATCAAGCAGGCACTTTTACCACCACGCCGGCTGGGCGCAGCTGCAGTCGGAAGAATTCGCGGACTACCGCGCCGTCGGCGTCGTCGGCCAGATCGTCCCCTGGAACTTCCCGGTCCTGATGCTGGCCTGGAAAATCGCGCCTGCGCTGGCCGCCGGTAACACCATCGTCTTCAAGCCGGCCGAGTACACGTCCCTGACCGCGCTGCTGTTCGCCGAGATTTGCCAGCAAGCCGGCGTCCCTGCGGGCGTGGTCAACATCGTCACCGGCGATGGCCGCGTCGGCGAAGCGATCGTCAATCACCCTGGCATCGACAAGATCGCGTTTACCGGTTCGACCGAAGTCGGCCGCATCATCAGGAAGAGCACCGCCGGCAGCGGCAAGAAGCTGTCCTTGGAACTGGGCGGCAAGTCGCCGTTCATCGTGTTCGATGACGCCGACCTGGACGCCGCCGTCGAAGGCCTGGTCGACTCGATCTGGTTCAACCAGGGCCAGGTCTGCTGCGCCGGTTCGCGCCTGCTGGTGCAGGAATCGGTCTACGGCCGCTTCATCGCCAAAGTGAAGACCCGCATGCAGAACCTGCGTGTCGGCTCGCCGCTGGATAAATCGAACGACATCGGCGCCCTGGTCGACCCGGTGCAGCAGCAGCGCATCCACGCCCTGGTGGAAGCAGCACGCGCCGAGGGCTGCGAAATCTGGCAACCAAGCTGCGAAGCGCCCGTTGCCGGCTCGTGGTACCTGCCGACCCTGATCACCGGCGCCTCGACCTCGGCTGCCGTCTCGCAGACCGAAATCTTCGGACCGGTGCTGGTCGCAATGAGCTTCCGTACGCCCGGCGAAGCGGTGCAACTGGCGAACAACACGGTCTACGGCCTGGCCGCTTGCGTGTGGTCGGAATCGATCTCGCTGGCGCTGGATGTCGCGCCGCAGATCAAGGCCGGCGTCGTGTGGATCAACACCGCCAACCAGTTCGACGCAGCCTGCGGCTTCGGCGGCTACAAGGAATCGGGCTTCGGCCGCGAAGGCGGCAAGGAAGGCATGTACGAGTACCTGACGCCGCTGTCGGAAGATGCGCGTCCGGCCGCACCGGTCCATGCCGAAAAAGGCAAAGTGCGCCAGGCGGAGGGCGGCAGCCCGTTCGCCATCGACCGCACCGCCAAGCTCTACATCGGCGGCAAGCAGGCCCGCCCTGACGGCGCCTACAGCCGCGCCATCAACGGCGCGAATGGCGCCTTCCTGGCCGACGTCGGCGAGGGTAACCGCAAGGACATCCGCAACGCCGTGGAAGCCGCGCACAAGGCCGCCGGCTGGTCGAAAGCCACCGCGCACAACCGCGCCCAGGTGCTGTACTACATCGCCGAAAACCTGGCCATCCGTGCCGAGGAATTCGCAGCCCGCCTGGCCGCCATGACCGGCGTGCGCGACCCGCAGCGCGAAGTCGCCGCATCGATCGAACGCCTGTTCTACTGGGCCGCCTGGGCCGACAAGTACGACGGCCAGGCCCACCAGCCGCCGATGCACGGCATCACCGTCGCACTGAACGAGCCGGTCGGCGTCATCGGCGTCATCTGCCCGAACGAGAACCCGCTGCTTGGCTTCATTTCGCTCGTCGCGCCCGCACTGGCGCTCGGTAACCGCGTCATCGCGGTGCCGTCGGAAGCCCATCCGCTGGCCGCGACCGACCTGTACCAGGTGCTCGACACGTCCGACCTGCCGGGCGGCGCCCTGAACATCGTCACCGGCTCGGCCGACGAGCTGGCCCGCACCCTGGCCACCCACGGCGATGTGGACGCGCTGTGGCGCCACGACGGTTCGGCGGAAGGTTGCGCCGAAGTCGAGCGCCTGTCCTCCGAAACCCTGAAGCGCACCTGGGTCGGCGGTGCCAAGGGCCGTGACTGGTTCGATGCAAAGCAGGCCTGCGGCCGTGTCGTACTGCAGCACGCGAGCCAGGTGAAAAACGTATGGATTCCGTACGGCGTCTAAGGCTTTGAAAAAAACGGTCACCCAAGACAAGTGACCGGTAGGGTGGGCGGGTCTCCCGCCCACGCGTCGATAGTTATCCGCTCCGATCACCTGCTCGGTCCGGCATACGCTAACTATCACCGCGTGGGCAGGGAACCTGCCCACCCTACGTCGTTTTAAACAGATGTTAGCGGCTGTGCACCACCAAATTTGAAAGAGAGCACCCCATGTTCCTCCCCCAAGAAATCATCCGCAAAAAGCGCGACGGCGGCTCCCTCAGCGCCGAAGAGATCCAGTTCTTCGTGCGCGGCATCCCCGGCGGTGAAGTCACCGAAGGCCAGATCGCAGCCCTCGCCATGGCCGTCTACTTCAAGGACATGAACATGGACGAGCGCGTCGCCTTCACGCTGGCGATGCGCGATTCCGGCCAGGTCCTCGAGTGGAAATCGATGAACCTGCCGGGGCCCGTGGTCGACAAGCACTCGACGGGCGGCGTCGGCGACGTCGTCTCGCTGATGCTCGGACCGATGATCGCCGCCTGCGGCGGCTTCGTGCCGATGATCTCGGGCCGTGGCCTGGGCCACACCGGCGGCACGCTCGACAAGTTCGATTCGATCCCCGGCTATAGCACCGTGCCCGACCCTGAACTGTTCCGCAAGGTCGTGAAGGACGTGGGCGTCGCCATCATCGGCCAGACCGCGCAACTGGCGCCGGCCGACAAGCGCTTCTACAGCATCCGCGACACGACGGCGACCGTCGAATCGGTAGCCATGATCACTGGCTCGATCCTGTCGAAGAAGCTGTCGGCCGGCCTCGACGCGCTGGTGATGGACGTGAAAGTGGGCAGTGGCGCCTTCATGCCGAGCTACGAAAAATCGGTCGAACTGGCAGAGAGCATCGTCAGCGTCGGCAACGGCGCCGGCACCCGCACCTCGGCCATCCTGACCGGCATGGACGAGTCGCTGTGCCACGCCGCCGGCAACGCGGTGGAGGTGCGCGTCGCGATCGACTACCTGACCGGCAAGGCGCGCCCGGCACGCCTGCACGAAGTGACGATGGCGCTGTGCGCCGAAATGCTCGTCATCTCGGGCCTGGCCGCCAACGACGCCGCGGCCCGCGCCAAGCTGCAGGCAGCGCTCGACTCGGGCGAGGCGGCGGAACGCTTCGCGCGCATGGTCGCGGCGCTGGGCGGCCCGGCCGGCCTGATGGACAAGCCGGACGCCTACCTGGAAACCGCACCGGTCATCGTGCCGGCTCCAAGCCTGCAAGCCGGCTTCGCCGGCGCCGTCGATACCCGCGGCCTCGGCCTGGCTGTCGTCGCCCTCGGCGGCGGGCGCGTGCGTCCGCAAGACGCAATCGACTTCGCCGTCGGCCTCACCGGCCTGGTGGAACTGGGCGAGGCGATCGTTGTCGGCCAGCCGCTGGCGATGGTCCATGCGCGTACCCAGGAAGCCGCCGCGCAAGCCGTGCGCCAGGTGCAGGCCGCTTACCAGATTGGTCTCGAGAAGCCGGCCCCACAGCCAATGATCCACAGCACCATTCGTCCGAACTAAGGAAGCACCATGCGCTACGAAAAACTGATCGACGAAGCACGTGCCGCGCGCGAACTGGCCTACACGCCTTACTCGAAATTCCAGGTCGGCGCCGCCCTCGAATGCAAGGACGGCCGCATCTTCCGCGGCTGCAACGTCGAAAACGCCTCCTATGGCCTGTGCAACTGCGCCGAGCGCACCGCCTTCTTCAGCGCCATTGCCCACGGCTACAAGCCGGGCGACTTCACGGCCCTGGCCGTGATCGGCCAGACCGACGGCCCGATCGCCCCCTGCGGCGCCTGCCGCCAGGTCATCCTCGAACTGGGCGGCAACGAGTTGCCGATCGTGCTGACCAACCTGAAGGGCGATATCCTGGAGACGACGGCTGCCGCTCAATTGCCGAATGCGTTCGGCGACTGGAAATTTGCCGATCACTGCTAATGCTCAGCGCTGCGGGCCAGGCTGCCCGCATCGGTGGAAGTTGAATGGCGCTGCACGGTAAAACGTGGCAGCGCTTTTTTTCGCAGTCAGACCTGTCTGAACACCCTCCGTCTTCGCGCTGAACCGAGTGTGGCGCCGGCAGCGCGTTGCATACCCGGTGGCACACCGCCTGATCTTCCTCAACAGCAAAACCGCCATCTCGACGTGTAATCGCTGGGTTCACTTGCGCGCGCGCAGGATGCTGGCGCCGCTTCCGGGAACTTCAGCAGTGCAGCGGCAGGGCGCACCGGGCGGCGCACCAGCTCGCCCCCGCAATTCGGACGGAGTGCCAGCATGTCAGGCCTCCTGCCAGGGGTCATAGGTCCCGATACTCCAGATATGCCCGCCGGGATCGCGGCAGGTGAAGCCACGCCCGCCATACTCTTCGTCGGCCAGCGCGATGACGATCGGCGCACCCGCACGCAGGGCGCGTTCGTACACGGCGTCGGCATCATTGACGTTGAGGTAAACGGTCTGGGTCTGGCGCCCGCCGATTTCGTCCGGCTGGGCGAGCAGGGCGCCATAGGCGGAATCGGGGCGGACCGAGCCGAGCATGATCATGCCGTTGCCGAACGATAGCTGGGCGTGGGCGACCGTGTCGTTCTCGCCGTCGACGACCAGGTGCCGCTCGAAGCCGAATACCTCGCACAGCCACTCGATCGCCGTGTGGGCGTCGCGGTAGCGCAGGCAGGGAGTAACGGTGGCAATCGTGTTTTTCGGAATCGCAGGCATCACAGGCTCCGTAAAGAAAAGGCAAGCCATCGTACACCCGCCCGGCGGCAAAATCACATCTGCTGGAACAATTGCGCGTGGTTGCGGCTCACTTCCAGCGCTTGCGGATGATTGCGCACGCGCAGCATCTGGCGTCCGCGCATGTCGCGCGAGACTTCGGCGATCGCATCCACCCGCACCAGGGTTGAACGGTGGATGCGCCAGAATTCGTCGGGGTCGAGTTCGTCCGCCAGTTCTTTGAGTGTCTTGCGGATCAGGAGTTCGGCAGTTGCCGTCTGCACCCGCGTGTATTTTTCGTCGGACTGGAAAAACAGGATCTCGCGCGTGCTGACCATGCGCAGGCTGCCGCCGACTTGCGCCTGGATCCAGCGCAGGTAGGAACGCTTCGGTGTCGCGCC
Source organism: Massilia sp. (assembly GCA_031398335.1). Lineage (GTDB taxonomy): Bacteria > Pseudomonadota > Gammaproteobacteria > Burkholderiales > Burkholderiaceae_D > Telluria. Next base: position 5,879 of record JANNNC010000007.1, read on the forward strand.
TTGCTGGAGCAGGCTGCCCAGCTGCGCCAGTTGGGCGCCGATGTCTTGCGGGGATCCCTCGATTCTGCGGCGCAGGCGTTCGCAGGTGGTCGCCAGGCGTTCGGCGGTCACCGGTTTCAACAGGTAGTCGATCGCGCCATGTTCGAAGGCGTCGACCGCATACTGGTCGTAGGCGGTGGCAAACACGATGTGGCAGCGGTCGTACAGCTGGCGCGCCGCTTCGATGCCGCCCATGCCCGGCATCCGGATGTCGAGAAAGGCGATCTGGGGCTGGTAGCGCGCGGCCAGTTCGACTGCTTCGATGCCGTTCGAGGCGACGGCGACCACGTCGAGCCCGGGCCAGACTTCCATCAGGCGTGCGCGCAGTTGCTCGCGCATCGCGGCTTCGTCGTCGGCGATCAGGGCGGTGACGGCGCCGTTCATGCTCATCATGCTCCCTCCATCATCGTGTACGGAATGCGCACCGAGGCGCAGGCGCCGCCCCCGGGCGGGGCTTCGATCACCAGCTCGGCCTGGGCGCCATACAGCAAGTGCAGGCGTTCGCGGATGTTGGCCAGTCCCACGCCGTCGTCGGCATGCAGGTCGATGCCGATGCCGTCGTCGCAGACGTCGACGATCAGCGTGGCGCCGTCGACCCGGGCGCGCACCGTGATGGTGCCGCCTTCGATCTTCGGCTCCAGTCCGTGCTTGATGGCGTTTTCAATGAGCGTTTGCAGCATTATCGGCGGGAAGGGCGAACTGCCGAGGAAGTCCGGCACCTCGAAGCGCACGGCGAGGCGCTCCTTCATGCGTGCCTGCATGATCGCCAGGTAGGCGCGCGACAGTTCGAGCTGCTTGCCGAGCGTGGCGCCGCCCGAGGAGCGCATCTGCGGCAGGCTCGAACGCAGGTAGGAGATCAGGTGGGCGTGCACCTTGGCCGCTTCCGGCGGATCGGTCTCGATCAGGCGGCCGATCAGGGCCAGCGTATTGAACAGGAAGTGCGGCTCCACTTGGGCTTGCAGGGCCGCCATCTGCGCTTCGGTCAGGCGCCGTTCCAGCGTGGCGACTTCGGCTTTCAGGGTCGCATCCTTCGCCACCAGTTCGGCGCGGCGCTTGCCGCCGGCCAGCACCTTGATGCCGAACGAGAGGAAGAAGTACCAGACCGCCGGCTCCGGCGTATTCATTGTGCCGAAGAAGACGAGGGCCAGCAGCCAGGTGACGGCCAGCTTGCGCCAGTCGACCACCGCGACCCAGTCGAAGAACGCCCACCACAGCTTGCTTGCGTCGGCGAAGGCTTCGCGCGTGAAATCGAGGGCCCGGTTGATCTGGCTGGCTTGCATGCTCAGTCCTCGAGCGGCGTGGTCTTGTCGCCGTTGATCGCCAGCACCGCGTACTTGATGGCGAGGAAGATCGCGAACAGCACCAAGGCGGTCGGGATGACGGCAATCGCGCAGGCCGTCAGGATTGCCGCCAGCAGCAGGGCAGGCCAGGGCAAGGCCGAGAAGGTGCGCAGCCCGCCGCGGAAAAAACGCAGGCAGGTGTCGGCGGCTTCTTCGAGTTCGGCGGCGAAGGATCGGAAGGTGGTCGTTTTCATGGCAGTGCTCCTTTGATTGAAGGTCGATGGAGGCACTTTATTCCTGTTCGAGCATGCAGACGAGGGTACTGCGACGAAGCGCGGATTCCGTGGGCTAACCGGCAGCGGCGACCGACGAACGGGACAGCGCGCGCTCGTCCCAATAACGTTTCAATAAACCATAGAAGGCGGTGTCGGCCTTTTCGCCATGGACGATCCAGCGTTCCGGCATATAACCCTCCTGGCGAAAGCCGAGCCGCTCGAGCAGGCGCGCCGAGGCATCGTTGCGCGGATCGATGTCGGCTTCGATGCGGTTCATGTCGAGTGCCGAGAATGCGTGGCCGAGCAGGGCGTCGAGCGCCTCGAAGGCATAGCCGCGGCCCCAGTGGGCGCTGCCCAGCGCGTAGCCGAGTTCGCAGCGGCGGTTCTGCTCGAAGAAACCGCGCAGATTGCAGATGCCGATCAGCTCACCGGTGTCCGCCAGCGCGATGGCATAGCGGGAAAGACCTCCCTCGCGGTAGGCCAGCAATGCTTCCTCGATCATTTTTTCGGCCTGGGCAATCTCGGTCCAGGCGCCGGCGGACCAGAAACGCACGACCTGTTCGTCCGAAAAGATCCGGAACAGCGCTACGGCGTCGTCATGGGCGAATGGACGCAGCAGCAGGCGTTCGGTGCGCAGGACGGCTGGCAAGGTGTCGGGCATGGCAGTCTCCAATCAGCCTCACGATCCCTTACCCGCGATGGCTGAGTTTGCGTTAAATCAAAGGCGTTGGCATTCTCACACTGGCAGTCTGCCGGGTGATTTAGCATGTTTGTTTATTGCCCTTGACTTCGCATATACGCAAATTGATATGACGGCATCGCGGCGCGCGTTTATATTACCGGATCGGCAGGTTCTTTTGCATTTTTGCAACGTGACCGGTTTGGGCCGGCGCCACGTGGGCTTTACATTCCCGTCTCCCGCGCGCACATTGTTACTATTGCCTCATCATTTTGATATTCAGACCAATACATTGGCTGCTAACAAGGGAGAGCCTGCATGAACGAGTCCAGACCCGAATCGATGTCCGCCTTCTGGATGCCTTTTACGAATAACCGCGACTTCAAGGCCAATCCGCGCCTGCTGGTCTCGGCCCAGGGCATGTACTACAAGGACGTGGACGGCAACCAGATCCTCGACGGCACTGCCGGCCTGTGGTGCGTGCCTTGCGGCCACGCCCAGCCGAAGATCGTGAGCGCGGTGCGCGAAATGATCGGCCAGCTCGATTTCGCGCCCACCTTCCAGATGGGCCACCCGGCCGCCTTCGACCTGGCCGAGCGCCTGATGGACTACACCGGCCACAAGTTCGGGCACGTCTTCTATACCAACTCCGGTTCCGAGGCGGTCGATACCGCCCTGAAAATCGCGCTCGCTTACCACAAGGCGCGCGGCGAGGGCGGGCGTACCCGCCTGATCGGACGCGAGCGCGGCTACCACGGCGTCGGTTTCGGCGGCCTGTCGGTCGGTGGCATCGGCCCCAACCGCAAGCATTTCGGTCCGCTGCTGGGCGGCGTCGACCACCTGCCGCATACGCACAACCTGCTGAAAAACGCGTTCTCGCGCGGCGAGCCGGACTTCGGCGCCGAGCTGGCCGACGAACTCGAACGCCTGGTCGCCCTGCACGACGCATCGACCATTGCCGCCGTCATCATCGAGCCGGTCTCGGGTTCCACCGGCGTGCTGGTGCCCCCCAAAGGCTACCTGAAGCGCCTGCGCGAACTCTGCACCAAGCACGGCATCCTGCTCATTTTCGACGAAGTCATCACCGGCTTCGGGCGCCTCACGACGCCGTTCGCGACCGACTATTTCGACGTCGAACCGGACATGATGACCACCGCCAAGGGCCTGACCAATGGCGTGATCCCGATGGGCGCGGTGTTCAGCAAAAAATTCATCCACGACGCCTTCATGGAGGCGCCCGCCGGCATCGAACTGTTCCACGGCTACACCTATTCCGGCCACCCGGTCGCCTGCGCCGCGGCGCTGGCCACGTTGGAGGTGTTCCAGGACCAGCAGATCCTCGACCATGCCAAGGGTATCCAGGCCTATTGGGAAGACGCGGTGCATGCCTTGAAGGGCCTGCCGCACGTGATCGACCTGCGCACCATCGGCCTGATCGCCGGCATCGAACTGGAACCGATTCCCGGCAAGCCCGGCGTGCGTGCCTTCCAGGCATTCAAAAAAGCCTTTGACGACGGCATCCTGATCCGCACCACCGGTGACATCATCGCGCTGTCGCCACCCCTCATCCTCGAGAAACAGCATATCGACGAATTGTTCGGCAAGCTGGCCACCGTATTGAAGAACCTGGACTAGAAGAGGCATTACATGAACCAACTTGACACCATCGGCCACTTCATCGGCGGCCGCGTCGTCGACACGGCGAGCGACCGCTACGCCGACGTCTTCAATCCTGCCTTGGGCGAGCCCTGCGCCCGCGTGACGCTTGCCAGCGTCGACGAAGTCAACGCCGCCGTCTTTGCCGCCTCCGCAGCCTTCCCGGCCTGGTCGGCCACGCCGCCACTGGCACGCGCGCGCATCCTGTTCAAATACCTGCAGCTGTGCCAGCAGCACACCGACCAATTCGCGGCCCTCATCACGCGCGAACACGGCAAGACCTTCAGCGACGCGCAAGGCGAAGTCGCGCGCGGCATCGAAGTCGTCGAATTCGCCTGCGGCATCCCGCAACTGCTGAAGGGCGAATTCACCGACCAGATCGCGCGCGGGATCGACGCCTGGTCGATGCGCCAGCCGCTGGGCGTGGTGGCCGGCATCACGCCGTTCAACTTCCCGGTCATGGTGCCGATGTGGATGTTCCCGGTGGCGATCGCCTGCGGCAATACGTTTGTGCTGAAACCGTCCGAGCGCGATCCGTCGCCCTCGATGCTGCACGCGCGCCTGCTGAAGGAAGCCGGCTTGCCGGACGGCGTCTTCAACGTGGTGCATGGCGACAAGGTCGCCGTCGACGCGCTGCTCGACAACCCGGCCGTGCAGGCCATCAGTTTCGTCGGCTCGACCCCGATCGCCGAATACATCTATTCACGCGGCAGCGCCAACGGCAAGCGCGTGCAGGCCCTGGGCGGCGCCAAGAACCACATGGTCGTCATGCCCGACGCCGACATGGACATGGCGGTCGACGCCCTGATCGGCGCGGCCTACGGCTCGGCCGGCGAGCGCTGCATGGCCATCTCCGTGGCGGTGGCCATTGGCGACGCCGCCGACAAGCTCGTCGCCACGCTGGCCGAGCGTACGGCGAAACTCAAGATCGGCGACGGCATGGGCGAAGGCATGGAGATGGGCCCGGTCGTCACGCAGGCGGCGCGCCAGCGCATCGAACGCCTGATCGGCGAAGGCGTGGAGCAGGGCGCGACCCTGGTCGTCGACGGCCGCAACTTCAGCGTCGAAGGCCGCGAGAATGGCTTCTTCGTCGGCGGCACGCTGTTCGACCACGTCACGCCCGCGATGAGCATCTACCAGGAAGAAATCTTCGGCCCGGTGCTGTGCGTCGTGCGCCTGCCGGACGTCGGCAGCGCGGTGGAGCTGATCAACGCCAACGAGTACGGCAACGGCGTCGCCGTGTTCACCCGCGACGGCGGCGTGGCGCGCGAATTCGTGCGCCAGATCCAGGTCGGCATGGTCGGCGTGAACGTCCCGTTGCCGGTCCCGATGGCCTTCAACAGCTTCGGCGGCTGGAAGCGCAGCATGTTCGGCGACCACCACGCCTACGGTCCGGAAGGCGTGCGTTTCTACACGCGCCACAAGGCAGTCATGCAGCGCTGGCCGAATACGGCGAGCGCCGGCGTCGAGTTCGCGTTCCCGCAGATGAAGTAACGAACGTCGCGGGCAACGGTGGGGTGGGCGCCCCGAGCCCACGCGAACGCGTGTGTCATCGCCGATCCGAGCGCAGGGACGTAGGGTGGGCGGGTTTCCCGCCCACGCGTCGATCGTTAGCGCAAGATCCGCCGCACGAAAGCACCACAGGTACGCGGCAGTCGAACACCAGCACTCCAACAAAAACCAGGGATGCACATGATCGAGACTCTCCAGCACCTGCCGCCGGCAGCTGACTCGCACGGCGCGCTCGCGGCGCAATTCACGGACCTGGCGCCGCCCCTCAGCGCCCGCCAGGCGGCCATCGAAGCGGCGCGCTGCCTCTACTGTTACGACGCCCCCTGCATGCGCGCCTGCCCGACCGGCATCGACGTCGCCAGTTTTATTCGCAACATCCACGACCAGAACATCAACGGCGCCGCCATCGGCATACTCCAGCAGAACATCTTCGGCGGCAGTTGCGCGCGCGTCTGCCCGACCGAGATCCTGTGTGAAAGCGCCTGCGTGCGTAACCACTACGCCGAACGCGAGCCCGTGAAAATCGGCCTGCTGCAGCGCCACGCGGTCGACAACGCGCGTTTCAATGGCCACCCGTTCGCGCGTGCGCCCCAGACCGGCAAGACCATCGCCGTGGTCGGCGCCGGCCCCGCCGGCCTGTCCTGCGCGCACCGCCTGGCCATGCTCGGGCATGAGGTCGTCGTGTTCGAGTCCAAATCCAAGGCCGGCGGCCTGAACGAATACGGAATCGCCAAATACAAGCTGCCCGGCGAATTCGCCCAGCAGGAAGTCGACTTCCTGCTGTCGATCGGCGGCATCGACATCCAGTACGGCCAGGCGCTCGGCGACAACCTGCAGCTGCACGACCTGCATGCGCGTTTCGATGCCGTCTTCCTCGGCCTGGGCCTGGGCGCCAGCCGCCGTCTTGGCCTGACCGGCGAAGACGCACCGGGCCTGCTGGCCGCCACCGACTACATCGCCGCGCTGCGCCAGGCCAGCGATTTATCACGCCTGCCGGTGCCGCGGCGCGCCATCGTCATCGGCGCCGGCAATACGGCGATCGACATGGCGGTGCAACTCAAGCGCCTGGGCGCCGACGAAGTGACCCTGGTCTACCGCCGCGGTTTCGACGCCATGAGCGCGACCGGCCACGAGATCGAGATCGCCAAGCTTAACTTTGTGCGTATCAAAACCTGGGCCTCGCCGCTCGAGGTTGTGTTCGACGATGGCGGCCGCGTAGCCGGCATGCGCTTCGAGGAAACGGGGATCGACGAAGGCCGCCTCGCCCGCACCGGCGCCTTCATCGAGATCGCGGCCGACGCCGTCTTCAAGGCGATCGGCCAGGCAATGGCGGCGCCGTCCGAATTCGACACGCTGGCCCGGGACCTGTGGCGCGATGGCGAACGGATCGTCGTCGACGGCGCCCTGCGCACCAAAGTGCCCGGTATTTACGCCGGCGGCGACTGCGTCGCGCTGGGACAGGACCTGACGGTGCAGGCGGTCCAGCATGGCAAACTCGCCGCGCTGGCGATCCATAACGACATTGCAGCGGAGGCAGCATGGCCGACCTGAGCATCGATTTCTGCGGCATCAAGAGCCCGAATCCGTTCTGGCTGGCCTCGGCCCCGCCGACCGACAAGGCGTACAACGTGGTGCGCGCCTTCGAGGCGGGCTGGGGCGGCGTGGTGTGGAAGACACTGGGCGAAGATCCGCCGGCCGTCAACGTCTCCTCGCGCTACTCGGCCCATTACGGCAAGAACCGCGAAGTCATCGGTTTTAACAACATCGAGCTGATCACCGACCGCAGCCTGGACATCAACCTGCGCGAAATCACGGCGGTGAAAAAGGCCTGGCCCGACCGTGCGATGATCGTTTCGCTGATGCTGCCTTGCGAGGAAGCGCCGTGGGCGGCGATCCTGCCGCTGGTGGAAGCGACCGGCGCCGACGGCATCGAACTCAATTTCGGCTGCCCGCATGGCATGCCCGAGCGCGGCATGGGCGCGGCGGTGGGACAGGTGCCCGACTACGTGCAGATGGTCACCGCCTGGTGCAAGAAGCACACGCGCCTGCCGGTCATCGTCAAGCTCACGCCCAACATCACCGACGTTCGCGCCCCGGCACGGGCCGCGCTGGCGGGCGGAGCGGATGCGGTCTCGCTGATCAACACGATCAACTCGATCACCCACCTCGACCTCGACCGGATGATCGCATTCCCACAAGTCGGCGGCGCCAGCACCCACGGCGGCTATTGCGGATCGGCCGTCAAACCGATCGCGCTGAACATGGTGGCCGAGATCGCGCGCGACCCCGCTACCGCCGGCCTGCCGATTTCCGGCATCGGCGGCATCGGCAACTGGCGCGACGCGGCCGAATTCATCGCGCTCGGCGCCGGCTCGGTGCAGGTCTGCACGGCAGCGATGCTGCACGGTTTCCGCATCGTCGAGGAGATGAAGGACGGCCTGTCGCGCTGGATGGACGAGAAGGGCTATGCGAATATCGCCGCCTTCTCGCGCAAGGCCGTGCCGAATACCACCGACTGGAAATACCTGGACATGAATTTCCAGACGATCGCGCACATCGACCAGGACAAGTGCATCGGCTGCGGCAAGTGTTTTGTCGCTTGCGAAGACACCTCGCACCAGGCGGTCGCGCAGCTGATCATGGAAACCGGCGCGCGCCGCTATGAGGTGATCCGCGACGAATGCGTCGGCTGCAACCTGTGCGAAATCACCTGCCCGGTCGAGGCCTGCATCACGATGGTGCCGCAGGAAACCGGCAAGCCCTACATGAACTGGACCCAGGATCCGCGCAATCCGCACGCGGAAGTCCAGCCGGTGCTGAGCATCGCGGGAGCGGCGGCAGCGATCGAAACTGCCTGAGCCTGTGCTTGCGGGCGCGCCGGGTTGTCCGCTCGCGCTCGTCATTATCTTTGCGCTACACTGAGTTGCAACCGTAACCCGTTTGGAGAGACTCACCGTGACGCAACACCCTGTCAGCAACGAACTCTGGAATCACGATCTGGCGCCCACCAGCGCCGCGCAGCGCACCTGGCGCTGGTACCACTTCGCCGCGCTCTGGGTCGGCATGGTGATGTGCATCCCCGCCTACACGCTGTCGGCCAGCCTGATCGAAGCCGGCATGTCCGGCTGGCAGGCGGTATGGACCGTCTTCCTCGCCAACGCCATCGTGCTGCTGCCGATGCTCCTGATCGGCCACGCCGGCACCAAATACGGCATTCCGTATGCAGTGCTGGCGCGCGCCTCGTTCGGCACCTCCGGTGCCAAGCTGCCGGCCCTGATGCGCGCCATCGTCGCCTGCGGCTGGTACGGCATCCAGACCTGGTTCGGCGGCAGCATGATCTATACGCTGCTCGGTGTGCTGATGGGCCATCCGGTCGGCGGCGAGGCGATCGCGGGCCTCGGCATCAACCTCGGCCAGCTGCTGTGCTTCCTGGCTTTCTGGGCGATCCAGTTCTACTTCATCGTGCACGGCATGGAATCGATCCGCAAGCTCGAGACCTGGACCGCGCCCCTGAAAATCGCCATCTGCTTCGTCCTGCTCGGCTGGGTGTACAGCAAGGCAGGCGGCTTCGGCCCGCTGCTCGACCAGCCCTCGCAGTTCGTCGAAGGCGGCAAGAAGGCCGGCCAGTTCTGGAGCACGTTCTGGCCCTCGCTGACGGCCATGGTGGGCTTCTGGGCCACCCTTGCCTTGAACATTCCCGACTTCACGCGCTTTGCGAAAAGCCAGCGCGACCAGATCATCGGCCAGACCATCGGCTTGCCGGCGCCGATGGGTTTATTGGCGGCGCTGGCCGTGATCGTCACCTCGGCCACTGTCGTCCTGTACGGCAAGGCGCTGTGGGATCCGGTCGATGTCGCCAGCCGCATGACCGGTGTGGCGGTGCTCATCGCACTGATCGTGCTCCTGATCGACACCGTCAGCGTCAATCTCGCGGCCAACCTGGTCGGTCCGGCCTACGATTTTTCCGCGCTGGCGCCGAAGACCATCAGCTACCGCACCGGCGGCTACCTGACGGCCGGCATCGCGCTGGTGATGATGCCCTGGAAAATCCTGGAGACGACGCAAGGCTATATCTTCACCTGGCTGATCGGCTACTCGGCGCTGCTCGGGCCGATTGCCGGCATCATGATCATCGACTACTACTTCATCCGCAAGACCACGCTCGACGTCGACCAGCTGTACCGCCACGGCGGCATCTATTCGTACGGCAGCGGCTGGAACGTGGCGGCGATCGTCGCGTTTGTGCTGGGCGTGGCGCCCAACATCCCGGGCTTCCTGAACGCCGCCTTCCCGGCCTCGTTCCCGGACGTGGGCGCGACCTTCAAGACGATTTACACCTATGCCTGGTTCGTCGGCGTGCTCATTTCCGGCATCGCCTACGGCCTGATGATGAAAGGGCGCGCGCTGCCGGCGCTGCGCCCGGCTGCAAACAACTAGCTTACTGGAGCGCTTCATGACGACGATTATCCGCGGCGGCACCATCGTGAACGCCGACCGCGCTTTCCGCGGCGACGTGCTCTGCTACGGCGACAAGATCGTCGCCGTCGGCGAGAACCTGGAGGCGCCCGCCAACGCCACCGTCATCGACGCCGGCGGCCAGTACGTGATGCCGGGCGGGATCGACACCCACACCCACATGCAGCTGCCCTTCATGGGCACCGTCTCCGCCGACGATTTCTTCACCGGCACCGCGGCGGGCCTGGCCGGCGGCACGACGACGATCATGGACTTCGTCATTCCCGACCCGAAGCAGTCGCTGATGGAGGCCTACCATACCTGGCGCGGCTGGGCGAGGAAGTCGGCCGGCGACTACACCTTCCACGTGGCCGTGACCTGGTGGGACGACTCGGTGCATGCCGACATGGGCACCCTGGTGCGCGAGCATGGGGTGAACAGTTTCAAGCACTTCATGGCGTATAAAAACGCGATCATGGCCGACGACGAGACCCTGGTAAAAAGCTTCCGCCGCTCGCTCGAGCTGGGCGCGATCCCGACCGTGCACGCCGAGAACGGGGAATTGGTCTATCAGCTGCAGCAGGAACTGCTGCAAAAAGGGATCACCGGCGCCCGCGCGCACCCGCTGTCGCGCCCGCCGGAAGTCGAGGCCGAAGCGGCAAACCGCGCCATCGCGATCGCCAAGGTGCTCGGCACCCCGGTGTACATCGTGCACGTGTCCTGCGCCGAGTCGCTCGAGGCCATCACCCGTGCCCGCGCCAAGGGCCAGCGCGTGTATGGCGAAGCGCTGGCCGGCCACCTGGTCATCGACGACAGCGTGTACGCCAGCGAAGACGAAGACTTCGCACGCGCCCACGTCATGAGCCCGCCGTTTCGCAGCCCGCACCACCAGCAGGCGCTGTGGCAGGGCCTGCGCGGGGGGAACCTGCACACGACGGCGACCGATCACTGCACCTTCTGCGCCGAGCAGAAAGCCGCCGGCGCCGGCAACTTCACGCGCATCCCGAACGGCTGCGGCGGCGTCGAGGAGCGCATGGCCGTGGTCTGGGACGCCGGCGTCCATTCGGGTACGCTGACCCCGTCCGAATTCGTGCGCGTCACCTCGACCAACGCGGCCCAGATTTTCAACATGTACCCACGCAAGGGTGTGATCGCGGTCGGGGCCGACGCCGACATTGTCGTCTGGGACCCGCACGGCACCCGCACCATCTCGGCCAGCACCCAGTTCGCGAAAGGCGGCTTCAACGTCTTCGAGGGCCGCACCATGCGCGGCATTCCGACCCACACCGTCGCCGCCGGCAAGCTCGTCTTCGAACGCGGCGATTTGCGCGCGGAAGAGGGCGCCGGCCGCCACATCGACCGTCCCGCCTTCGCGCCGCTGTAAACCGTTAACTCCATACCGGAAAACAACCATGCCCGACACCCTGCGCATCAACGGCCAACGCCTGTGGAACTCCCTGATGGAACTGGCCCAAATCGGCGCCACCCCCAAAGGCGGCGTCAAGCGCCTCGCCCTGACCGACCTCGACCGCCAGGGCCGCGACCTGGTCGTCGGCTGGGCAAAGGAGGCCGGCATGACCGTCACCGTCGACAAGATCGGCAACGTCTTCATGCGCCGCGCCGGCCGCGACAACGCCTTGCCGCCGATCGTCACCGGCAGCCACGTCGACACCCAGCCCACCGGCGGCAAGTTCGACGGCAACTACGGCGTGCTGGCCGGTATCGAGGTGGTGCGCACCCTGAATGACCACGGCATCGTCACCGAAGCGCCGGTCGAAGTGGCCTTCTGGACCAACGAGGAAGGCTCGCGCTTCGTGCCGGTGATGATGGGCTCCGGCGTCTTCTGCGGTGCCTTCAGCCTGGAAACCGCCTACGCCGCGAAAGACGTGGACGGCAAGACCGTGCGCGAAGAGCTCGAACGCATCGGCTACCTCGGCACCGAGGAACCCGGCCAGCACCCGATCGGCGGCTATTTCGAAGCTCACATCGAGCAAGGTCCGGTGCTGGAAGACGCCGACAAGGTGATCGGCGTGGTGCCGGCCGTGATGGGCCTGTCCTGGTACGACTGCATTGTCACCGGCATGGAAGCGCACGCCGGCCCGACGCCGATGGGCCTGCGCCGCGACGCGCTGCAGGTGGCCACCGCCATCATGCAGGAAGTCGTGGCGATTGCGAACCGCTATCCGCCTTTCGGCCGCGGCACTGTCGGCATGGTGCAGGTGTTCCCGAACAGCCGCAACGTCATCCCGGGCGAAGTAAAATTCAGCATCGACCTGCGCAACGTGAACGACGAACTGCTCAATACGATGCACGAAGAGATGCTGGCGTTTGTCGCGAAGACGCGCGCCGACACAGGCCTGGGCATCGCCATCGAACGGGTGTCCTACTACCCGCCATGTCCCTTCCATCCGGATTGCGTGAACGCCGTGCGCGCCGCAACCGACAAGCTGGGTTACTCGACCATGGACGTGGTCTCGGGCGCCGGCCACGACGCTATCTACACGGCCCGGGTCGCGCCCTCGGGCATGATCTTCGTGCCCTGCAAGGATGGCATCAGCCATAACGAGATCGAGGACGCGCAGCCGGCGCACCTCGAAGCCGGCTGTAACGTGCTGCTGCACGCGATGCTGGAACGCGCCGGGGTTGCGGACTGAACTAAAATGCCCGCATGCCGAGCAAATCCCCTACCTTTCCCGGTCCGCTGACCGCGCGTGGCGCCGTGCTGGCCGTCCTGTTGTCCGACGAAGACCAGACCGGCGCCGAGCCGCTGCGCGGGCGCGTCACGCTGGCGGCCATCGTCCGCACCCTGAAACGCAAATACAACTGGCCGATCGAAACGAACAGTTTTCCGTCGAACGGGGCGGATGGCCGCGCCACCTGGGCAACGGTGTACAGCCTGCCGCCGGCGGTCGTCACGAAGGCCTTGAATGCGGGCGGACGCGACTGGATCGAGAGCCGTTCCAGCGCCAGACGTGCGCCGCCGCGCGAGTTCGAGTAAGCGACCCGCCTGATTGCCATGCGCACGCTGCGCTGTGACTGCAAAGGAGCGATCCGATGACCAACTGGCCGGTGGCGGGCCATGCATGAGCGCGCCGGCGGCACGCCGCACCTGGCCACCTTCGCTTTCACGGCCGCTGCCATGCTGGCCTTTGCCGCCAATTCGCTGCTGTGCCGCCTGGCGCTTGCCGGCGGCGGCATCGACCCGGCCAGCTTCGGCGCGATCCGCGTGGTAGCGGGCGCACTTGCGCTGGCGATCATCGTGCGCCTGCGCGCGGGAAGCGCGCCGGCCGGGGGCGACTGGACTTCCGCGGCGATGCTGTTCGCCTACGTCGCCTTCTTTTCGTTTGCCTACGTCAGCCTGCCGGCGGGCACCGGCGCGCTGATCCTGTTCGGGGCCGTCCAGTTGACGATGTTCGGCTGGGCCTTGCGCGGCGGCGAGCGTTTCGCAACGGCGGCCTGGTGCGGGCTGGCGCTGGCGACGGCGGGACTGGTTTACCTGGTGCTGCCGGGCGTGAGCGCGCCGCCGCTGCTGGGGGCCACCTGGATGGCGCTGGCGGGGGCGGCCTGGGGCGTGTACTCGCTGCGCGGCCGGGGCGCGGCGGATCCGCTGCTTGCGACAGCCGGCAACTTCCTGCGCGCGGCGCCGCTGGCCTTGGTGTTGTGGCTGCCGTTCGTGGATGTCGCGCATGCCGATACGAGGGGGATCGTGCTGGCGGTGGTGTCGGGGGCGCTGACGTCGGGCGTCGGTTATGCGCTGTGGTACACGGCGCTGCGCGAACTCACTGCCATGCGGGCGGCGACGGTGCAGTTGTCGGTGCCCTTGATGACGGCGGTCGGCGCGGTGGTGTTCCTGGCCGAGCCGGTAACGTGGCGCCTGATGCTGGCGTCAGTGGCAATATTGGGCGGCATTGCGCTGGTGCTGGCGCGGCGGAAAAAACGATAAATATCGTTTGCGGTACGCTACGGCTAACTTTTGCATTAAGCGAGCCGCTTTTCCATGAATACCGACGGGATATCGATTCCGGACCGGTGCAGATACAGTTCCTCGCGCACGGCGGTAAAACCGGCGCGCTGGTAGAAGGGCAGGGCGTTGAGCGACGCCGACAGGAAAAGCCGCGTGTGCCCAGCCGCGCGCGCCATGTCTTCGATCGCCGCCATCAGCACCGCACCGATCCCGCGCCCATGCTGCGCCGGTTCGACAAACACCGCATCGACCTCGCCGCTGTCAGCAACCAGCGCCGCATAGCCCAGCAGGGCATCACCTTCCTCGGCGACGATCGCGCCTCCCTGCTCCGCCAGGCGCCGCAGCGAATCGGGCGCCGGCGCTGCCAGCCAGGCGGCCAGAATCGGCGCGCTGTAATGCGCAGTGCATGCGTGGGCGACAGCGCGCGTGCGCAGGTCCCACAGACGCGCGATTTCCTTGCAGTTTGCGGGCCGAAGTTCGATCATGGTAATCCTCCCCATGGATGCCGCTCGTGGTAATTCTTGGTGACAACAGTCAACGCCTCGCCCTGATCGTCACGTACTCTTTGATTCGCGCATTTGAATCGCATCGACCTGCAACCGATGGAGGAGCGAACATGGAAATAGTTAATTGCCCGGGCTGTGCCTGCGATGCGCATTACAGCCGGCCGGCCTGTCCCGTGTGCGGCGCGCCGCATGCCGCGCCGGTCGCCGCCGTCCCGCAGCGCAATCCCTTCAAGCTGATCGCACTGTGCCTGCTGTATGCGGTGGCAATCTGGCTTGGCGCGATGTTCGTGATCGGCTTTGCATTCGGCGCGGCCGAGGGCACGGCTTCGGGGAACCGCGTCCAACAGTTGGGACAGCTACTGAGCGGACCGCTGCTGCTCGTGTCGATCTGCCTGTCGATTGCCCTCACGGTGCGCGGCAAGCTGCCCGGCACCGCAAAAATCATCCCGCCTGGTCCTTGACGGCGACGCTGCGCAGGAAGTCGAGCAGAACCTGTCCCGCCAGCTCGGCATCGTCGGCAGTCATCGTCTCGAGCGGATTGTGGCTGATGCCGCCGTTGCCGCAGCGCGTGAACAGCATTGCCACCTCGGTGATGCGTGCCATCTCCATCGCATCGTGGCCGGCGCCCGAGAGCAGGTCGAAGCGCGGCACGCCCTGGCGCTCGACTGCCGCGCCGAGCAGGTTCATCAGGCGCGGCGCGCAGGGCGCGGCTTCCGCCTCGACGATCTTCCACAGCTTCTCGTCGATCCCGCGCCGCGCGCAAATCTGCTTGACGCCGGCCAGGATGTCGTCCACGGCTGCCAGGCGCACCACGTCGTCGGCGGCACGGATGTCGAGCGAGAGCTTGCAGGCGCCGGGAATGACGTTCACCGAGCCGCCCGGCACCTCGAGCTGGCCGACGGTGCCGACCAGCGACCCGACGCCGCTGCAGCGGCGCTCGACCAGCAGCACGATCTCGGCGGCGGCGGCGGCGGCATCGCGCCGCATGCCCATCGGCGTCGTGCCGGCATGGCTGGCCACGCCCGTCAGTTCGAGAGAATAACGCGAGCTGCCGGCAATGGCCGTCACCACGCCCAGCGGCAGGCCGCGTTCGAGCAGCACCGGTCCCTGTTCGATGTGGATTTCGACGAAGCCGAGCAGCTCGTCGGGCTTGCGCGCGATGGCGGGGATCGCGGCGGGATCGTGGCCAGCCGAGACGATCGCGTCGCGCAGCAGGATGCCGTCCGCATCAGCCGCGTCCAGCAGCAGCGGATCGAAGCGCCCGGTGATCGCGCTGCTGCCTAAAAACGTACTGCGGAAGCGCACCCCTTCTTCCTCCGCGAAGCCGACCACGTCGAGGTGAAACGGCAGGCGCTCGCGGCGCGCATGCAGGTGGGCGGCGACCGCGATCGGCAGCAGGATGCCGAGACGCCCGTCGTACTTGCCGCCATTCCTCACGGTGTCGTAGTGCGAGCCCGTCATCAGTGTTTTCGCATTGACGTCGAGCGCGGCATAGCGACCGACCACGTTGCCCACGGCATCGATGTGGGCGTCCATGCCGGCGTCGATCATCCAGTTGACGATACGCGCGGCCGTGCGCCGGTGCGCCGGCGTCAGGTAGGCGCAGGTCAGGCCCTCATCGGCATCGCTCCAGTCGCCGATCGTCTCGCACCAGTCCATCACCTGCGCGCCCAGTGCCGGCGTCACATTCAGCAGGACGTTGAGGCGGATCTCGGCGATGCGGTGCACCTGGCGCAGGGCCTCGGCCAGTTCGTCCGCCGCTGCGTTCTTCAGGCGCCGCGCGAAGGTCTCGATGATGGCGCCGCGCGTCAGGCCGCGGCCGCTCGGCCCTTTGACGGCCAGGATGAACGGGAAGCCGAACTTGTCGTTGTACTCGCCGTTGAGCTGTTGCAGGCACGCGTATTCGTCCGCGCTGCACGCATTCAAACCGGACGCGGCCTGTTCGCCCGTCGACTCCGGCGTCAGCTCGCCGGCGATCGCCGCCTTGCCCGCCAGTTCCGGGTGCGCGCGCAGCAGCGCCAGGCGCTCGTCGATGGATGCCGCGTCGACGACGTCCTGGAGCCCCAGCTTGAGCGCGGCGAGGGTGGCGAACGGACGGCGCGGCGCGGCGCGCTCGGCGATCCAGGGCGAATGCTCGTAGATGCCGGTCAAGGCCGCGGCAAAGGCGGCATCGTCCAGGGAGTTCAGGCTTGCAAGCGTGATCGTGGTCATGATCGGCCTCGGGTGGTCAAGCGTTCGATGATAATTCCTGCGCGAGGTTCACTTATAAGGCTGCGCATATACCGTTATGTCGACACCAGCGCCCGCGCAGCCTGGCTGACCTGGTCGCGCAGCCATTTGTGTTCCGGCGACTGGTGCACGCGCTGGTGCCACAGCTGGTAAAAGCGCATCGGCGGGAATTTCAATGGCATCGTGAACGTCTTGAGCGGCAGCGTCTTCTCGTAAGAGCGCATGAACTGGCGGCCGGTGGTCAGCACCAGGTCGGTCTGGGTCAGCATGTACGGAATCAGCCCGAAGTAGGGCGACTCGACCGCGATCTTGCGCTGCATTCCCTGGCGCGCGAGGAAGGCGTCGATCACGCCGTGGTAGCCCGGCAGCGTCTGCGAGGGTGCCACGTGCGGCAAACTGAGGTAGTCTTCGATGGTCATCGCGTCGACGTCCGTGCGCTTCGCGTAGGGGCTGTCGGCGCGCATGGTGCAGACGATCGGGTCTTCGAACAGTTTCGAGATGTGCAGGTGCGCGGGCGGCTCGTCCCAGTTGGCGATCACCAGGTCCATCTCGCCGTCGGACAGCATGCGCAGGTAGTCTGCGCCCGCGCCCATGCCGTGGATCGCGACCCGGCTGTTGGGCGCGCCGCGCCGCACGGCCGCCACCACGTTCGGCAGGAACTGGGTGTCGAGGTAGTCGGGCGCGGCGATGTGGAAGGTGCGCGCCGCTTCCTCAGGCACGAAGGCCGACTTCTTGATGAACAGGCTCTCGGTTTCGTCGAGGATGCGCTTGGCCGGTTTGAGCAGGCTTTCGCCGTGCTGGGTCGGCACCATGCCGCGCGCGCCGCGCACCAGCAGCGGATCGCCGGTCAGCTCGCGCAGTTTGCGCAGCGAGGCCGAGATCGAGGGCTGCGGTTGATTCAGTTTCAGCGCGACGCGCGAGACATTCTTCTCCACCAGCAGCAGGTAGAGGATACGGATCAGGTGGATATCCAGGTGCTGGGGCAGGCCGGCCATGTTTGCTATATATCCGATCGGGTATGTCGAATATACGTCAAGTTTCATGTTGTACAAAATGAAATCGGTTTATCGTCAACGAACTACTGCGACAAGGATGGGTACATGGACGTGTTCGGACACCTGGGTTCCTACGGGCTAGAATGGCTCAATCTGCTCGTGCGCTGGCTGCACATCATCACCGGTATCGCCTGGATCGGCGCCTCCTTTTATTTTGTCTGGCTGGACAACACCATCCGGCCGCCGGCGCCGGGTTCCGACCTGGCGGACAAGGGCGTGGCCGGCGAACTCTGGGCCGTGCACGGCGGCGGTTTTTATAATCCGCAAAAATACCTGGTGGCGCCCGCCACGCTGCCGAAGGAACTGCACTGGTTCAAGTGGGAAGCCTATTCGACCTGGCTGTCGGGCTTCGCGCTGCTGGTCATCGTCTACTATCTGAACGCGCAGGCGATGATGGTCGACCGCAGCGTGCTTGAGCTCACCAGTTATCAAGCGGTGGGCATCGGCCTCGGCAGCCTGGTCGTCGGCTGGCTGGTGTACGACCTGCTGTGCAAGTCCCCGCTCGGGAAGCATGACCTGGCCTTCGGCGTCGTCGTCTTCATCCTGCTGGTGGCCGCCAGCTATGTGCTCACTCACCTGCTCAGCGGCCGCGCGGCCTACCTCCACATCGGCGCGATGATCGGCACCATCATGGTCGCCAACGTGGCGCACGTGATCATTCCCGGCCAGCGCAAGATGGTCAAGGCCATGATGGCCGGCCAGAAGCCCGACCCGGTCTACGGCATCCGCGCCAAGCAGCGCTCGGTCCATAACAATTACTTCACGCTGCCGGTGCTGTTCCTCATGATCAGCAACCACTATGCGATGACCTACCGCCACGAGTACGCCTGGGCGGTGCTGGCCGTGATCATGGCGGCGGGCGTCCTGATCCGCCACTTCTTCAACCTGCGCCACAAGGGCCGCGTCGAGTGGAAGTATCCGGCCGCCGGCGTCGCGCTGCTGGCCGTGCTGGCGGTACTGATCGCGCCCAAGACACCCGTCACCCAGCTGCCGGGTGGCGACACCGCGGCGCAGTTCACGCAGGTGACCGCCATCGTCGGCCAGCGCTGCGTCAGCTGCCATGCGGCCCAGCCGACCCAGCCCGGCTTTCCGGCCGCGCCGGCCGGCGTGATGCTCGATTCGCCGGCGCTCGTCAGCCAGCACGCGGCGCGCATCTACCAGCAAACGGTGCAACTGAAGGCCATGCCGCTGGCGAACCTCACCCACATGACCGACGCCGAACGGGCCCAGGTCGGCGCCTGGTTCGAAGCCGGCGCAAAAACAGGACAACTACCATGACCACGCCTGTACAGCAACAGATGCTCGACTGGATCGACGCCCACTTCGACGAGCAGGTCGCGTTTTTGCAGTCGGTGGTGCGCATCCCGACCGATACCCCGCCCGGCAACAACGCGCCGCATGCCGAGGCGGTGGCAGGGATGGTCGCCGCCTTCGGCTGGGAAGCCGAGCGCCACGCCGTGCCGGCGCAAGCCGTGCGCGACTACGGGATGGAAAGCATCACCAACCTGATCGTGCGCCGGCCCTACGCTGGCGCCGGCTTGAGGATTGCCCTGAATGCCCATGGCGACGTGGTGCCGCCGGGCGAGGGCTGGACCCATCCGCCCTACGGCGCCGAGATCGACGGCGGCTTCCTGTACGGGCGCGCGGCCGCCGTCTCGAAGAGCGACTTCGCCACCTACATCTTCGCCGTGCGCGCGCTGGAAGCATTGGGTGCGCCTTTAAAAGGCGCGGTCGAACTGCACTTCACCTACGACGAGGAATTCGGCGGCCTGCTCGGTCCCGGCTGGCTGCTCGAACAAGAACTGACGCAGCCCGACCTGGTGATCGCCGCCGGCTTCAGCTACCAGGTCGTCACTGCCCACAACGCCTGCCTGCAACTGGAAGTGACGGTGCACGGCAAGGCCGGCCACGGGGCCATGCCCGAGACCGCCCACGACGCCTTGCAGGCCGCCACGCGCATCCTGAATGCGATCTACGGCCAGCTGCCGGAACTCAAAAAAATCAAGTCAAGCGTGCCCGGCATCGACTCGCCGACCATGCTGGTCGGGCGCATCGATGGCGGCACCAACACGAATGTCGTGCCGGGCAAGGTCGTGCTCAAAATGGACCGGCGCATGATTCCGGAAGAAGACCCGGTCGCGGTGGAAGCGGGCGTGCGCGCGCTGATCGAGGAAGCGGTGACTGGGCTGCCGGGCATTCGCGTCGAGATCCGGCGCCTGCTGCTATCGCAGGCACTGCGCCCGCTGCCGGGCGCCGGTCCACTCGTGGCCAGCCTGCAGCGCAATGCGCAGGTGGTGTTCGGCGAAACCATTCCCGCCGTCGGCACGCCGCTGTACGCGGACGCGCGCCTCTACGGCGAGCGCGGGATCCCGGCGGTGATGTATGGCGCCGGTCCGCGTACGGTGCCTGAATCGAATGCGAAGAAGGCGGACGAGAAGCTGGCGCTGGAGGATTTGCGCCGCGCGACCAAGGTGGTGGCGCTGACCTTGTTCGATCTGCTGTCCGCATAGCACCCGAACGGTGGGGCCGCCCGCCCTACGCGTTTCTCCTGGCGCGGCCGATGCACAGACCCGTGGGGTGATTGACTCCCGCTCAGCGCGGCACGATCGCGAACTGCGGGTTCGTGCTGTAATCGGGCTGCACGCTGCGTTTCATGAACTGCGCCCAGGCCTTGCGCCCGGCCTCGCCCGTCACGCCGGCCGCAAAGGCCAGGGCCGGCTGCATGTTCGAGGGGAAGCCGGCGCTGGTGGCGGCGTAGCCGCCCATGTCGCCCGGTTTCCGTTTCAGCGCCGCCGTTGTCTGGTCGCCGCAGGGCAGGGCCGCCACTTCGGGGCCGACGGTGGCGGCATAGGCTTCGCGGATCGAGTCGAAGAACGGCGCCGATTGCGCCGCGCGCACGGTATAGGCATAGGCCGCGCCCTGCAGCCAGCAGGCGCCGTCGCCCACCATGCGCTCGACCGGGAAACGCGCCTTCCACTTCAGCAGCGGCTCGGCCTCCTTGAAGCCGAGTTCCGCCAGGTGTCCCACGGCCGAAGTGAAGAAGTCGTCCTGCCAGGGAGCGACCGCGGTCTTGCCCTTGTAGCCGACCGAATAGCCGTTGACGATGATGCCCAGCTTGTTGGCCTGCGGGTTGTTGCTGTATTCGGCGTTGTACCAGGCCAGGTTGCTGTCGAGGATGTCGGTCAGGTCGCGCTTGAGCGGATGGCCGTCGGGCGTGATGTAGGCCGCCTCGCCAAGCGCGCGCAGGCCCCAGGCCTGGCCGCGCACCTGGTGTCGCGAGAGCAGGCCCCGGATGTTCTTGCGGTAGCCGGGATTGGAAGCGAAGACGTTGTACATGCCCCAGAACTGCAGCTCTTCCAGGTAGTAATGGTCGCCGGTGACGAGGTAGGGCAGGTAGGCGAAGTTCGGCTGGTGCGCGGTGTCGGGCGCGTTCGGCGACTTGCACAGCTCCCTGCGGCAGACCGGAAAGGCTTCCCACTTGCCAGTCTTCGGATTGCGGGTGTCGGAGGGGCGGCCCAGGATCGTCATGTACGGATAATCGATCAGGCTGACCGGCAGGCCGGTGCGCTTGTCGCGGTAGTGCATCGGCCAGCTGCCGGACAGGTCGGCCGTGCCGAGCGTGGCCGCCTTGGCGCGGGCGTCCATGCTGAGCAGGTAGGCGGCCGCCCAGCCGGGCAGCAGGCCGATGTCGGGGCGTCCGCCGGGACCCGGCATGATGCGCGCCGCCAGGCCGACGCCCATCGGTTCGGTTTTCGGGCCGTTCCAACTCGCCGCCAGCGCGGCGAGCGCTTTTTCCTGCACCATGACCGAGCGGTCGTAATTCGGCAGCGCGCGCGAGTCGATCAGGTAGGCGGTGTCGTGGCGCAGGTGCAGCGCCGGCGCCTCTCCTGTCCAGGCCAGGCTGCGCCAGCGCGCGTGGTGCAGGTGATTCAGGCCCTGCTGCGCGTAGACCGGCTTGCCGCCCGCGGTGATCGTCACGTCATAGGTGAAGTTGCGCGGGTCCGGTTCGTAGGCCCAGTTATTCTCGACGGCTACGTCGATACGCGCCTTTTTCGCCGCCCCGTACCAGCGGATCGCGAAGCGCGCCGCCAGGTGCGGATGCTCGGCGCCCTTCGCGTCGGCCAGCGGCGCGGCCACCTGCAGTTCGGTCACGACCGGCCCATGCAGCCAGGCCTGCGCTTTCCCCTGCTTGAACAAGGCGTCGCTCGAGGCGCTGTAGCGGACGCCGTCGACGACGATGGCGACCACCGTGTCGGCCCCGGCACCCGGTTTGGGGGCGCCCGCGCTCTCCGCCTTCTTTGCGCTTTTGACCAGCGCCAGGCCGAACTCCTTGCCGGCGCCAAGGCGCGGCAGGACCGCCGAGACGACGGCGTGGCGCACCGAGCCGTCCGGGTGGCTCGCCTTGACGTCGAGTTGCAGCGGCAGCAGCGTGCCGTCGGCCAGCTTGCCGGCCAGTCCCGCGCCGCGCGCCAGGTCGCCCGGCGCGAACACCTGGCCGAAGCTCAGCGGGACGTTCGCCTGGTCGGCGCGGCCGGTGCTCTCGACGATCACGCCGGTGATGGCGCCGGCGGGAAGCGCGAAGGCTTTCGCGGCCGGGCGCGCGGCGGCCTGTTCGCGTTCGGGCGCCGGCCTGGCCGGCTCCTTGCGCGGGCGCGCCTTGTCCGCGGGTTGCTCCTGTTCGCTGGCGGGGGCGCCATGGCGCGCGCCGAGCACGCGGCCGGCATCGAGCTGGCCGGTGCTCGGCAGGCCGACAAAGTCCGGCTGGCGGTCCTTGTCGCGATCCTGGGCATGGGCGGCGCAGGAGAGTGCGGTCAACAGGCTGGCAAGGCAAAGGCGAAACGGCAGGCGGGCAAGGGTCATGGAAGTCGATGGAAGCGAAAACGAGACCGAACAGTAAAACAAAAAGCGCCCCGTGGGGCGCTCGTTTGTCCGCGCCGGGCGCGATATTTACTGCTTAAGCGTGCGTTCGAACAGCTTGAAGATGCGGCGGTACTGGTCGAACCAGCTCTCCGGCTGGGTATACGCGTGGCGTTCGAGCGGGTAGCTCGCCAGTTCCCAGTGATCCTTTTTCAGTTCGATCAGGCGCTGCGCCATGCGCACCGAGTCCTGGTAGAACACGTTGTCGTCGACCATGCCGTGTGCAATCAGGAGATTCCCTTGCAGCTTGTCGGCATACTCGATCGGCGACGAGATTTTATAGGCCTGCGGATCGAGCTCGGGCGTGTTCAGGATGTTGGCCGTGTACTCGTGGTTGTAGGTGGTCCAGTCGGTCACCGGACGCAGGGCCGCCCCCGACTTGAACATCTCCGGCGCGCGCATCAGGGCCATGAAGGTCATGAAACCGCCGTAGCTGCCGCCGTAGATGCCGACGTTGCTCCCATCGCCCTGGTGGTTCGCCACCATGTACTTCACGCCGTCCTGGTAATCGACCAGTTCCGGGTGGCCCATCCGGCGGTAGATCGCGGTGCGCCAGTTGCGGCCATAGCCTTTCGAGGCGCGGTAATCCATGTCGAGCACGACATAGCCTTTTTCGACCAGCAGGTTATGGAACATCTGCTCGCGGAAGTAGACCGGGAAGCGCTTCGTCGTGTTCTGCAGGTAGCCGGCGCCGTGCACGAACATCACGACCGGATATTTTTTACCCGGTTCCATCTTCGCGGGACGGTACAGCTTGGACCAGACCGGGTCGCCACCGTCGCTCGAGGGCACGGCCACGTATTCGGGCGCGATCCATTCGCGCGCTTTATAGTCTGCCGTGCGCGTGTCGGTCAGTTTCACGGCCGCGCCGCCTGAGACCGGCACCGTGGCCAGCTGGGCCGGCATGTAGCTCGACGAATAGTGCACCAGCAGCTTGCGGCTGTCCGGCGAGAGCGTGAAGCGCTCGACGCCTTCGAGACTCGTCACTTCGCGCGTGGCGCCGTCTTTCGCGTTCACGGCGCACACCTCGTACGCGCCCGGGTTCTTGCGGTTGCAGAGCATGTAGGCGGTGCCGCCATCGACGCTCCACTGGATGTCGCCGGCTTCCCATTTACCGCTCGTCAGCGCGCGCGCGGCGCCGCTTGCACCTTGCGTGTACAGGTGCGCGTAGCCGCTTTCTTCCGATACGTACCAGAGCGTCTGGTTGTCCGGCAGCCAGCCGAAATCGCTGTTGTCGAAATTGACCCAGGCTTCGTCGGAGAGGCGGTGCTGCGGCTGCAGCTTCGCCGCTTTCACATCGATGGTGGCGATCCAGCGGTCCTTGTTGTCGACGGCGCGCAGCATGACGGCGGCCAGCTTGCCGTCCAGGCTCCAGCGCACCGCGTCGGCGCGGTCGGCGATGCGCAGCGGACGGTTGCCCTTCAGCGGATCGAGCTTGGCCTCAAGGCGCAGTTTCGCCAGCGGATCGACCGCGATGCCGGGCAGGGTGTCGAAGGACAGGTCCTGCACCTTGTTCGTCGCCAGGTCGATCAGTTTCAGGACATGCGGCGCCGGGTTGGTGCGCCCCACGCGGGTGCGCTGGTCGTCCATCTCTTCGTAGCCCGATTCGGTCACATAGCGCGGCATCTTGCCGACCCGGCCCTTCGCGCCATCCTTGGCGGCGGTAACTACCACCAGCCAGCGCCCGTCCGGCGACAAGGCGCTGCCTTCAATGGTGAGCTTGTCGCCCAGGTAGACCGGGGCCGGGGCGCGTGTGGCGTCCAGGCGGCGCTCTTCCTCGGTGCGGGCGCGCGCGGCGTCGCGCTCGTCCTTCGCCCGCTTCAGGGTCGTCATCAGGCGCAGCTGCATGTCGCGCAGCGCATCCGGGTCTTGCACTGCCGGGTCCTTGGCCGCGCGCGGCAGGGCGATCGGCGCCTGCAGGCGGCTGGTGCGGTCCCAGCTGAACCAGTCGTGGCCGACGCGGAACTGCAGCGCGCGCTCGTCGCTGGAGTACTGCGGGTCCTCCGCCTTGACGCCGCGCGTGACCTGAATCAGTGCACCGCTTTTCAGGTCACGCTCGAACAGGTCGCCATTACGCACCATGATGGTGCGCGTGTGTGCGCGGTCATAGACCACGGCCGGGCTGTCGAGCTTCGACAGCTCGGTATCAAGCACCCGGCGCGGGCCGCCCTGGGCAGCGATAAACGTGTCGCGCAGCTGCGAGCCGGCGCGCTTCTGCTTGAAATACACCTCCTTGCCATTCCAGCTCCACCATGCGGCCTCGGCCGGATTGCCGATCCAGTCCGGATGGGCCATGGCCTGGTCGAGGGTGATGGGCGTGGGCGCTGCCAGGGCCGGAAGCGCAAGGAGTGCGCAGAGCGGCGCGGCAAGAAAAGTCAGTGCAGGAAGTCGCATCGGGGATATAGGTAGAGTGAAAGGGAATAGCTTTCTGACCAGAAAAATGCGAATGCATTCTAGCGCAGCCATCATGCGGCGGGGATCTTGATACAAGAAATTTCGGGCCGCGCCGCAGACTGTACGTACGTCCATGGCCCGCTTCTTGCATGTTGCACTGCATGAGACGAGTCGACCCCTCCCCCAGCCTGCGTATCGTCGTCGTCACCAGTGGCGATGCGCAGGCTGGCGACGCCGCACTGGCGGCCCAGGCTTGCCGCAGTGCGGCATTGCGCGTCGGCCTGCTCGAATCCGGCTACGACATCGTCGCTTCGCTCCCGCCGGATATCTTCCTGCCGGAACGCATCGCCCAGCTGCAGCCGGACCTGATCATCGTCGACAGCGAGTCCGACGCGCGCGACGTACTCGAACACATCGTGATCGCTACCCGCGAGGCGCGCCGTCCGATCGTGCTCTTCACCGAAGACGACAGTGCGGCGACGATGGAAGCGGCGGTGGCGGCGGGTGTGTCGGCGTATATCGTGGCCGGCCTGCGCGCCGAACGCGTGCGCCCCGTGCTCGACGTGGCGCTGGCGCGCTTCAAACGCGAGCAGAAGCTGCTGGGCGAACTGGCCGACACGCGCCAGAAGCTGGCCGAGCGCAAGGTGATCGACCGCGCCAAGGGCGTGCTGATGAAGCGCCACAGTCTCCTTGAAGACGAAGCCTACGGCCGCCTGCGCAGCCTGGCGATGAACAAGAACATGAGACTGGCCGAGATCGCGCAGCGCATCCTCGACGTCGAGGACTTGCTGGGCTAGATCCGGCGAAAGGAACGCATGACTGGCTTGGCAGGCAAGGGCGCCCACAGCGCCGGATCGGACCGTCCGGAAAAGGAAGCGTTGAAGATCGGCTTCATGCCGCTGGCCGATTGCGCGCCGCTGGTGATGGCCTCCATTGTCGGTTTCGACGAGAAGTACGGCGTCAAGCTGGTGCTGGAAAGGCAGCATTCGTGGTCGGCCATGCGCGACCGCCTGACCAGCGGCGAACTCGATGCCGCCCAGGCGCTGTATGGCTTGCTGTACGGCCTGCAGATGGGCATCGGCAGCGCCGCGCGCGACATGGCGGTCTTGATGAACCTGAACCAGAACGGCCAGTCGATCGTGCTCTCGCGCGCCATCGCCGCTGCCGGCGTACGCGACGGCGCCGGGCTGGCCAGGCTGATGCGCGAACAGCCGCGCCGCTACACCTTCGCCCATACCTTCCCGACCGGGAACCACGCGATGTTCCTGTGCTACTGGCTGGCCGCCGCCGGCATCGACCCGGTCGCGCAGACGCGGCTCGTCACCGTGCCCCCGGCGCAGATGGCGGCCAACCTGGAGGCGGGCCACATGGACGGCTTTTGCGCGGGCGAGCCCTGGAGCCGGCGCGCGGTGATGGACGCGAGCGGCGTGCTGGTCTCGCCCAGCAGCCAGGTCTGGCCCGACCATCCGGGCAAGGCGCTCGGCGCGCGCGCCGATTTCGTCGCCCGGCACCCCAACACCTGCCGCGCTCTGGTCGCGGCCCTGCTCGACACGGCGCGCTGGCTCGATGCCTCCCCGACCAACCGCGAAGCCGCCGCCGAGGTACTGGCCAGCCCCGGCTATGTTCACGCCGACATCGACCTGCTGCGTGCCTGCCTGATCCCGCGCCGCGCGAATGTCCCCGGCCTGCGCTTTTTCGCCGACGGCGAGGCGACCTTCCCGTGGCTGTCGGACGGAATGTGGTTCCTGACCCAGCAGCGGCGCTGGGGCTTGCTGCGCGGCGATCCCGATTACCTGGGCGTGGCGCGCTGCGTGAACCAATTGGACTTGTACCGCGAGGCGGCGCAGCTGGCGGGGGTGGACCTGCCTTCTGGTGAGATGCGCAGCAGCCGGCTGATGGATGGCCGGGTGTGGGATGGGAGCGATCCGGTGGCGTACGCAGGGTCGTTCGAGATTCACCAGCGCGATCCACAGCCGCTGAGCGCGTAAGCATCCTTTAACGGGTCATCTCATGCGTCACGATGATGCGTCGACCAAGGCAGTGCGGCGTTCCGCATCATTTCAGCGCATTGTGCACTGCAATGTAGCGCCCCCTCCCAAACCACCGCACCATCCGCCCCGCATCGGGTATGGCACGGCTCTTGCACTTACCCCTGTCAGGATCAACGACGATCCCTTCAGCAGCAAAACGTTGGTCCAATGCTGGACCGGCCTTTCGGACAACGGCGTCCGCCTCCCTGGTGACCACCTCGGGATGCGGACGCCTTTTTGTTTCATGAACGAGGGATACCATGGCCAGCAAAGCAAGCAGCATCACACTCAACGACTTCCATACGCCGCAGATGCGGGCGTTTCACCTGACCTGGGTCGCCTTCTTCATCTGCTTCTTCGCCTGGTTCGCCTGCGCGCCGCTGATGCCGGTCATCAAAGGCGAGTTCGGCCTGTCAGTGGAGCAGATCGCCAACATCAACATCGCGGCAGTCGCCATCACCATCCTGGTGCGCCTGGTCGTCGGCCCGATGTGCGACCGCTTCGGTCCACGCAAGACCTACACCGCCCTGCTGGCCTTCGGCGCGATTCCCGTGCTGGGCGTGGCTTTTGCCCAGAGCTACGAAACCTTCCTGCTGGCCCGCCTCGGGATCGGCGCGGTCGGCGCCAGCTTCGTCATCACCCAGTACCACACCTCGGTGATGTTCGCCCCCAAAGTCGTCGGCACCGCCAACGCGGCCGCCGCCGGCTGGGGCAATGCCGGCGGCGGCGCGGCGCAGGCGGCCATGCCGCTGCTGCTGGGCGCACTGGTCATGGCGGGCGTCAGCGAAACGCTGGGCTGGCGCATCGCGCTGATCGTCCCGGGCGTGGCGATGCTGGTCATGGCCTGCGTCTACTGGCGCTACACCCAGGACTGCCCGGCGGGTAACTTCAGCGAGCTGCGCGCGGCCGGCATCCCGTTCGAGGGCGGCGGCAAGGGCGGCTGGGCGAGCTTCAAGGGCGCCTGCCGCAACCACCGCGCCTGGCTCCTGTTCGTCACCTACGGCGCCTGCTTCGGCATCGAGATCTTCATCCACAACATCGCCGCCATCTATTACGTCGACCACTACGGCCTGTCGCTGGGCGCGGCCGGCATGGCGGCCGGCAGCTTCGGCCTGCTGGCGCTGTTTGCCCGTGCCCTCGGCGGCTGGCTGTCGGACCGCAGCGCAGCCCGCGGCGACCTCAACAGCCGCGTCACCGTCCTGTTCGTGCTGATGATCGGAGAAGGCCTGGGCCTGCTCTGGTTCGCGAACGCCGACGGCGTCGCCTTTGCGCTGGTCGCCATGCTGATCTTCGGCCTGTTCACCCACATGGCCTGCGGCGCGACCTACGCCCTGGTGCCGTTCGTGGCGCCGACCGCCCTGGGCGGCGTGGCGGGCATCGTCGGCGCCGGCGGCAATGTCGGCGCGGTGATGGCGGGCTTCCTCATGAAAGGGACCGGCAACGTCCGCGAGACCCTGATGATCCTGGGCGGCCTCGTGGTCGTGGCCAGCCTGTGCGCACTCGGCGCCCGTTTCAGCAGTACCGCCACTGTGGCCGCGACGGCGCGTGCATAAGGAGAACAGCATGAACATCATCGTCATCGGCCACGGCATGGTTGGCCACAAATTCGTCGAGTCGCTCGCCGCGGCCGCCCCCCACCTGCACATCACGGTGCTCGGCGAAGAGCCGCGTCCAGCCTACGACCGCGTGCACCTGTCCGAATTCTTCGCCGGGAAGACGGCCGAAGACCTGTCGCTGGTCGCACCCGGTTTCTTCGAACGCGGCAACCTGACCCTGAAGCTGAACGCCAAAGTGGTCGCCATCGACCGCGCCGCGCGCCTCGTCACCCTGGCCGACGGCGAAGTGCTGATCTACGACAAGCTGGTGCTGGCCACCGGTTCCTCGCCGTTCGTGCCGCCGGTGCCGGGCTGCGAACGCGCCGACTGTTTCGTCTACCGCACCATCGAAGACCTGGAAGCGATGCGCGAATGCGGCATTCGCTCGCGCACCGGTGTCGTCATCGGCGGCGGCCTGCTCGGCCTGGAGTGCGCGAAAGCGCTGCGCGACCTGGGCCTGGAAGCCCACGTCGTCGAATTCGCGCCGCGCCTGATGGCGGTGCAGGTGGACGCTCCGGGCGCGGGCGTGCTGCGCCGCCGTATCGAAGAGCTGGGCGTGACGGTCCACACCGGCAAGAACACGCTGGCGATTGTCGACGGCGAAGAAGGCACGCACCGGATGGAATTCGCCGACGGCACCAGTCTGGAGACCGACATGATCGTCTTCTCGGCCGGCATCCGCCCGCGCGACGAGCTGGCCCGCGCCAGCGAGCTGACCCTCGGCCCGCGCGGCGGCATCGCCATCGACGACGACTGCCTGACTTCCGACCCGCACATCTACGCCGTCGGCGAATGCGCCGCCTGGCGCGGCCAGATGTTCGGCCTCGTGGCGCCGGGTTACGACATGGCGCGCACCGCCGCCCGCCACGTGCTCGGCGCACCGGGCGGCTTTGCCGGCGCGGACCTGAGCACCAAGTTGAAACTGATGGGCGTGGACGTGGCCAGCATCGGCGACGCCCATGGCGCGACCTCCGGCAGCCGCAGTGTCCAGTATCTTGACGAGCGCCGTCAAACATATAAAAAACTGGTCGTCAGCGATTGCGGCAAGCGCCTGCTGGGCGCGGTGCTGGTCGGCGACGCGGCGGAATACGGCACGCTCCTGCAGATGGCCCTGAACGGCATCGAACTGCCGGAAGCGCCGGAAAGCCTGATCCTGCCGCAAGCGAGCGGCGCACCGAAGCGCGGCCTCGGCGTCGAAGCGCTGCCCGACTCGGCCCAGATCTGCTCCTGCAACGACGTCTCGAAAGGCGCCCTGTGCGCGGCCGTGCAGGATGGCGCGACCAGCATCGGCGCCCTGAAAAAGTGCACCACCGCCGGCACCGCCTGCGGCGGCTGCGTCCCGCTGGTCACGCAAGTGCTCAATGCAGAACTGGCCAGGCAGGGCGTCACCGTCAGCCGCGCCCTGTGCGAACACTTCGACCACACGCGCCAGGAACTGCACCACCTGGTGCGCATCGGCCGCATCAAGAGCTTCGGCGAACTGCTGTCGCGCCACGGCAAAGGCCTCGGCTGCGACATCTGCAAACCGGTCGCCGCCAACATCCTGGCCTCGACCTGGAACGATTTCGTCCTGAAACCCGAACACGCGAGCCTGCAGGATTCGAACGACTACTTCCTCGGCAATATCCAGAAGGACGGCACCTATTCGGTGGTGCCGCGCATGCCGGGCGGCGAAGTCACGGCCGACGGCCTGATCGCGGTCGGCATGATCGCCAAGAAGTACGGCCTGTACACCAAGATCACGGGTGGCCAGCGCGTCGACCTGTTCGGTGCCCGTGTCGACCAGCTGCCGCCGATCTGGGAAGAACTGATCGCCGCCGGCTTCGAGTCCGGCCACGCCTACGGCAAGTCGCTGCGCACGGTGAAATCCTGTGTTGGCTCGACCTGGTGCCGTTACGGCGTGGGCGACAGCGCCGCTTTCGCCATCGCATTGGAGCACCGCTACAAGGGCCTGCGCACGCCGCACAAGGTGAAGTTCGGCGTCTCCGGCTGCACCCGCGAATGCGCCGAAGCGCAGGGCAAGGACGTCGGCCTGATCGCCACCGACAAGGGCTGGAACCTGTACGTGTGCGGCAACGGCGGCATGAAGCCGCGCCACGCCGAACTGCTGGCGTCGAACCTGGACGAGGCGGCGGTCGTGAAACTGGTCGACCGCTTCCTGATGTTCTATGTGCGCACCGGCGACCGCCTGCAGCGCACCAGCACCTGGCGCGAGCACCTCGAGGGCGGCCTCGATTACCTGAAACAAGTGGTGGTCGACGACAAGCTCGGCATCGGCGCCGAGCTGGAAGCGGACATGCAGGCCGTCGTCGACACCTATGCCTGCGAGTGGAAGAACGCGGTCGAAGACCCGGAAGTGCGCAAGCGTTTCCGCCATTTTGTGAACAGCGAAGCGAAGGACGACAACGTCGTCTTCATGCCGGAACGCGGCCAGGTTCGTCCCGCCACCATCGAAGAACGCCGCCGCACGATCCCCATCGTCGTGGCACATTGAGGAGTTGACCATGCACCGGGATATTCAGCGGCACAACTGGAACGCGGTCTGCGCGTTCGACGAGATCGTTCCCGACACCGGCGTGTGCGCGCTGCTGAACGGCCGCCAGGTGGCCGTGTTCCGCGTCGGCGCCGAACAGCTGTTCGCGATCGATAACTACGACCCGAATTCGAACGCGGCCGTGCTCTCGCGCGGGCTGGTGGGCAGCCTGGGCGAACGGATCGTCGTCGCCTCGCCGATCTACAAGCACCATTTTGATCTCGCCACCGGCGAATGCCTGGAAGCGCCGGCGCATTCGGTGAGCAGTTTCCCGGTACGGGTCGAAAACGGAACCGTCTGGGTCGCGTCATGAAGCCGCGCCTGGTCGTGGTCGGCAACGGCATGGCCGGCATGCGCACGGTCGAGGAGCTGCTGAAGCTCGACGCCGGCCTGTACGACATCACCGTCTTCGGCGCCGAGCCGCACGGTAACTACAACCGCGTGCTGCTCTCGCCGCTGCTGGCCGGCGACAAGAACGTCGACGAGATCATGCTCCATCCGCGCGCCTGGTATGCCGAGCACGGCATCACGCTGCACGCGGGCGACCCGGTGGTGCGCATCGACCGCAAGCGCCGTGTCGTCGTCGCCCGTTCCGGCATGGAAGCGGCCTATGATCGCCTGCTGCTGGCGACCGGCTCGACGCCCTTCGTGCTGCCGATTCCCGGCAATTCGCTGCCGGGCGTGGTCGGCTTTCGCGACCTGCACGACGTCGATACCATGCTGGCTGCAGCGCGCCAGGGCGGACGCGCGATTGTCATCGGCGGCGGGCTGCTCGGGCTGGAAGCGGCGCACGCCCTGATGCGGCGCGGGATGGAGGTCACGGTCGTGCACGTGGCCTCGAGCCTGATGAACCAGCAGCTCGACGGCGAAGCTGGCCGCTTGCTGAAGGACTCGCTCGAACGCGCCGGTTTGCACATCCTGCTCGACGCCCAGACCAGCGCGATCGCCGGCGAAGAAAAGGTCGAAGCCGTGCGCTTCGCCGACGGCAGCGCACTCAAAGCCGACCTGGTCGTGATGGCCGCCGGCGTGCGCCCGAACGTGGCATTGGGCCGTGACGCCGGCCTGCACTGCGAACGCGCGATCGTCGTCGACGACACGCTGCAGACCTACGACCCGCGCATCTACGCGGTCGGCGAATGCGTCCAGCACCGCCGCGCCACCTTCGGCCTCGTGGCCCCGGTGTGGGAGCAGGCCCGCGTCTGCGCCGCCCACCTGGCCGGCGCCGGGCACCGCCGCTACGTGCAGGCCGCCACCGCGACCAAACTGAAGGTCACGGGCATCGACCTGTATTCGGCCGGTGACATTGCCGGCGGCATCGACAGCGAAGAGCTGGTGCTGCGCGACCGCAGCTCGGGCGTCTACAAGCGCCTGGTGCTCGAAGGCTCGCGCGTCACCGGCGCCGTGCTGGTGGGCGACGTCGGCGACGGCCCCTGGTATTTCGACCTGATCCAGCGCGGCGCCGACGTGTCGAGCTTCCGTGACCGCCTGTTGTTCGGCGAGGCGCTGTGCGCGCCCGCCCCATAAAAGAGGAAACATCATGGACATGGCATTGAAAATGAGTTTGCCGGTGCAGACCGTGCGCACCACCTGTCCATATTGCGGCGTCGGCTGCGGCGTGACCGCCACCGTGCGCCCCGGGTCGATCCCGATCATCGCCGGCGACGCCGCCCACACGGCCAATCAGGGCCGCCTGTGCGTGAAGGGCGCGGCGCTGGGCGAAACGCTGGACCTCGACGGCCGCCTGCTGCACCCGGTGGTACGCCAGAACGGCGCCATGCGCCGCGCAAGCTGGGACGACGCCTTGAATCGCGTGGCCGGCGGCTTCGCCTCCATCATCGCCGAGCACGGACCGGATGCGGTGGCGCTGTACGTCTCCGGCCAGCTGCTGACCGAGGATTACTACGTCGCCAACAAGTTCATGAAGGGCTATGTCGGCAGCGCGAACATCGATACCAATTCGCGCCTGTGCATGTCCTCCAGCGTGGCCGGCCACAAGCGCGCCTTTGGCGAAGACCTGGTGCCGGGCTGCTACGAGGATTTCGAACTGGCCGACATGATCGTGCTGGTCGGCTCGAACACGGCCTGGTGCCATCCGACCCTGTTCCAGCGCATCCTGCGCGCCAAAGAAGCGCGGCCTGGGTTGCAGATCGTGGTGATCGATCCGCGCCGCACCGCCACCTGCGAGTCGGCCGGCCTGCACCTGCCGATCAAGCCGGGCACCGACGTCTGGCTGTTCAACGGCCTGCTCAGCTACCTGGCCAGGCATGGCCGGTTTGACGCCGCCTACGTTGCAGCGCATACCGAAGGGGTCGATGCCGCGCTCGCAACGGCCGACGTCGATTGCAGCGACCCGGCCCAGGTGGCCCGCGTCTGCCGCATCGACCAGGGCAAGCTGCTCGCCTTTTACGAAGGCTTCGCCGCCACCAACAAGGTCGTCACCGCCTACTCGCAAGGCGTGAACCAGTCGTCGAGCGGCACCGACAAGGTCAACGCGATCATCAACTGTCACCTGCTCACTGGCCGCATCGGCCACCCCGGCATGGGGCCGTTCTCGCTGACCGGCCAGCCGAACGCGATGGGCGGGCGC
Organism: Massilia sp.; assembly: GCA_031398335.1. Classification (GTDB taxonomy): domain Bacteria; phylum Pseudomonadota; class Gammaproteobacteria; order Burkholderiales; family Burkholderiaceae_D; genus Telluria. Next base: position 39,585 of record JANNNC010000007.1, read on the forward strand.
GAAGTCGGGGGCCTGGCCAACATGCTGGCCGCGCACATGGACCTCGACAAGCCGCTCCAGCGCGACGCCGTGCGCGACTTCTGGGAGGCGCCGCGCATCGCGTCGAAGCCCGGCCTGAAGGCGGTCGACCTGTTCCGCGCGGTGGAAGAGGGCACTGTGAAAGCGGTGTGGATCATCGCCACCAATCCGCTGGTGAGCCTGCCCGACGCCGACCAAGTGCGCCGCGCACTGGATAAATGCGAACTGGTCGTGGTCAGCGACATCGTCGGCGCCACCGACACCACAGCCTGGGCCGACGTGCTGCTGCCGGCGCTCGGCTGGGGCGAGAAGAATGGCACGGTGACCAACTCCGAGCGCTGCATTTCGCGCCAGCGCGCCTTCCTGCCGGCCCCGGGCGAAGCGCGCGCCGACTGGTGGGCGCTGTGCGAAGTCGCGCGCCGCATGGGTTTTACGGGCTTCGACTACGACGGCGCGCATGCGATCTTCGACGAGCATGCACGGCTGTCGAGCTGGCGCAATGCCGAAGACGAGGCCGGGCGCCGCGTATTCGATATTTCAGGGATGACCGGCATGGGCCGCCAGGCCTACGACGCGCTCGAACCGATCCAGTGGCCGGTGCTGCGCGCTGCCGACGGCGCGATGACCGAGACGACGCGCCTGTTCGCCGGCGGGCGCTTCGCCCATGCGACGGGACGCGCACGCTTCATCGCCACCGCACCACGCATGCCGATGCATGCCGTCGACGACGAATTCCCGCTGGCCCTGAACACCGGCCGCATGCGCGACCAGTGGCACACGATGACGCGCACCGGCAAGTCGCCGCGCCTGGCCGGCCACACGCCGGAACCCTTCATCGACCTGCATCCGAACGACGCCTTGCTGTGCGGCGTACGCGAAGGGGAACTGGCGCGCGTCACCAGCCGCTGGGGCGCGATGGTGGCGCGCGTCACGCACGGCGGCGGCATCGCGCGCGGCAGCGTGTTCGCGCCGATCCACTGGAGCGGCCAGACGGCGTCGGACGCGCGCGTCGGCGCCCTGGTCAACCCGGTGGTCGATCCGGTCTCGGGCGAGCCGGAGTTCAAGCACACGCCGGTGCGGGTCGAACCCTTCGTGGTGGAGTGGCAGGCCTTTGTGCTGAGCCGCACGGCGCTGGCGGTCGACGGCGTCGCCAACTGGACGCGCGTGCAGGGCGATGGTTTCGTGCGCTATGAACTCGGCGGCCGCGGCCCGGCGCATGCCGACTGGGCGCGCAATGTGATGGGCGTGGGTGAAGACGCCGACTGGATCGAATACGACGACGCCGGCGCCGGGGCGTACCGCGCTGCGCATTTTGTCGAGGGACGATTGGAGGCCTGCGTATTCGTGGCGCGCCGTGCGGCCCCGCTGCCGCCGCGCCAGTGGCTGGCCGGTTTGTTCAAACAGGAGAGGCTCGCGCCGAGCGACCGCGCCACGCTGCTGGCGGGCCGCGCGCCGCAACTGGGGCCGGACCCCGGACCGACGGTCTGCTCCTGCTTCGGGGTCGGGCGCAACACGATCTGCACGGCGATCCGAGAACGCAAGCTCGAGACGACGGCGCAGGTGACGGCCTGCCTCAAGGCGGGCGGCAATTGCGGATCGTGCGTGCCGGAGATCGGCAAGCTGATCGTGCTGAGCCGCTACAGCGAGGAGGCGACGCAGTAAGCGCATGTGAAAAAGCCTCCATGGCGGCGTTGCATCGCCTCGCCGTACTAGCGTACTGTCGTCGACGCTGCGCCTTGCCCTGAAGGCTTTTTCACACGCTCCGGGGGAGAAAAAACAACCCGGACGCGGCGGGCGCCGTCGATCCGGGTGGAGGAGGGAGGTTTGCGCTACCACTGCCGCTGGCGCGGCGAACGCAGTAACGCGAAGGTGGGATGCTGCTTAGCGGCTTGCCAACCAGCGCAGTTCGGCGGCCAGGTTAGGCGAATGCTTGTCGGCGTCGGCGGCCAGTGCGAACAGTTCGGCGCGGCCATCGCGCTCGGTGACTGCGTACGACACACGGTTCGCGCGTGCATGGCGCGAGACCAGCCAGCCGCCTTGCGCGGCGAACAGCTGCTCCGAGAAGGTGCGGATCGCTGCGAACAGGCCGGAGAAGAGGTGGCCTTTGTCTTGCGCCTGAGTGATCGTTGCTGCGTTCATGTGTCGCTCCAATAAATACTGTGATGTTGCGGTGCAGTATAAATTCCTTGGGTCCATAAATATACTTTCAGTTCGTGATGTCCGCGATAAGCGAAACGTATACTTATGGGAGCGTCAATCTTGCGTTATCCGATCCGGGAATGACCCGCTGCGGGTAGGTCAACACTCCGCTCAGCGCGCTCGAAGCGCCATTTCATCACCAGCACGCTGGCCGCCAGCACGCGTGTGATCGCGTTGTTGATCGCGATCGGCCAGGCTTGAATGGCGATGCCGTAGCACAACCGGCACGCCCGTGTCTGCCCCCCGCATGCCGGGCTCGAACCAGATCGGCATGCGCGAGTTCAATGAGCGCGTTGTGCTGCATGCGATCCGCCTGGGATGAGGGCTTCGTGGTCAAGCGCGATTCCCTGCGCGGCCGGGTAGGGCAGCCCTCGCAGCCGATCGCCTTGAATCCCGACGGCGCTTTTTCGATCGGCGTGCAAATCGGCCGCCGCAACCTCGACGTGGCGCTGATCGACTTCACCGGCGCGCCGCGCTACCGTAAGGCGATCGTCTGCGGCACGCCCTCGGTGGACGCCGTCTTCGGCGAAATCGGCGAGCACCTGGAACGCATCGAAGACCAGCTCGGCGCCGGTAAAGCGCAGCGCGTGAGCGGCATCGGCCTGGCCGCGCCGCTGGCCTTCGGCGGCTGGCGCGAACTGGTGGGCATCTCGCCGCAGGACGCCGACGCCTGGGCCCGCACCAACATGCGCGAGCGCCTGCAAGGCATGACGCGCCTGCCGGTGATCTTCGCCAAGGACACGGCCGCGGCCTGCGTCGCCGAACTGGTCGCCGGGCGCGGACGCAACCTGAAAAACTACCTGTACGTCTTTGTCGACACCCTGATCGGCGGCGGCCTCGTGATCAACGGCCAGCCGCACGCCGGCGTCTACGGCAACGCCGGCGCGATCGGCTCGATGCCGCTCGGCGTGGCGGACGCAACCCGGCCCGGCGGCGTGCAGCTGCTGCTGGCATCGGCATCGCTGGCCACGCTGGACGACATGCTGGCCGCTGTCGGGCTGGAAAGCCTGCCCGCCGGCGACGCGCGCTTGCTGGAGGCGCCCTGGGCGCCGGTCACGCGGCGCTGGTTGCACGACGCCGCGACTGCCATCGCGTTTTCGATCAACACCTCGTCCTGCCTGCTCGACCTGGACGGCGTCATCGTCGACGGCGCCGTCGGCGCGCCTTTGCTGGAAGCGCTGATCGATGCCGTGCGCGTTGCGCTGGGCAGCTACAGCTGGCAAGGCATCATGCGGCCGGAGATCATTGCGGGTGCGATCGGGCGCGATGCCAAGGTGATCGGGGCGGCGTATGTGCCGCTGCATGCGAATTTCGCGCCGGGGCATGAGTCGTTGTTAAAGGCCGGCAGATAATCAAAGCAAGAACCCACATGGACATCATGACCACAAACGCCGCATCGGATTCGATGATCAATCACCCTGTGGCGCTTGCTCAGCGCGAGATGCAACAAAAGCTTGGACGCTGCATGCTGCGCCTTCAACAAGATGAGCGAGTGCTACGAAAAGATCGACCTTGCGCTTGTCCAGCTGAAGCAATGGGCTGATATCCATGACGAAGCGCTGAAATCAGGACAGGAAATGCCGGAGTAGAGAAGATTCAAAAACTTACGTATCCCGGACATTGCGTCGGACAAGATGTTTCAAAAGATGTGCCCGTATGGGCCGTTGACGTATTCCGTAAAACGAAGGAACTGGTCGGGGTGAGAGGATTCGAACCTCCGGCCTCTACGTCCCGAACGTAGCGCTCTACCGGGCTAAGCTACACCCCGACTGGTTCGAGGCGCTGATCTACCTGCCTCAGGAAGTATTACTATAATTTTGCTTAATGGTTCCTGTCAACCGCGAAGCTGCAGAGCTGCAACAGGCTCTGTTTGTACTCGCTGTCGGGCAGGTCGGCAATCGATTCCGCGGCGCGGCGGGCGGCTGCTTCGGCTTCGCGGCGCGTGTAATCGAGGGCGCCGCTGGAGGTCACCGCGGCCAGAACCGCATCGAAATGCTGCTCGTCGCCTTGCTCGATACAGCTGCGCACCAGTTCGCGCTGGGCCGGCGTGCCGTGTTCCATCAGGTAGATCAACGGCAGGGTAGGTTTGCCCTCGCGCAGGTCGTCGCCGACGTTCTTGCCGATCTCGGCGGCGTCGCCGGCGTAGTCGAGCACGTCGTCAATTAACTGGAAGGCGGTGCCGAGCGAGCGGCCGTATTCGCCGGCGGCTGCCACTTGCGCGGCGCTGGCGCCGGCCACCAGGGCGCCCAGTTCGGCGGCCGCTTCGAACAGCTTGGCCGTCTTCGAGCGGATCACCTTCAAATAGCTCTCGTGGCTGACGTCCGGATCGTGCATGTTCAGCAGCTGCAGCACTTCGCCTTCGGCGATCACGTTGGTGGCGTCCGACAGGATCTGCATGACGCGCATGTTTTCCAGGCTGACCATCATCTGGAACGAACGCGAATACAGGAAGTCGCCGACCAGCACCGAGGCGGCGTTGCCGAACAGGGCGTTGGCCGTCTGGCGGCCGCGCCGCATCGAGGATTCGTCGACGACGTCGTCGTGCAGCAGGGTGGCAGTGTGGATGAATTCGACGACCGCCGCCAGTTCGTGGTGCGCCGTGCCTTGGTAGCCATGGGCATTCGCCAGCAGCAGGACCAGCACGGGACGGATGCGCTTGCCGCCGGCGCTGATGATGTACTCGGCGATCTGGTTCACCAGGCTCACTTCCGAATGCAGGCGCTGGCGGATCACCGTGTTGACCGCGTCCATGTCGGTGGCGATCGTCTGGGTGATGGTGTTCTGTGCGTGGGGGGTAGCGGCGGACAAGGCGAACCTGCTGATAACGTTGAGATGCGGTTGACGTGCGTAGATATGCGAGAGTGGGGCGATTATACGACATGCACGCATGAGCCGTGCCATTTCGCCAAGCTCATGCGTGCGCCCGGGTTGGGCTGCATGTTCGGCGACGTTGCCGGGATGCCACGTGAACTTCGCGGCGATCCCGGCTTTTGACGCAAGAGACCGAACCGTGTATAATTCCCTGTTCCCCGGCACCAGAGAAGCACGGCACGTTCGTCGCCGAAGGGATTTTTATTAAACAATTGATGAGGTTTTCAATCATGTATGCGGTCATAAAAACCGGTGGCAAGCAGTATAAAGTTGTCGCTGGTGAAAAACTTAAAGTAGAACAGATACCGGCAGACATTGGTTCCGAACTCACGATCGATCAGGTCCTCGCCGTTGGCGCGGGCGAGAGCATCAAATTTGGTGCTCCCCTGGTTGAAGGTGCTACGGTTCTGGTGAAGGTCGTTTCCCATGGTCGCCACGACAAGGTCCGCATTTTCAAAATGCGCCGTCGTAAGCACTACCAGAAGCGTCAGGGCCACCGCCAGAACTTCACCGAAATCCAAGTGGTTTCGATCAACGGCTAATTGCCCCTCTCTTCAAAAGTCATCAAGGAGTACTTAAATGGCACACAAAAAAGGCGGCGGCACTACCCGTAATGGCCGCGACTCAGAAAGCAAGCGCCTTGGCGTGAAAGTGTATGGCGGCCAGGTGATCAACGCCGGCGGCATCATCATCCGTCAACGCGGTACCCCAGTGCGTCCAGGCACCAACGTCGGCATGGGCAAGGATCATACCCTGTTCGCGCTGGTCGACGGCACTGTGAAATTCGTCAAGCAAGGCGTGGGCTCGAAGCAATTCGTGACCGTCGTTGCTGCTACGCAAGCTGCTGAAGCAGTCGCAGCGTAATTGACGTAAAGCGCCGCCTCGAGCGGCGCATCCTTGTAAGGCGCAAGCCTTCCATCGAAAGGCTCTGCCCACGGTAGGGCCTTTTTAGTTTTTTGGCGGTCAAAATGAAGTTTATCGACGAAGCAAGAATTGAAGTCATTGCGGGCGACGGCGGCAACGGTTGCGCCTCGTTCCTGCGCGAGAAGTTCCGTCCATTCGGCGGTCCGGACGGCGGCGACGGCGGCAAGGGCGGCTCGATCTGGGCGGTTGCAGACCGTAACATCAACACACTGGTCGACTTCCGCTATTCGAAAACCCACCATGGCCGCCACGGCGAACCAGGCCGCGGCTCGGATTGCTACGGCAAGGGCGCCGACGACGTTTATCTGCGCATGCCGGTCGGCACGCTGATCATCGATAACGTCAACGGCGAAATCATCGCCGACCTGACCGAACACGGCCAGACCGAAATGCTCGCCAAAGGCGGCGAGGGCGGCTGGGGCAACATCCACTTTAAAACCTCGACCAACCGCGCTCCGCGTCAAAAGACCGAGGGCAAAGAAGGCGAACGTCGCGAACTGCGCCTGGAACTGAAGGTGCTGGCCGACGTCGGCCTGCTGGGCATGCCGAACGCCGGCAAGTCGACCTTCATTACGGCCGTCTCGAACGCCAAGCCGAAGATCGCCGATTACCCGTTCACGACCCTGCATCCGAACCTGGGCGTGGTGCGCGTGTCGCACGAGAAAAGTTTCGTGATCGCCGACATCCCGGGCCTGATCGAAGGCGCCGCCGAAGGCGCGGGCCTCGGCCACCAGTTCCTGCGCCACCTGGCGCGTACCGGTTTGCTGCTGCACATCGTCGACATGGCGCCGTTCGAGGAAGCCACCGTCGATCCGGTCAAGGAAGCGAAAGCCCTGATCAAGGAACTCGAAAAGTACGACGAAGAGCTGCTGAACAAGCCGCGCTGGCTGGTACTGAACAAGCTCGACGTGGTGCCGGAAGAAGAACGCAAGAAGCGCGTCAAGGACTTCATCAAGAAGATGGCCTGGAAGGGTCCTTACTTCGAGATTTCGGCCCTGAACCGCGAAGGCTGCCAGGAACTGATCAACGCGATCTACCTGCACCTGGAAGCGAAGCGTGCCACCGATCTGCGCGTCGATGAATCGATGCAGATGACCGAAGAGGCACGCGGCATCGTCTCGATCGATCCGGACGATCCTCGCTTCAAGATCCTTGAAGACTAAGGATCTGGGCGTCAAGCAGCGCGCGCCGCTCACGCGCGCCTGGGCGCGCGGTCAGCTCCTGCAGCTGGTGGCGACCGTCAGTTCGCTGGCGGCGCTCATTGCCATGCTCGACCCGGACCGGGTCGCCACGGCAATGGGCCTGTTTCTCGTTGGCGTAAACGGCTACAGCCAGTTCTACGCCATCTATGTCGGCGTCCGTCTCGCCACCGCGGGACTGGCACTGCTTGCAGCAAGGCGGGGCGACCAGCCCATCCTCGGCGATCTCGTTGCATTATTCCTGCTGGCCCAGCCGGCCGGGCGCCTGGTCGCGGCTTTCGCGATCGGCCTGCCGCGCGGGGTTTTGTTTGTCGTATGCGGGATCGAGTTGCTGGCGGGCCTGGGCTTGCTGGCCTTGCGCCCGCGCGAAAAGAGACTCTCGCCATGAATTCCGCAGTTCCCTCCGTTATCCAGGCCGCCGGCCGCATCATCGTCAAGGTCGGCTCCTCGCTCGTCACCAATGAAGGCCGCGGCCTCGATCACGGCGCCATCGCCCGCTGGGCGTTTCAGATCGCCGCGCTGCGTGCGCTCGGCAAGGAAGTCGTGCTGGTCAGCTCCGGCGCCATCGCCGAAGGCATGCTGCGCCTGGGCTTTGCCAGCCGCCCGCACGACATCCACGAACTGCAGGCCTGCGCCGCTTGTGGCCAGATGGGCCTGGCGCAGATCTACGAAACCAGCTTCAAGGCGCATGGCGTCAAGACCGCGCAAGTGCTGCTGACCCACGCCGACCTGGCCGACCGCGAACGCTACCTGAACGCGCGCGCCACCCTGACGACCCTGCTGCGCCTGGGCGTGGTTCCGATCATCAACGAGAACGATACCGTCGTCACCGACGAAATCAAGTTCGGGGACAACGATACCCTCGGCGCGCTGGTCGCCAACCTGATCGAAGCCGACGCCCTCGTCATCCTGACCGACCAGCGCGGCCTGTTCTCCGCCGACCCGCGCAAGGACCCGGCCGCACGCCTGATCGAACGCGCCCAGGCCGGCGACGCCACGCTCGAAGCGATGGCCGGCGGCGCCGGCAGCAATATCGGCAGCGGCGGCATGCTGACCAAGGTACTGGCCGCACGCCGCGCCGCGCGTTCCGGTGCCCACACCGTGATCGCCTGGGGCCGCGAGCCGGACGTGCTCACGCGCCTGGCGCAAGGCGAAGCAATCGGCACCGAACTCAATGCGCCGACGACGCGCCTGACCGCGCGCCGCCAGTGGATGGTCGACCACCTGCATACCTCCGGCGAAGTCGTGCTCGACGCCGGCGCCGTGCAAAAGCTGACGCAAGAGGGCAAGTCCCTGCTGCCGATCGGCGTGATCGCCGTGAAGGGCGAATTCGGCCGCGGCCAGGTGATTACCTGCGTGAGCGAATCGGGCCTGGCCATTGCGCGCGGCCTGACCAGCTATACCAGCGGCGAAGTGCGCCGCATCATGCGCCACTCCTCGCACGAAATCGAAGCCATCCTCGGCTACATCGAGGGACCGGAACTGGTCCATCGCGACAACCTCGTCCTTCTCTGAAAGCCGCGCATGACGCTCATCGCTCCCGCCGCCGTGGCGCAGGCCCAGCTCGACGCCTACAACGCCAAAGACATCGACGCCCTGATGCGCACGTATGCGCCGGATGCGCTGCATGGGGACTTGCTGGCGCAAGGGCACGACCTCATCCGGCCACGGTACCTTACGGGACACGTTACGTATCGGGTTTCGTATGATCTCGCCGTTCGCGGTGACCGTAGGGTAGGCTCTCCGAGTCCACGCGGATCATGCACGCCACGCACCCCACACGCAACAGCGCCACCCCCGCCCTCAATCATGCTTCTCCTTCCAATGCAGTTTCATTAACTGTGTTGTGACAAGTCGACATTCTTTTTGCTGCAGTGCTTCCAAGGGCGCCTTGTCATTGCCGTATGGATACAGCGCCCTGTAGACTGGCCCGGCCTCGTCCTTTCTATGCCGCCTGCATGGCCATCGTTTTGCTGCCATGAGGTAGACGTTTTCCGCCAAGCCGAACCAGGATTCATGATGAAACTGAGCCGTAAACTTCCCCTTTGCTTTGCCGCGGTGGCCCTGGTTGTTGCCTGCGCCGGCTTCTTCGGCATGACCGAGCTGAATCGTTCGATCAAGACTTACCACGGCGCGGTGGCCAGCTACCGCCAGGCCCAGAGTGTCGAGACCTTGCTGTCGACCTTCAAGACCCAGATCCAGGAATGGAAGAACACGCTGTTGCGCGGCAAGGATGACGCGCAGCGCGCCAAGTACTGGAAGGCATTCGAGGAGGGGGAAAGCAAGGTCGCGGAGCAGGCCAAGGCACTGATGGCGGAGCTGCCGGCCGGTGTTCAGCGTGACCTGATCGCGCAATTCGACCGGGCACACAAGCAAATGGGACAGGACTATCGCCAGGGCTTTGCCCAGTTCGAAGCGGCTGGCTTCGACGCGGCGGTCGGCGACCATGCGGTCAAGGGCAAGGACCGTGCACCGTCGGAACTGCTGGTGAAGGCGCGCGAACAGATTGTCGCCAGTACCACCGACAGCGTCGCCCAGGCCGACGCCGGCAGCGAGCGTGCGACCACGCTGAGCATGCTAGCCATGCTGCTGGGGTCGGCTGCAGCGATTGCCGCCGGCCTCGTGCTGTCGCGTTCGATCGTGCGTCCGTTGAACCACGCCGTCCAGGTGGCGACCACCGTTGCCGGGGGCGATTTGCGCACGCGGATCGATGTCCGCTCGAACGATGAAACCGGCCAGTTGCTCGGCGCCCTGAAGGACATGAACGCCAGCCTGACACGGATCGTCACCAAGGTGCGCAACGGCGCCGAGACGATCTCGGTGGCATCCAGCGAAATTGCACAGGGCAACATGGACCTGTCCTCGCGCACCGAACAGCAGGCCGGCGCCCTCGAGGAAACGGCGTCGTCGATGGAAGAGCTGGCGTCGACCATGAAGCAGAATGCCGACAATGCGTGCCAGGCGAACCAGCTCGCCATCAGCGCCTGCGATGTCGCTCGGAAGGGAGGGCAAGTGGTCGAGCGTGCGGTGGCAACAATGGGTGCGATCAGCGAGTCGTCGAAACAGATCGTGGACATTATCGGCGTCATCGACAGCATTGCATTCCAGACCAATATCCTTGCCCTGAATGCAGCGGTGGAAGCAGCACGTGCCGGTGAGCAGGGCCGTGGTTTTGCCGTCGTCGCCTCGGAAGTGCGCAACCTGGCGCAACGCTCGGCCACGGCGGCCAAGGAAATCAAGCTCCTGATCGGCGCATCGAGCGAGCGCGTCGAGGCCGGCAGCCTGCTCGTCAACGAGGCCGGCGCCAGCATGAGCGAGATCGTCGCCAGCGTGAAGCGGGTCATGGACATCATCGCCGAGATCAGCACCGCCAGCGCGGAGCAGGGCGCCGGCATCGAACAGGTGAACCAGGCCGTCACCGAAATGGATGGCGCGACCCAGCAGAACGCCGCCCAGGTCGAGGAGGCGGCGGCCGCCGCCCAGGCGCTGCGCGAGCAGACCGTGGCGCTGAACCAGGTGATGAGCGTGTTCAAGCTCGACGGCGACACGGATGCGCCGCACGCGGCCAAGGCGACGCAGGCGGCAGGCACCCGCGCCGCGCCGCGCGCCCTGGCGGCCGCCGGCGGCACGCGCGGCGCACCGGTGCGCGCCAAGGCCGGCGCAGTCGCAGGGGAGTGGGAAACGTTCTAAGAAGATTGAGACGCTTGAAAAAAACCCGCACAGGTGCAGGCCATGCGGGTTTTTTTACGCCGCCATCAAGCTGCCGGCAGGATGACGGACGGCACCGCTTCCGGCGCAATGACCTTGTCCGGCATCGGCGTCTTGTCGCGGTACTCGCACAAATCGTTGATGATGCAATTCCAGCACTTCGGCCGGCGTGCCACGCAGGTGTAGCGGCCGTGCAAAATCAGCCAGTGGTGCGCATCCTGCAAAAATTCCTTCGGCACGAATTTGAGCAGCTTCATCTCGACCTGGTCGACGTTTTTGCCGGGTGCGATGTTGGTGCGGTTCGAGACGCGGAAAATGTGGGTGTCGACCGCCATGGTCGGTTCCCCGAAAGCGGTGTTCAGGACCACGTTGGCTGTCTTGCGGCCCACGCCCGGCAAGGCTTCCAGCGCTTCGCGTGCGCGCGGCACTTCGCCGCCGTGTTGCTCCACCAGGATCTGGCAGGCGGCGATCACGTGTTTCGCCTTGTTGTTGTAGAGGCCGATCGTCGAAATATAGGTTTTCAATTCGTCGACGCCGAGCGCGAGGATTTTTTGCGGCGTGTTCGCCACCGGGTACAGGCGGCGCGTGGCCTTGTTCACGCCGACGTCGGTCGACTGCGCCGACAGCAGCACGGCTATCAACAGTTCGAACGGCGTCGTGTACTCCAGCTCGGTGGTCGGATGGGGATTGGCGGCGCGAAAGCGCGTGAAGATTTCGAGGCGTTTTGCCGGATTCATCGTGGGTCTTTTGGTTCGGGCGGAGCGTCCGATGCAGCCGCGGCCGCGCGCTGGCGGGCGCGTTCGATGGCGGCGGCGATGATGGCGCGCTTGCGTTCCTTCTCGGCCAGCTCTTCCGGCGTGTTGGTCGCCTCGAGGGTGACTTCGCGCATCTTTTCCAGGGCCTTGGCGGCCAGGCGCGCATCGTTTTCCTCGCGCTCGCGTTTTAAACGTTCGGTGCGGAAATCGTGGCGCGCACGTGCCGCGTCGGCCGCTTCCTGCGACCAGGCGGCCCAGCCGGTGGCATCCCCGGTCACCGGCACCATGCTGATGCAGTCGACCGGGCAGGGCGCCACGCACAGGTCGCAGCCGGTGCACAGGCTGGGCAGGATCGTGTGCATCTGCTTGGCCGCGCCCAGGATCGCGTCGACCGGGCAGGCCTGGATGCACAGCGTGCAGCCGATGCACAAGGCTTCGTCGATGAAGGCCACCGGGCGCGGACGCTCGAGGCCGTTGGCCGCGTTGATCGGAATGACCTTGCGCCCGGTGACGGCGGACAGGCGGCGCACGCCCTCGATGCCCCCGGGCGGGCACTGGTTGATGTCGGCTTCGCCGAAAGCGATGGCTTCGGCATACGGGCGGCATGCCGCATAGCCGCATTTCGTGCATTGCGTCTGCGGCAGCTGGTCTTCGATCAGGTCGGCAAGGGTCTTGGTCACGGCGCAGGTGCGGGCGAAGGCGTCGGTTAAAGGCGTCATTATCCGACAAAAGAGGACACGGTGCGAAGTGCTTTGGCGGCCCGCGCCTGAGGTCGAGCTACCATCACCTGGCGCGCGCATAATCTGAACGGTAAGTGACGCATCGTACAGATGTGATCCGCCCGCAGTGGCCTAATACGCCATGCGCCGCGTGATGCGGCTGATGCTAACAGGAGAACATATGAACGAATGGATCATCGCCCCTTTGCTTGAACCGGACCCGACTGGCGTGGTATCGCACACGCCTGGCGGCAACGGCAATGACGGAGCGGGCAAGGCGCCGGACGAAGAAGCGGTCGACGACCGCCGTCATGGCGATCGCCGCGATAACCACGACGACGAGGCCGATCCCGACTTCGCCCGTGGCGACGACCGGCGCGAAGACGCGGTGTAAAACCACACCAGCAATATCGGGGGGATAAATCCCAGGACAAAAAAATGCCACGAAATGTCATGGCATTTTTTTTGCTGAGGTACGTGAGCGATCAGCCGAACTCGCGGATGAATTCGCCGAGCTTCGGGCAGATCGTCTCGCGCCAGCGGCGGCCCGAGAAGATGCCGTAGTGGCCGGCTTTCGGCGCCACGAAGTCGCGCTTCATGTTGTCCGGGATGCTGCTGCACAGGTCATGCGCGGCCTGGGTCTGGCCGGCGCCGGAGATATCGTCGAGCTCGCCTTCGACGGTGAGCAGGGCGACCGTCTTGATGTCCTGTGGACGCACCAGCTTGCCGCCGACTTCCCAGGTGCCTTTCGGCAGGCGAAATTCCTGGAACACGATTTTAATCGTGTCGAGGTAGTACTCGGCCGGCATATCGAGCACGGCATTGTATTCGTCGTAGAACTGGCGGTGGCTTTCCGCCCAATCGTCGTCGCCACGCACCAGGTGCTGGTAGAACTCGCGGTGCGACTGGGCGTGGCGGCCCGGGTTCATGGCGATGAAGCCGGCATGCTGCAGGAAGCCCGGATAGACCTTGCGCCCGTAGCCGGGGTAATTGCCCGGTACCGCGTAGATCACGGTGTTCTCGAACCACGAGAATGGCTTTTCGATTGCCAGGTCGTTGACGGCGGTCGGCGAGCGGCGCGGGTCGATCGGGCCGCCCATCATCGTCATCGTTTTCGGCAGCTTCGGATCGTTCTCGCTTGCCATCAGCGAGATGGCGGCCAGCACCGGCACCGTCGGCTGGCACACGGAGACCACGTGCACGTCCGGGCCGAGGGCGCGAATGAAGTCCTGCACGTAAAAGATATAGTTATCGAGGTGGAACGGGCCGCTTGACACGGGCACCATGCGCGCATCGATCCAGTCGGTGATGAAGACGTCATGGTCCGGCAGCAGGGCGCGCACGGTGTCGCGCAAGAGCGTCGAGTGGTGGCCCGACAGCGGGGCGACCAGCAGGACGGTCGGCTGCGCCAGTGCGGCGAACCTTGCTTCCGGCAGGTCTTTCTTGAAGTGCAGCAGTTTACAGAACGGCTTGGTAACGGCCGCATGCTCCTGGATGGCGACTGTCTCGCCCTTGATGAGGACGGTGTCGATGCCGAACGCCGGTTTTTCGTAATCCTTGCCCAAGCGATACATCAGCTCGTACCCGGCGGCGATACGCTGCGAGAACGGCGTGTGGGCAAACGGGGACACCGGGTTCAAGAACATTTTCGACGACGCATCCGCCCATTGCATCAGCGGGG
>JANNNC010000028.1:0-62464 GCA_031398335.1 Massilia sp.
CGGCATTGACCTATCTCGGTTCGCTCATCGCGGGACTGTCCGAGCACGCCAAATACATGCTGGTGGCCGGTGCGGTGGCCGGCGGCGGCCTGACAGTAATCGCCAACGCGCCGAACCCGGCCGGCGTCGCCCTGCTGCGCAAAGGCTTCAACGACGAATCGATCGGGGCCCTCGGCTTGCTGGCAGGCGCACTCGGGCCGACGATCGTGGCGGCACTCTTATTTCTGATCTGAAGGAGCACACATGGATGACACCGTATTGATCGGCAAGACCGCCACCATCGAACGCTGCTGCCGCCGCGCCCGCGAAGAGTACGAGAAGGACCCGACGACCTTCGTCGGCGACCTCACGCGCCAGGACGCGGCCACGCTCAACGTGATCCGCGCGTGGGAAGCGGCGGTCGAGATGGGCGACTACGTGATCGCCATGGCCGACCTGGGCGAACCATTCAACGAGCGCGAAGTCATTACCATCCTGGCCGACAATGGCTGGATCGACGCCACCCTGGCCGAAGACCTGAAACGCACCGGCGAATTCTGCCGCGCCGAATGGGACCACCAGGCCGCGCCCTTGCCGGCCCTAGTGACGATCATCAAGCGCGGGCTGGACGATTTCGGCGCCTACAGCCAGGCCTTGATGACCGGGGCGGCGACGCTGCCGGATACGCAGCAACCGGACTGAAGCATTGTCCTGGGACGCGGGCCGGACATCCGGCGCGGGCACCGTCGATATTCCCTGCGCCAGTGCGGCACCCTCCTGCGCTGCCAGGGCTCGCTGGAAATCGTCGCGCAAGCGCAGGCGTTCCGAATAACGCGCCACCGCCGGTGTAAATTGTGTGCTCAAGCCCAGGTGCTGCGCCAACAACAGCGCATAACCGACCGAGATGTCGGCGGCCGTAAAACGGTCCTGGGCCAGGAAGTCGTGCTGCTCGAGGCGTGGCTCGAGGGTGCGCAGGCGCGCCAGGAACCATTTCGCGTAATCCTCGGCCACCTGGGGCGAACGGCGCTCCGCGGATTCGAAATGGGCGTAGCGCAAAATCAGTGTTTGCGGAAAGGTCAGCGTCGCTTCACCGAAATGCAGGAAATTCAAAAAGGCCGCGTAGTCCTTTTCATCCGCTGCGACGTTCATGCTCGAGCCGGCGCGCGCGGCGAGATACTGGCAAATCGCCGCCGACTCGGTCAAGCACTGATCATAACAAGGACATGGAGACCACAAGCAATACGATCTGTCGACGCTACGTACCGGCATCATGGCCGGATCGCCCTGCCCGGCCAAAGTAATGAGCCGCGTGATCGGCAAGATGCACCTGGCGGAAATTACGATCGCCTACGGCATGACGGAAACCTCGCCGGTCAGCTTCCAGAGTTCGGTCGACGATCCGGTACCGCCGCGCGTGTCCACCATCGGACGCGTCCATCCGCTCCCCGCGCTGGATGCATACCGGCGACCTCGCCGTGATCGATGACCAGGGTTTTGCCACGATTGTCGGGCGCGCCAAGGACATGGTGATTCGCGGCGGCAAAAACATCTATCCGCGCGAGATCGAGGAATTCCTGTACCGCCATCCGAAAATCCTCGACGTGCAATGCGTCGGCGTGCCGGATCCGAAATACGGGGAAGAGCTGTGCGCCTGTATCGTCCTGCGTCCGGGGGTGCAAGCCGATGAAGAAGAGATCCGCGACGTTTGCAAAGGCCAGATCGCGCACTACAAGATTCCGCGCCATATCTGGTTCGTTACCAGCTTTCCGATGACGGTAACGGGGAAGATCCAGAAATACCTGCTGCGCCAGCAGGTGACAAGGGAACTGGAGCTCGAATAGCAAATCAATAATTTCAGAATGGCAATTCCGATGGCTGCTTGGGTTAAAATGGCGGCTGATGATACCGGACGAGCCTGCAACTGCAGCGGCGCGATCGCCTGATCAAGTTCAACTGCCGAAAGTTGCTGTGTCTACCCAACACCTGTCCACGCGTTGCCTGACCATTGACCGCCAACGCGCCGAGTTTGCGGATCGGGAATTCGAAGACCGCTTTATCCGTCATTTTCTGCCGGAACGTAATGCCCAATTAAAAGCGAGCCTGTTGTTTTCAGCCGTTTTTTATGTCGCGTTCGGCCTTACCGATATCGCTACGCTGGGTCCCACCGTTACCGCCTGGACCCTGGTCGCCCTGCGCGTCGTCGTCGCGCTGGTCGCACTGGGCGCCTGCGCCGCCATTTCCCGTTATCCGGATTCGGTACCGGTCTCTATCCACGCCACCTGTTCGGTCCTGGTAGCGGGACTGGCTGCCTTCCCGGTGCTGTGCTGGTACCAGAGCGCCGCCATGGCGTGGAACCTGATGTCGTTTGCGATGATTTTGATGGCAGTCTATGTCATCTTTCCGAACCGGTTTATCTATGCGCTAGCAATCGGCATCGGCTCCAGCATGGTATTTGCGGCGATGCTGTTGATCCAGGGAGCCCTGAACACGGAGGATGTGGTGGCCCTGGTCTTGCTGCTTATTCTCGGCAATGCCCTCGGCTATATCGCGGCGCGCCGTTTCCATCTTGCGCAGCGCGAGCAATTTCGCTCCACCATCCTGCTCGAAGAGCTGGCCGACCGCGATCCCTTGACGGGCTGCCACAATCGCCGGGTATTGGAACGCGGCCTGCTGGAGGCCGAATTGGCGCGCACACGCCGCTACGGCAGCGCCTTGTCGGTGATCCTGTGCGATATCGACCATTTCAAACGCATCAACGACACGCACGGCCATGCAGCCGGCGACCAGGTACTGAGCGAATTCGCCGGCCTGCTTCAGTCGATGGCGCGCGAGGCGGTCGACAGCGTTATCCGCTATGGCGGCGAGGAATTCCTGCTTGTACTGCCCCAGACGGAACTAGCCGGGGCCCAGGCACTGGCCGAACGGATCCGCGAGGCATTTGCCAACGCTTCCACGTCCTTGGGCAGCAGCACCTTGGTTTCCGCGACCGCCAGCTTTGGCGTCGCCTCGGTGCCGGCGCAGCATCCCACGCCACCGGCCAGTTTCGAAGCATTGATCGCCGCCGCCGACGAGCAACTCTATGCAGTCAAGCGCGGCGGGCGCAACGGGGTGCGCGGCACGATTGCCACGGGGCCGGCGCCACTGCTGTCGTGTGCCTGAAGGCGTAAACCGAGCTGCAACAAACACCGACTCTGTGCAGATTGAGTTGCTCGAAATGGTCAAGAGCGATACGCAGTGAAACTTGGGCAGATGCCTGGCTCAAGTCACCTCCTCTGTATTGACAGGGCCGCTTTCGGCCAGAAGCGGGCGTAGCGATTCACCTCACCAGGAGCGCGTGGTTCCGTCCCCACAACCGCGATGACAAGATTTCCAATCTCTATATTGTCGGCGGGCGCTCATCCAGGAGCCGGAATTCCCGGCGTGGTTGGCCTGGCGGCCCTGCCGGCGCGATCGGCCTGGGCGATAGCAACGGAACGGCGTATTTACCGCGCTATTGGCAGCAAGCTCCGAGCAAGTGGTCCGGCAGTCTGAGACCAGCGCGTCTCGACCACTACGATCAAAAAGCTTACTCTGCTGGGCCTTGATTTGGAGGACGTGGCCGCAACGCGCATCATCATGCGTGAAACACCGCGCAAAGACCTGTGGCAGCGCCCCTGATCAGTGCCCGGATGGGCACTGGTTCTGGTCTTCTCTAGCGCTGGTGGGAAACCTCCGGCTGTTGTCCTGCAGCTTCCTGCGCAGCATGACGGCAGGCTCGGCATAGACGAATCCAAATGACACACAGCCATCTCGGCCCTTTACTGCGTGATGCAATCGGTGGGCCTGGTAGACGCGCTTGAGGTAGCCTTTGCGCGGCACATACTTGAACGGCCAACGCTGATGCACTAGACCGTCGTGCATGAAAAAATACAACACGCCGTAGATCGTTATGCCAACGGCGATCCACCACAAAGGCCACAACCAAGTCCCTCCGAAGTACAGTGCAATGGAGAACGCGGCGAAAACAACAGCATAGAGATCGTTTTTCTCCAGCGCCGCGTCATGCGGTTCGTGGTGGGACTTATGCCAGCCCCAGCCCCAGCCATGCATGATGTGCTCATGCGACCAGGCCGCAAACCATTCCATGAAGGCTACGGCCCCCACCACGAGCATAATGGGGATAAGGTAATGCAACAGGCTATTCATTCTCGACCTTAGGATATTGCAGGTTGATTGTCGACCGGCGGTGCGCCGGCAGTTTCCACCACGGCACCCATGGCGCGTCGTGGTGCTCATGATGGTAGCCGAAATGAAAGCAGGTCAGCAGGGATATGAAATGCGAAAGGTCGTTGCTGCGGGCGCAGTGCCGATCGTCGAACGGTATGTCATCGACGCGGTGCGGACGATAGGTGCCGAAATAGAATAGCTGCACAGATGACAGCAGCGCGGGCAAAGCCCAGAAAACTAACATGGTCGGGAAACGCTCACGCAGGATGAACAAGTAGATGACCACGGCGACGGTCAGCATCCCAAATTCACGCCAGCCAAAGTAGTGGCGAAAGAATTTGAAATACCACGGCCAGAAGCTACTGGAATGATCGATATCGAAATCGGGATCATCGGCCGTGCCGGCATTACGATGGTGGGCGTGATGGTTTTCGTAGAGCTTGTTATACGAAAAGCCGGCATAGATGAAGACGCAAAAGCAGCCGATGGCGCGGTTCAGCCACGGATGGTGCGGCGCCAGCGAGCCATGCATCGTGTCATGGGCGACAATAAACAGGCCAACGCTCAGCCAGCACTGTAGGGCAACGACAACAGGTGCCGCGAGCCAAAGCCATGTCGCCGCCCAGTCGACCAGGAAGATCGCGCCGACATGGACGGCCAGCCAAGTGCCTATAACCAGGCTCGCAAGCACCAGCCCGACCACTTTAGTAGCACTGCTGACCCGGCTATCGATCGTCGATGTCGCCATGTTGGATATCCCTAGGACCGAAGCCTTAACCTGGACACCAGCAGGGCCAGCAGTGTTATACCCACGATGGCCACGTCCAGTAGCCAGCCCAGTTCCGGCAGCAGATCCATCAGGTCTTCTCCGCGCCAGAGCACACTATGACAGGCCTCGATGGTCCAAGCGTTCGGCGCGTACCAGCCGATATCCTGCAGCCATGGTGGCATCATGTATGGTAGAACCATGTTTGATTTTTACGGCTGAATGCTAACATAGATACGTGCTTGCGCTGGCGGGCCTAGATATCGGCCGACTATTCTTTGCCATCATGGTAAGGTCAAGTCCAAACTGAACCTCCTGATAAGGACGAAGGTGATGAGCCCCAGGCACAGGAGCGATAGCACGAAGACTGCGGCCCCCTTGCCGACCGCGCGTAGCACCGCGCGCTTCTCCTTCTCCTTCTCCCTCTCCCTCTCCTTCTCCTTCTCCTTCTTCCCTTGATCGTAATGCCACTTGATGGCAAAGAACATGCCCGTGCCCAACACCAGAACCTTGAACGTAAAGGCGACTATAGGGAACCAATCCATCATTTTGAGTATTTCCAGGCTATTACTTGACACTATCTATCGTGAGGAGCACTACCTTAAAACGCTGCTTCAGCAGCTTCATTTTTTGTTCAAACCATCAGAAACGTCAGCGAAATGCCATGCAAGTATGGTCTTGCTGCACGTTCTGGGGCATTCTACTTAAAAGCGATTTCCATACATTGGGACAAAATGTCCCAGTTGAAATCCATGCACGATGATGATTTGCCAATTTGGTTGCCGCGATTGGCCGTGCACGGCGGGCCGCGTTTCCTGCAGATTGCGGATACCCTGCAGGCGGCAGTGGCGGAGGGATCACTGAAACCGGGCGACCGCCTGCCCCCGCAGCGCCAGCTGGCGGCGCAATTGATTCTCGACCTGACGACGATCACCCGCGCCTATGATAAAGCCAGACGCCGCAACTTGTTGGAGGGCCGCGGCGCGCGGGGCACTTATGTTGCGGCGCCAAAAGTCGAGTTGACCTCGGTTCTCGACCTGAGCATGAATACCCGCCGCCGCCGGATGGCGTGGACTTCGACGACATGTTGAAACAAGGACTGTCCCAAGTGCTGATGAGGGCAGATAATGAATTGCTGATGACCTACCACTTGGGAGGGGGCAGTGATTCCAACCGTAAGGCTGGAGCCAAATAGCTCGAACCGATGTTTGGACATCTGGATTCTCGACAGGTTGTTGTCTGTGCGGGTGCGCAAGCGGCGATCGCCGCGGTGGAAGCGGACAAGCACGGGATGGTGCCTGAGATGCTCGAGGAAGCGTGCCGCCAGCACAAGCCTGCGCTGGTCTATCTCAATCCGACATTACAGAACCCGACCGCCATTACCATTCCGGAACGCCGGCGCAAGCCCCCTGTGCCAGCATCGCGAAGCGCTGCAATGTACGCATCGTCGAGAACGATCCCTACTGGCTCCTTGCCGATGCCCCGCCACCACCTATTGCCAGGTTTGCCTCGGGACAGGTGTATTACATCTCAACCCTGTCGAAATGCCTGACGCCCGGCTTGCGTGTCGCCTTCGTGCTCGTACGCAACCCGCACGAACGCGAACGTTTCCTGGTCGCGCCAAGATCATTTGCGCTGATGGTTGCTCCTCTGACGGCCGCACTGGCCACTCAGTGGATCCTCGACGGTTCGGCTGACGGATTGATGGAAGGCGTACGCAACGACGCGCGCCGGGTATGAAGGCGGCAGTCCCGGTGGAAGAAAAGAAAGAGCGCAAGCGCGCCGCTTATGTTTTGGCGAGCAAAGAACTGGGAGAGGCGGAACCGATGTTCGAGCGCGAAGCTTTCAAGCTACTGCAACAGATCAACAGGGAAAAGCGCTGAACACTGTCGACCGATAAATGCGCAGGCATATTCTGAAAAGAGCATTCCACGGAATCCTGCATTTCATCGCTCTGTTTCGACAATTGGTCACACGGCTCAGTGATCCGCAATGCGCGGATGTTATTTTGAATCATCGAAATAACAGGATAAATCCAATGAGCCTCCGTCCTTTTCTGATCCTCCTTGCAATCGCAGGCAATGCCCAGGCCACCCTTCCAGCGGCCAGCGCGCCTGGCATCATTCCTGAAGCCGGCCCGCATGCCGTCGGCCTGCGCATCGAGCAGCAATACGACTACAGCCGCGTACTCGAAGCGCAAGTCGATGCTTTCGGCAAGGCGGGAAACGTCGGGCCGGCACGGCCAATCCAGACCCTGGTCTGGTATCCGGCCAAGCGCACCAGTGCAGCGCCCATGCAGGTGGTCGACTATCGCCAGGCCAGCCTGGCCGATGTCGACTTCGCCTTGCCCGGCGCCGAGGCCCGCAAGCAGCGGGCAGCCTGGCTGGCGGGGCCCCAGAAAGCGCACTATGGCGCGGCCACCCTGTCCGTACGTGGCGCCCCACCCGCCGACGGCAGTTATCCAGTGGTGATTTACGCACCCAGCTTTGCCTCGAGCGCGTACGAAAACCTGGATCTCTGCGAATACCTGGCCAGCCATGGCTACATCGTGATCGCCAGCCGCAGCCTGGGTGCGCGCTCGGTCATGATGACCGACGACATCGAAGGCGTGGAAGCCCAGGCAGCCGACATGGCCTTCCTCGCCAACTATGCGCAAACGCTGCCGCAGGCCGACATCACGAAAATCGCGGCAGCCGGTTTCAGCTGGGGCGGCATGGCCAATGTGTTCGCGGCGGCGCGCTCGAGCCGCTTCAAGGCGCTGGTCAGCCTGGACGGCTCGATCCGGTTCCACCCGAAGATCTGGGGCGCGGCCAGCTATGTGCGGCCGGCGCGTACCGCTGTGCCAATGCTGTTCCTGGGCGCCCGCGCACCGACGGCGGAGGCGCTGGAGCGCGACGACAAACTGGGCGCGAGCTACCTCAACACCATGAAATACTCGGACGTCTACGTCACCACCATGCACCCGATGAGGCACTCGGACTTCAGCTCGGTGCAGCTGCGTTTTGCCGGGGACGGCGCATTCGGCGACTACCCGCGTGCCGACGTGCTGCAGGCCTATCGAAGCGGCGCCCTGTACGTACACCGCTTCCTGGACGCCTATCTGAAAAACGATGCCAAGGCGCTGGCGTTTTTGAAGCAAGCACCGGCGCGGCACGGGATTGGCCCGCACCTGATGTCGATGGAGTTTCGCCCTGCCAGCGCCATCCTCTTTGGCGAAGCGGACTTCCTGCGTGCTTTCTCGACCGCCGGATTAAGGGATGCGCAGTCGATTCATACCCGGATGACCACACAGTCTCCCGACTTCAGGCTCAGCCCCGTGAACCTGAACACCCTGGGCTACCAGCTGCTGCGTGCAAAAAACGCGCGCGGCGCCGTGGAGCTGTTCAAGCTGGCCACGCACCTCGAGCCGAGATACGGCAATGCCTTCGACAGCGAGGGAGAAGCGTATGAGGCGCTGGGTGAAACCGCACTGGCAATCGCGGCCTACGAAAAGGCGGTCGCGGTGGACAAGAACCAGGTGAACGCCATGGCGCGGATCAAGGCGTTGCAGGCGGGTGGATCAAAGTAATGATTTGATTATTGGACGTCCGATTCGGCTCGCGCTCTTACCGCCCGAAGTGTCCGTACAAGCCCAGGCACAGCTCGACAAAAATCAGCAGGAAAATCGCCGTCTCCAGCCGGTGCGAGCTGTGGTAACGCATGGTTTCGACCAGCGTCTCCGAGGTATGCGACAAGGTGGTCAGCTTGCGGTCGAGGGCGGCCGCACGGTCATGCAGTTCGTAATCGCCCTCCAGGCGCGCATACAGGCCCGATAGCCCCGGGTTATCCCACAGCAGGTCCGGGCGGTCGAGCACGCCGGCGCGGCCGTTCAGGCGGTTTTCCGCCAGCAGCATGTTGCCGACCGCTTTCAGCAGCTCGGCCGGTTTGGCCGAGAAGCGCCCGTCCTCGGCCAGGTCGCGCGCCAGCGGTTCGCTGCGGTCGAAGTCGCGCGCGGCGCGGCGTTCCTGGAAGGACAGCATGGTCGCTTTTGCCATGACCTCGGCAATCAGTTGCAGGCGCAGGCGGTCGGCATTTTTAATTTTGATGAATTGGCCGGCGGGGCCTTCCTCGTCGTCCGGCCCGACGTGGATCATCGCCACTTCTTCGGCGCCGATATCGCCGGGACCCGACGAATGCGCCGCCAGCATCTGCAGCAGGCGCGCCTTTTCGTCGCTTGACGCATTGAACAGCACCACCGCGCCATAGCGGAACAGCGCGGCGATACCGCCCGCGCCCAGTTTCACCATATACGGCGATTTCGCGATGATTTCGAAACCCGAGAGCGCCCGCAGGTCCATGCGTTCGGCCACCATGATGGCGCTCGCGGTGAATTGCGGCTGGGCGATGACCGGCCGTTGATACGGCAGTTTCTCCGTTTTTAAATGGAGGCCGGCGCGGGTACGTGGGCGCGGATTCCAGCGAATCTGCTTTCTGTCGATGTGGCTGTCCATATGATTTTCTTGTGGCTGGATTGTTGGGCGCCATCATAACGGAATGCGCCGCTGCCACGGGCACGAGTGCGCGCGAGGCGCGGCGCAGGAACAGGTAAGATTGCTTTTCTCTTCTTTTTACCCAGCCACGCCATGACTACCAATTCACCCGCCTTGCTGCGCCACGTCGTCCTGTTTGCATTCAAGATTGACGCGACCGCCGAACAAATCGACGCCGTGGTGACCGGTTTTGCCGCCCTCTCGCAGGCCGTTCCCGGCATCGTGTCCTATGAATGCGGCACCAACGTGAGCCCGGAAGGCCTGAACGACGGTTTTACGCACTGCTTCACCTTGAGCTTTGCGCGCAATGAAGACCGCGACGTCTACCTCGACCATCCGGCGCATACGGCTTTCGTCGCCACCCTGAAAACCTGCCTGGAGCGCTCGCTGGTGGTCGACTACTGGGCGAAATAAGCGAAGCGGCAGCCTGGATGCCGCGCCGCTAGCGCCTCAGTTTCGCCCTTGCCGAACGCAATACGCGCTGGGCAACGCTGGCGTCGACCCGCATGATGTGCATGAACACCCTGGCGACGCCCTTCCCGAATACGTGGCGCACGACCTGCGACCGGTAGACAAGCGTCGACATCCTTTGATCGCGGCGGGCGTAGCGGCGATCATATCCGTGTTGGAGGTCGTCTAGCACTGGCGCCTGCCCTGTTCACAGGCGACGGCAACTGCGATGCGCTGATGTTTCATCATTGGTGTTGTGCGTGAATTAAACAATCGCCCATTACAAAGGAAAGGCGCGATCGCCACTAGAGCCAGGCCTGTAAGAAACGTTACCAAATGTCTCAGCAGTGCATATTCCCAACAAAACATTTCAGGCACGCATCAACTGCCCAGCGCCAGCCGACTCGTGGCATCCTTTGAACTCGAAAGGAAAGCCGCATGGCACAGCGTCCTGGCATCTTTCCCACCTTCTTCCCGCCCGGCTTCGAATGCTCCAGCGTCTGCTGGGGCGAAGGCGTACGGCGCAACCTGGTTGCGGAAACCGGGCACGACCGCCATGCGGCCGAGGATTACCAGGCCCTGAACCGCCTGGGCATCGCCATGGCCCGCGAAGGCATCCAGTGGCCGATGGTGGACAAGGGCGGCAGTTACGATTTCTCGTCGGTCGATCCCTTTATCGACGCCATGAATGCGTCGAAAATCCTGCCGATCTGGGACCTCTGCCACTATGGCTATCCGGATGACCTCGACCCGTTTTCCGAGGCATTCGTGAGCCGTTACGCGCAATATTGCCGCGCCGCGGCGGAATAGGTGCTGCCGAAGGTGCGCGGCCCGCATATCTTCACGCCGATTAACGAGATCACCTTCTTTTCCTTCTGCGCCGGCGAGTGGGGATGGGCCGCGCCCTGTCGCTGCGCGGACCGCATGCGCCGCTGCCTCGCGGGGATGAGCCCATCGCCCCGCTGTGCGACATGCTCGACACCCTGTGGCAACGCTATCGCCGGCCGATGATCGACATGCCGGACTGGCATACCGGCCAGTGGACGAGGAACCGTTCAGCGACCCGGTGGAATTGCAGGATGTGATCGATGCGGCGCATCGGCTGAATAGGCAGCCGGACAAGGACTGGTCTTGCTACTGGGTCCGTGGAGAAACGACTATTTTCATTGGCACATACTTGTAGTCAAAAAAAATAGTTACCATTTGTCGAAATGTTTTACAGTTGCGTCCATTCTCAATCATATATTTTGCATAAGTGTTTGATCTGAAACGGCGATGCGGCATTGGCCCGGTAATTGCGTATAGGTCAGCTCGCTGTAAAACCGTTCGACTACCTGAGACCAATCATGAAATCTCTGAACAAACTGGTTTGTACTGCTGCTGTTGTTGCAATGTCCGTGGCAGGAACCGCCAACGCGGAAACTGTGCTGAACAACTGGGTCTTTAACCCAACCGGTGGAGGTTTTGCAGGTGGCCAGGTCATCAACGAATACCTGGACGTGAACGGTACAGGCTTCATCCAGCTGACCCCGACCGGCGGCAACAGCTTCTCGTTCCGCGAGCATTCGGTGTTCAACGTCGCGCAGGCAGACTCGAGGGGTGGGCTGTTCCCGATCAACTATCCGGGCGGTAATATCAGCGCGACGTTTGAAGCAGTCGGTACCGGCAGCTTCAACGGCGCTTTCACCTTCTCCAGCGGCTCGCTCAAGATGTACCAGAACCCTACGCCCGGCCAGTATGGCGGTACCGAGGGCTTCTACGGGGCGAACCTGGGCAACCTGATTGCCGAATTTGACGTCCTGTCGGGCGGTGGCGGCCTGGTCGATGCCAGCGGCAGCCCAATCACGAATGGTCAAACCAGCGTGCTGGTCAGGGCGCCTGCAGGCAGCGTGGAAACCGGCTATTTCTTCCGCGAAAACGGCCGCGACCTGGCGCTGGAATCGATCATGGCGTTTGCCTTTACCAACAACAACACCATTGGCGATCCGACCGATGTGATGGTGGACGAAATCGCCTGCCAGTTTGCCGGCTTTACCGGCCCCGGCTGCGACGGTACCGGTTATGCAAACGCTCCGGGCGAATACATCTTCGGCTCGAACAACGGCCAGTTCAAGCTGTCGGAAGTGCCCGAGCCAGGTTCGCTGGCCCTGTTCGGCATCGCCATGCTGGGCGCCGGCCTCGCCAGCCGCAAACGCGCCGGCAAGGCGTGACTGCAGTACGGAGACCACATGGCCCTCTTGAAAAGGGGCCCGCAAGAATGCCAGTCGGCCACGCCGACTGGCATTTTTATTGGCGCTCGCCGCTTCAAACACGCTGCCGGTCACACGCCTCATCAGTCATCCGACAACCTACATCATTGTATAATGCGCCTTGTCAGCACATTCTCATTATCCCTATTCCGGCGTCCATGAACTCTCAGCCCCTCCCTTTGGCTCCGCCGAAAAAGCACCGAAACCTGGCGCAAGGGGTGGTCGCGCACCTGACCGACAGCATCCGCGGCGGCGCGCTCGAACCGGGCGACAAGCTGCCGACCGAGTCGGAAATCATGCGCCAGCTGGGGGTCAGCCGTACCGTCGTGCGCGAGGCGATCTCGCACATGCAGGCGGCCGGGCTGGTCGAAACGCGCCATGGCATCGGCACCTTCGTGCTCGAGCCGTCCAACGCCAACACCCTGGGCCTGGACCCGAATACGGTGATCACGGTGCGCGACCTGGTCGCCATCCTGGAACTGCGCATCAGCCTGGAAACCGAAGCGGCCGCCCTTGCCGCCAGCCGCCGCAGCGACGAGCAGCTGGTGCAGTTGCGCGCCGCGCTCGACAGCTTCCAGGCATCGGCCCGCAGCGGCGGCCAGACGGTGCCCTCCGACCTGCAGTTCCACCTGCTCGTTGCGCAAGCCTCGGGCAACCGCTACTTCCACGACATCCTTAGCCACCTCGGCCTGAACATCATCCCGCGCTCGCGCGTCAATTCCGCGCGCCTGGCCAAGGACGACCCCGCGGCCTATATGGAACGCGTGATCAACGAACACGAAGACATCTACAGCGCCATCGCGCGCAAGGATGGCGAGTCGGCCAGGGCCGCCATGCGCACCCACCTCAGCAACAGCCGCGAACGCCTTCGCCGTGCGCAGGAACTGATCGAAGGCGTGGCCCGGTAACGCCCCCGCCTGCTCCCGCAGGCGTTTTTCATTTGTCGCCCAATGGGTGGTTGCGATCACAATTTTTGTGTTGTACGATGACTGATAACTGATGAAAGCATCCATACGCCTTTACCCTTACTCCACACCGTAAAGGCGGACACGGCATGTTCACTCCCGACGACCTCAAACAGATCCTCTCCTCCGGCCTGCTGTCCTTCCCGGTCACCGACTTCGGTGCCCAGGGCGATTTCGTCCCGGCCCCCTACGGCGCGTCGGCGCTGTTCGTCGCCGGCGGCACCGGCGAGTTCTTCTCGCTCACGCCAGAGGACACCACCCAGGTGGTCAAGGTCGCCGTCGAGACCTGCCGCGGCAAGGTGCCGATCCTGGCCGGCGCCGGCGGCCCGACCCGCACCGCGATCAAATACGCACAGGAAGCCGAGCGCCTGGGCGCCCATGGCATCCTCCTGATGCCGCACTACCTGACCGAAGCGAGCCAGGATGGCCTGGTCGAGCACGTCGCGGCGGTCCCGTGCGTACCCCGCTGATCGACCTGAACCCGCAGGAATGCGAGCAGCCCGGCGCGCTGATCAAATCGCTCGGCCCGCAGTAATCGCATCCGGGGTTTTTTACGCGCGCCGTGCCTTGTCTGCAGGACGCCAACCCGCTGGTTTGTGGCGCGTAAAAGACGGAGCGTTGACGCAGGGATAATTCACCGTTACAACAATATAAGCAAAACAGGCATCAGCCCCAACCAGGAGACAACATGAACAAGACCATCATCGCCGCGGCAGCCTTCGCACTCACCGCCGGCGCCGCGCAGGCCCAGACCAACGTCACCATCTACGGCATCATGGACGCCGGCCTGCTGCACGAAAGCGGCGGCGTGGCCGGCAGCGTCACCAAAGTCGGCAGCGGCATCGGCTCCGCCTCGCGCATCGGTTTCCGCGGCACCGAGGATCTGGGCGGCGGCATGACGGCCCTGTTCACGCTGGAGAACGGCACCAGGATCGACACCGGCGAAGTCGACGCCGCCGGCACCCTCTTCAACCGCCAGGCCTTTGTCGGCATCAAGGGCAAGGCCGGCATGCTCACGCTGGGCCGCCAGTACACGCCGTGGCACCAGGCGCTGGCCCAGGTCGGCGACCCGTTCGCCACCGGTTACGCCGGCGGCTCGAAGAACGTGTTCCCGGACTTCGGTGCCAACGTCCGCACCAGCAATACCGTGATGTACACCACGCCGACCGTCAGCGGCTTGACGGGCGATATCGCGTACGCCTTCGGCGAGCAGGCCGGCAGCAGCAAGTCGGGCCGCAATATCGGCGCATCGGTCGGCTACGTGAAGGGTCCCATGAACGTGCGCGTGGCCTACAACCACAAGAACTCGGACGTTGCGGCAGCGCCCGGGGTGACGCCGGTCGTGCGCGGCAACGCCAGCAACAAGCTCATTGCAGCGAACTACGACTTCAAGGTCGTGAAAGCGTATGCCGCGTTCAGCGCCGACAAGGGCTTCAATGCCTCCCCGCTGGGCAACGCCAACAACCCGTACGGCGGCGCGCGGCCGACGGCATCGACCGACGGCAACGAGATCCTGCTGGGCGTGATCGCGCCGGTCGGCCCGGGCAATGTGGTCGCGACGGTCATGCGCAAGGACGACAAGACCGCCTTCAACCAGGACGCGCGTTCGTACGGTATCGGCTACCTGTACGGCCTGTCGAAGCGTACGACGATCTACACGGTCTATGGCCACATGGTCAACAAGAACGGCGCCGGCTACACGGTGGCCAACAACACCGACGCCGGCACCGGCGACACCGCGTTCAACCTGGGCGTGCGCCACACGTTCTGATGGACGGCCCGCTTCGCGCGGGCGCTGCAAAAAAGCCACCGGGTGCGAGTCCGGTGGCTTTTTTGCGTCCTGCGGACATATGCGCTCGTTGAACGCGCGGGCGGCGTCACCGCCGCTTGAACGCGACGTTCCGGGTGGAGCCACGACGTGCGAAATCACGCGCCGGATGCGCCGCCCACGCGTTCAACGCACGGTCGCAAGGCGCGACATCGCGATTCACACGCCAATAAAAAACCAGCGGCTGCGACACCGGTGGTTTTTTAATTCACGCTTGCAGCCGTGTTCAGCGCACGAAACTCGGCCGCTTGTTGTCGAACTTCCAGCCCGGGAAAATGAACTGCATCGCTCGCGCATCGCTCGCGCATCGTCGCGCACGCCGAGGCCCTTGCCAAGGTAGAGCTGGTGCGCCGCTTCGAGTGCGTCCATGTCGATTTCGACGCCCAGGCCCGGCCTGGCCGGCACGGCGATCATGCCGTCGACGATCTGCAGCGGCTCCCTGGTCAGGCGCTGGCCGTCCTGCCAGATTCAGTGCGTATCGAGCGCCGTGATCTTCCGGCGCGGCGGCGTGAACATGGCCAGCGGGATGTCGACTGACTGCAGAGCGATCGCGTGGCCCATCTGGCGCCAGTCGGTGGCGATCATGTTGGTCGCGGTTTTCAGGCCCGTGACGCGGCGGAATTCGGCCATCACTTCGCGGCCCGAATAGCCGTTCTCGGCGCCGCACGGGTCTTCCGCATAGGCCAGTACGTGGTGCTGGTCGCAGCACAGGCGAATCGCCTCGGCCAGCCACCAGGCGCCGTTCGGGTCGAGCGTCACGCCCGCGTCCGGGAAGCGCTCGGCCAGCGCGGTGACGGCTTCGATCTCTTCGTCGCCCTGCAGCACGCCGCCCTTGAGTTTAAAGTCCTTGAAGCCGTAGCGCGCGTAGGCCGCCTCGGCCAGGCGCACGACGCCTTCGGGCGTCATGCGCCTTGTCGTGGCGCAGGCGCAGCCAGGCGTCGGCCTGGTCGGGTTCGCTCGCATAGTCCAGATCGGTGAGTTTGCGGTCGCCGACGTAGAACAGGTAGCCGAGCATCTCGACGCTGCTGCGCTGCTGCCCCTCTCCCCGCAGCGCGCACACCGGCACGCCGAGGAACTTGCCGAGCAGGTCGAGCAGCGCCGACTCGATCGCGGTGACGGCGTGCACGGCGATGCGCAGGTCGAAGGTCTGCAGGCCGCGCCCGCCCGCATCGCGGTCGGCGAAGGTGGCGCGCATGGTATTGAGCAGGCCCTGGTAGTTGCCGATCGACTGGCCGACGATGAGCTCGCGCGCATCTTCCAGCGTCTTGCGGATCGGTTCGCCGCCCGGCACTTCGCCGACAGGGCACGACCCGCATGCTGGTCACGATCGGCGCTTGCTGGCCCGCTGCTGGCTGGGTGATCTAGGTCAATACCGTCTCCATTCAGTGCGTGGAGAGGGCAATCACTCTTTTTGTAGTGTGCGTCGCGGCAATGAATGGCGGTGATTCGCCGGACGCCAAAAATGAAAGCG
This sequence comes from Massilia sp., assembly GCA_031398335.1. Classification (GTDB taxonomy): domain Bacteria; phylum Pseudomonadota; class Gammaproteobacteria; order Burkholderiales; family Burkholderiaceae_D; genus Telluria. The sequence goes on from JANNNC010000028.1 coordinate 16,444, forward strand.
CGAAAAAAGAGCGGGCAAGCCCGCTCTTCGCGATGTGCTACGAAACGATTCGTCAAGCCTTCATCGAACGCCTGCGCGTCACGACGCCGGCGCCCAGCAGGGCGATGCCGAACAAGGCCAGCGAACCTGGCTCCGGCACTTCGGACAGCTTGAACTGGCCGTTGCCACCAATGAAGAAGTTGCCTGGACCATTCGTGTAGTCGCTGCCGTTGCAGCCGGCGCCGGTAAAGCCAGCGTATTGGCAAGCGACTTCGCTGACCAGGATATCGGTCGGATTGGCAATGGTATTCGCATTGGTAAACGCAAACGCCATGATCGATTCCAGCGACAGGTCGTCGCCATTTTCACGGAAGAAATAGCCAGCGTCCAGGGAGCCGGCTTCAGCGCGTGCAAATACAGTCACCTGCCCGTTATTGGTAGGAGAACCGCTTGCATCGACAAGGCCGCCACCGCCTGCCATCACGTTGAATACGGCGATTTCGTTGCCCAGGTTGGCGCCGAAGATTCCGGCGGCGCTGCCGTACTGGCCATTGGTCGGATTCTGGAACATGCGGATGGTGCCGCCGCTGAAGGTGAAGGCGCCGCTGAAGTTACCCGTGCCGGTCGCTTCGAACATCGCGGTGATGTTGCCGCCCGGGTAGGTAACAGGGAAAAGATCGCCGTTACCGTCTGCCTGGACAATGTTGAACACAGCATGTTCTCTAAACGTGAAGCTCGAGCCGCCCGTCGGGTTAATCTGGATGAACGCATTGCCGTTCACGTCGAGGTATTCGTTGATCGTCTGGCCGCCAGCGAAACCGCCGCCGGTTGGATTGAACACCCAGTCATTCAAGACCGGAACAGCGTGGGCAACACCCATTGACATTGCAACAGCGGCGGCACAGACCAGTTTTTTCAGAAGTTTCATGACCGAATCCTTCACTTTGTTGAACATTGTTGGCACAGCACTCCACTACAAGCAACCGCCGTACCAGCGTATTTACACTTATATAAATCAATCACTTACGGATCATTGTTAACTCAGCAATTCGAATTATGTAAAGAATTTCGACATTTTTTCAGCGCCGTTGGCGACCTGCCGCAGGCCCCGGCAGCGAAAAAAACCGTCCCGCGATGTCGAATACCGGACACTGTATTCGTCATACAGTCAGAGGGACGTCCTCTGCCTTGAAACAAGGAAACCGATCATGTCCACCAATACTGTCGAGCTGCACCGGGTGCTCAAGGGATGTCGTTCACCAATCTCACCACCGGCCACAGCCATGCGTTCGGCGGCGAGTACCTGGCACTGGAACCGGGCAAACGGATGTCGTACACGGCCGGGTTCGACGATCCGAACCTGCCCGGCCGCATGCAGACCACGGTAACGCTGCGCGAGGTGTTCTGCGGCGTCGAGATGCACATCCGGCAGGAAGGGATTCCGGCGCTGATCCCGGCCGAGGCCTGCTATCTCGGCTGGCAGGAGTCGCTCGTATTGCTGGCGCAACTGGTCGAAGCGGAAATCAAGGAGTAAGCATTCAGAGTAAGCATTTACTTAGGAGAACAACATGGTCAGCAAAAACACGATTTGTCTCTGGTTCAACGGTACCGCACAGGATGCCGCGCAGTTTTATGCCGAAACGTTTCCGGATAGCGCGGTAAAAGCCGTACATCGCGCACCGGGTGACTATCCCGCCGGCAAGCAGGGCGACGTCCTGACGGTCGAGTTCACGGTGTGCGGCATCCCCTGCATCGGCCTGAACGGCGGCCCGGCCTTCAGGCAGACCGAGGCGTTCTCGTTCCAGATCGCGACCGACGACCAGGCCGAAACCGACCGCCTGTGGGATGCCATCGTCGGCAACGGCGGCCAGGAAAGCGCTTGCGGCTGGTGCAAGGACAAATGGGGCCTGTCGTGGCAGATCACCCCGCGTGTCCTCACGGATGCCATTGCCGATCCGGACCCGGCTGTGGCGAAGCGGGCCTTCGCGGCGATAATGACGATGAGGAAGATCGACGTTGCCGCCATTCAAGCAGCACGGCGGGGGTAATGCCACCGGTACAGGCTTGCGTGGCGGCGTAGGGTGGTCGGCTGCGTGCCGGCCCTGTAGTCGAACTGGTATCATTCCTGTTTGTCCGGACCCGAGGCTGTCTGACAGCGCGCCGGTCCCTCACCCTACAGAACATCAAGAATGAGCACACCGACCCAACTGCCCTCTTTCTGGAGCCGGCTCTCCCTCGCCTTCGGCACTTTTTTCAAGACCGTCGGCGATGCCGAATTCGCCGCGCGCGTGCGCGATGACCAGGTCGGCCCGGTCGCCGCGCCTGCCCCTGCGCCCGCCCCTGCTCCGACGCCTGCACCCGCCGCCGCGCCCGCGCCGGTGCCGGTCCAGCTGCGCGAAACGACGCCGGAAGCGGCCTTGCAATTATTGACCCTGCTGCAACGCGAAGCGCGCCTGATCGACTTCGCCCACGAAAACCTGGCCGCCTATGCCGACGCCGACATCGGCGCCGCCGCCCGCGTCGTGCACGAAGGCTGCGCGCGCGTGCTGAAGGACCACTTCACGATTCAACCCGTGCGCAGTGAAGCCGAAGGTGCGCGCGTCACCCTCGAGGAAGGCTTCGATGCGGCCAGCGTGCGCCTGACCGGCAACGTGGTCGGCAAGGCGCCGTTCAAGGGCACGCTGTCGCACCGCGGCTGGAAGGCCACCAGCGTGCGCCTGCCGCAGCTGGCGAAAGAACACGATGCCAGCGTGCTGGCGCCGGCCGAGGTGGAACTGTGAGCGCGCGCTACGCCATCGGCATCGACCTCGGCACCACGCACAGCGCGCTGTCGTACGTCGACCTGGAAGCGAGCGACGGCGAACAGACCGCGCACGGCGTGCTCGACGTGCCGCAGCTGACCGCGCCCGGCACCGTCGAAGCGCTGCCGCTGCTGCCCTCCTTCCTCTACCTGCCGCACGCGGACGAACTGGCGCCGGGCGAACTGGCGCTGCCGTGGAATACCGATGGCGAGACTGCCGTGGCCGGTGAAATGGCGCGCAGTCGCGGCGCCACCACGCCGATCCGCCTGGTCTCGTCGGCCAAGAGCTGGCTGTGCCATCCGGGCGTGGACCGCCGCGCCGCCATCCTGCCGTCCGACGCGCCGGAAGAAGTCACGCGCGTCTCGCCGCTGGAGGCCTCGACCCATTATCTGGCGCACCTGCGCCGCGCCTGGGACAACGCCCATCCGGACGCCCCCTTCGACCAGCAGCAAGTGACGGTGACGATTCCCGCCTCGTTCGATCCGGGCGCGCGCGAACTGACCGCCGAAGCGGCGCGCAATGCCGGCTACACCTCCGCCACCTTGCTGGAAGAGCCGCAAGCGGCCCTGTACAGCTGGATCCAGGGCAGCGGCGGCGCCTGGCGCAAGCAAGTCAAGGCGGGCGACATCGTGCTGGTCGTCGACGTCGGCGGTGGCACCAGCGACTTTTCGCTGATCGCGATCCTGGAACGCGACGGCAAGCTCGAACCGCACCGTGTCGCCGTGGGCGACCACATCCTGCTTGGCGGCGACAACATGGACCTGGCGCTTGCGCACCTGGTCGCACGCAAGCTGGCGGCCAACGGCACCCAGCTCGACGCCTGGCAGATGCGTGCCCTTACCTACGGCTGCCGCGGCGCCAAGGAACACCTGCTGGCCGACGCCAACGCCACCACCTGGCCGATCGTCGTGCCAAGCCGCGGCTCGAAACTGATCGGTGGCTCGATTCGCACGGAACTCACGCGCGAGGAAGTCACGACTTTCATTACCGATGGCTTCTTCCCGCGCGTGGAAGCGGCCGCCCGTCCGGCCACGCGGGCCCGTGCCGGCCTCACGCAACTGGGCCTGCCCTACGCGCAGGACGCGGCCGTCACGCGCCACCTGGCCGCCTTCCTGGCGCGCCAGGCGGGAGCGACCGCGGAACTGGAAGGTTTCGATGGCCGCGTCAGCGCCGAGCATTCGTTCCTGCATCCGAGCGCGGTGCTGTTCAACGGCGGCGTGTTCAAATCCGGCATCCTGTCCCAGCGCGTAATGGACACCATCAACGACTGGCTCTACATGGAAGGGGCTGAGCCCGCGCGCATGCTCGAAGGCGCGGACCTCGACCTGGCCGTGGCACGCGGAGCGGCGTATTACAGCTATGCGCGGCGCGGTGGCGGCGTGCGCATCCGCGGCGGCACGGCGCGTTCGTATTACGTCGGCGTGGAGTCGTCGATGCCGGCCATTCCCGGCATGGAGCCGCCGATCCAGGCCCTGTGCGTGGCGCCCTTCGGCATGGAAGAAGGCAGCGAGCTCGAACTGCCGGGCCAGGAGTTCGGTCTCGTTGTGGGCGAACCTGTCCACTTCCGCTTCTTCGGCTCGACCACGCGCCGCCAGGACCAGATTGGCGAGGTGCTCGACTTCTGGGGCCCGGACGAGCTGCAGGAACAGAACGAAATCCAGGCGACGCTGCCGGCCGATGGACGCATGCCTGGCGATGTCGTGCAAGTGAAGCTGCACGCGCTGGCGACCGAAGCGGGCACGCTGGAACTGGCGGCGGTGGCGCGTGACGGCCAGCGCTGGAAAGTCGAATTCGACGTTCGCTCCACGTCGGAACAGTGACGCCTCAGTGACGCCTTATCTGGTCAGCATCGACCTCGGCACCACCAACACGGTGCTGGCCTATGCGGCGCCCGGTGCGTCGCAGGTCGAACTGTTCGCCATCGACCAATTGGTGGCGCCCGGCGAAGTGGCCGGCGCGCCGCTGCTGCCGTCGAACCGCTATCACCCGGCGCAAGAAGAACTCGGGCCGGGCCAGTTGCAGCTGCCCTGGCAGCTGGCCGACGTCGCCGGCATCGAACGCGTCGCCATCGGCCGCCTCGCACGTACCTTGGGGGCGGCCACGCCGGGCCGGCTGGTGGCCAGCGCCAAGAGCTGGCTCTCGCATCCCGGCGTCGACCGCATGGCGGCGATCCTGCCCTGGGGCGCCGGACCCGAGGTGCCGAAGGTCTCGCCGGTCGCCGCCAGCGCCAGCTACCTGTCGCACCTGCGCGCCAACTGGAATATCCGTTTTCCCCGGCATCCCCTCGAAGACCAGCAGGTCGTGCTCACCGTGCCGGCCTCGTTCGACGAAGGCGCGCGTGCGCTGACACTCGAAGCGGCCAGGCTCGCGGGGTTGCCGCAGCTGCGCCTGCTGGAAGAACCGCAGGCCGCGCTCTACGACTGGCTGTACCGCCACCGCGCCACGCTGGCCGAGGAGCTGATCGATACGCGCCTGGTGCTGGTGCTTGATATCGGCGGCGGCACCACCGACTTCAGCCTGGTGAAGGTCGAACTGCTCGATGGCGAACCGCACCTGACGCGCATCGGTGTCGGCAACCACCTGATCCTTGGCGGCGACAACATGGACCTGGCCCTCGCCCACCTGGTCGAATCGCGCATGGCCGAACAGGATGGCCAGCAGGCGCCGCGTGCGCGCCTGTCGGCCGCACGCCTGGCCCAGCTGACGGAACGCTGCCGCGCGGCCAAGGAACAACTGCTGGCCCTGGATGCGCCAGACCAGGTGGCGGTCACGCTGCTGGGCACCGGCGCGCGCCTGATTGGCGGCAGCCGCAAAGTCGAACTGCGGCGCGAGGATATCGAACGCGTGGGGCTGGACGGCTTCTTCCCCCTGAACGAAACGCAGGAGCCGGCGCGCCGCGCGCGTGCCGGCATCGTCGAATTCGGCCTGCCGTATGCGAGCGATCCGGGCGTGACGCGCCACCTCGCCAGCTTCCTGCGCCAGCACGCGGCGGCTGCGCGCGAGGCGCTGGGGCTGCCGCTCGACGCCGACTCGCTGCCGGTGCCGGACACCCTGCTCCTCAACGGCGGCGTGTTCCGCGGCGCCGCGCTGGCCGGGCGCCTGGCCGAGACGCTGGCGCGCTGGCGCGGGCAGCCGCTGCGCATCCTGCACAACCTGGACCCCGATGTTGCCGTCGCGCGCGGCGGCGTGGCCTACTCGCTGGCGCGCCAGGGCCAGGCGCCTTCCATCGAAAGCGGCGCGGCGCGCAGCTACTACCTGCTGCTGGAAGGCGAACGCTCCACTGCCGGCCTGCGCGCCGTCTGCCTGCTTCCGCGCGGCACGGCCGCCAGCCAGGAAGTACGCCTTTCCGAGCGCAGCTTCGCGCTGCGCCTGGGGCGCCCGGTGCGTTTTCACATCGTCTCGACGGTGGCCGACGCCGGCCAGGTACCGCAGCCGGGCGCGCTGGTCGATCTCGATCCGCTGGACGTCGTACGGCTGCCGCCGGTGGCCACCGTGCTGCGTGCCGCGCCGGGCGCTGCACCGCGCAGCGAGATCGCGGTGCAGCTGGTCGCGTCGCTGAGCGAAGTCGGTTCGCTGGAAGTGCATTGCGTGGCCGAAGACGGCAGCGGACGCTGGCAGCTCGCCTTCCAGCTGCGCGAGCCCGAGGGCGAAACGGAGCTGGTGGAGACCGACCTCCTGCCGCCGCAGGTCGATGCCGCGATCGAGAAGATCGAACGCGTCTTCGGCACCCGCTCCAAAGCCGTCGACACGAAGGAAGTACGCCAGCTGCGCGCCAGCCTCGAATACCTGCTGGGCAGGCGCGAAGGATGGACCACGCCGCTCTTGCGGCGCCTGTTCGACGCGCTGATGGAACGGTCGAAAGGCCGGCGCCGCTCGGGCGAGCACGAACGCGCCTGGCTCAACCTGGCGGGCTTTTGCCTGCGCCCCGGCTTCGGCCACCCGCTCGATGCCTGGCGCATCGAGCAGCTGTGGGCGATGTTCGAGGCAGGCGTGCAGTACCACAAGGACACGCAGGTGCGCGCCGAATGGTGGACGCTGTGGCGCCGCGTGGCCGGGGGCCTCGACACCGAAGCGCAGCTGCGCCTGCTCGATGACTTCGCCTTCAACCTGCAGGCCGATGCGTCCGAGCGTGGCAAGCGGCCGATCACCCTGGTCGACGGCAGCGAGGAGGACATGCTGCGCCTGGGCGCATCGCTGGAACGCATCCCGGCGGCCTACAAGGCGGAGATCGGCAACTGGATGATGGAGCAAATCGTCGCCCTTCCCGCGGGCGCCGCCAAGCTCGATGCGAAGACGGCGGCGACCTGTGGGCGCTACCTGTGGGCACTCGGCCGCGTCGGCGCGCGCCAGTCCTTCCACGCCAGCGCGCACGAAGTCGCGTCCGCCGAGGTTGCGGAGGAGTGGCTGGGCAAGCTCATGAAACTGGACTGGAAGAAGATCGAGCCTGCCGGCTTTGCCGCGACCCATATCGCGCGCATGACGGGCGACCGCTCGCGCGACATCGGCGAGACGGTGCGCGCCGAGGTGCTGCGGCGCCTGAACGCCGCCGGCGCGCCCGCTGCGTGGACGGCGCTGGTGCGCGAGGTGGTGGAGCTTGACCAGGCGAGCGAAACGCGGATGCTGGGCGAAGCGCTGCCGCCGGGGTTGAAGCTGCTGCGCTAGTTTGCGCTTCGTGTGCGTGCGCCTCAGTGCATGCCTGGATTGAACGCGTGGGCGGGCGACCCGACCACCCCAGGTCCTGCTGCATGCGTTAACGGATGATCGGACCCGTAGGGTGGGCACTTCAGAGTGCCCACCCTACAACATCACTCGACCCTGATCGCGAGGTCCCTGCCCTCGGTTGCCACCTGGCCGGCGTAATCGGCCGCATAGATGCGCAGGATGTAATCCCCGGGCGCCAGCGCCCCCACCTTCCAGGACCCCGGCGCCACACGCCCGCCTTGCAGCGTGTTGTTGACCGCATAGGCGAAACGCGTTGCCTTGCTGCCGTAGACCGTGATGCCGCTGTTCTCCGCGTACAGCAATTTGACGGCTTCGCGCTCGCGCGGCAGGCGGTCGTAGACCTGGGTGATCAGGGGCTGCTCGAAACCGGGCAGCGCGCTGCCATCAGGGCGCAGCAGCTGGTAGCCGAGCTTGTACAGGCCGAGCCGGCGCCGTGCCAGGTTGCCGTCCATCTGGTCGTAGCCGTCGGCCACGATCGACACCTCGCCAAGCGTGCGCTCGACGCGCACCGGCTGGCCCTTCCTGGCGCCCAGGCGGCGGCCGATGCTGTCGTACAGCGCCACGCTTTGCAGGCGCGGCGCGATGGTATCGAGCACGCCGGGGAAAGGCAGGGTCAAGGGATTGACGAGCGAGCCGCCCGGATAGTAATCGAGGTGGACGTGGGACATGCTGTTGATGCTGCCGAGCGCATCGCCCACGGCGAAACGGGTCCCGCGCGGCACGCGCACGCGCGCGGGCTTGCCGCGCGCGTCTTTCAGGACCTGGAAGCGTGGGTCGAAGGGCCGGTCGGATTGATCGCGCCCGACGCGCATGTGGATGTACGACAGCGGCCCGATGGCGATGCCTTCGCTGAGCGAGCCGAAACCCCAGTTCGCGAACGGGTCGCCGACCTTGGCCGCCGTGATTGCCAGCACGCGCGCGCCGATATCGGCGCGCACGTCGAGCCCGGCGTGGAAGTGGTCGCGGCTCTCGCCGTCGAAGCTGCCGCGTACTTCGCCCATCAGGCCCACGACTTCGTGCGGCATGTCCTGCGGTCCCACCGGCCAGGGCATCGGTGCGGTACGTGACGCCTGTCGTGGCGCAGCGATCACCGGCGCCGCCTCGTCCCCTTTTGGGGGCGCCAGGCGCAACACGCGCAGGGCCAGTGCGTCGGCCACGACCAGGCTGCCGTCGCGCTCCACGGCCAGGCCGTGCGGCGCGAATAAATGCACCTTGCCGTCGGCGCCGAAGGTCGATTCCGGCGGGCGGTCGGCGTCGTCCAGCGCGTGGATCGCGCCGTCGGGCGCCAGCTGCAGGACGCGCCCGCCGCCGCCGGCAATGTAGAGGTAGCCGTCGTGTGTCAGCGCCAGGCCCGTGGGCCGGCGCAGCAACGGGCGGCGCTCGCCCTCGGCCGGCGCGGCGAGCGTGCTCACGACGCCGTCGGGAGCGATGCGGCGGATCGCGTTATTGCCGGTGTCGGCCACGAGCAGGCTGCCGTCCTTGCCCACCGCAATCGCGCTCGGCGTATCGAAGGCAGCCGCCGCGCCGGGCCCGTCGGCATTGCCCGGCTTGGTACCGCCGGCCAGCGTGGTGACTGTGCCGTCAGGGGCGACGCGGCGGATGCGGTCGTTGTAGGTATCGGCGACATACACGTTGCCGCGCGTGTCGAGCGCCACCCCGACCGGCGCATTGAAGCGCGCCGCGCGCCCGATGCCGTCGGCGTCGCCCGGCTGTCCATCGCCGGCCAGCGTGGTGACGCTGCCGTCAGGCGCGATCTTGCGGATAGCATGGTTGCCGGTATCGGCCACCACCAGGTTGCCGAAACGGTCCATGGCCAGCGCCGAGGGCGTGTGGAAGGCGGCGGCCGTGCCGATCCCGTCGGCAAAGCCTTCGCGTCCGCCGGCGAAAGTGGAGACCGCGCCGTGACGGTCGATGCGGCGGATGCGGTTGCTGTCGCCGCCGTCGGCGACATAGACGGCGCCGCGTGCGTCGACGGCCACGCCGAAGGGATCGCTGAAGCGGCTCTGCGCGGCCGCGCCGTCGACCACGCCATCCTGGCCGTCGCCTGCCAGTGGCGACACGCGCGCGGCCCAGAAGCTGTTTGTCGGCGCCGGGGCGGAAAGCAGGACGGCGGCTTGGCCAGGCGCGCTTGGCGCGCGCTGGCTGGCGATGAAATAACCGGCCAGGGCGGCTGCAAGGACGCCGGCGCCGGCCAGGGACGCGATTTTGCTTGTTCGGTTCAATGCCGCCACCACACGTTGCACAAAACGCAAGTCTAACCGATCGCTTCGGTTCGCACGGGATAGGGAGGAAAGGAAATAAAGTATTTCCACAGCAAGAAAATGCGGTGGATGCAATCTTCTGCGATGGCAGAAAGATCGATTGACCAGCACGCCGCACTGCCGTGCAGGCGCAAAAGCAGCGCGGTGCGCTACGCGAACAGCATCCCTGGTATCAGCGCTTGCGCAGCAGGCGCGCGACCAGGGAGGTAATCGACACGGTCGGGATCAGTTTGGCCAGTGGGCCTGGATGGTTGCAGCGCGAGGTGATGGTCATGTTGTAGTCTCCGAAACACTGCTTGTCAGAATAATCACAAAGCTGAGCTCGCTCTGTGCGCCAGTTCGCATAGCGTCGATCCCGGCGACGCACGTCGGTCGCCGGGATGACGCATAGCGTGGCATGCGACCATGACGCGCGCGTGACAAGCGCGCGCACCCCGGCCCGTTTGCGTCTTATTATTGGCCTTGCATGGCTTCGGCCCTGCGAACGATGCGAACACAGACGAGGGAGAACGACATGGGCTACGCAGATCGTGACAAATACGGGATGTACAAGCGCTCCGGCAGCACCGGTCCGGGACCGTCACTGATGGGCGCCGACACGCTCATCGGGGACAGCGTCGTCAACGGCGCCGAGCAGGACCTCGGCGACATCAAGGAAATCATGCTGGACATGAACAGCGGCCAGGTGGCGTATGTCGTGCTGGCCTTCGGGGGCTTCCTCGGCATGCACGAAAAACTCTTCGCCGTGCCCTGGCAGGCCTTGCACCTCGACACCGTCAACCACCGCTTCGTGCTGAACGTCGAGAAAGAGCGCCTGAAAACGGCGCCCGGCTTCAACAAGGAATCCTGGCCCGACATGGGCGACATCGACTGGTCCAACCAGATCCATACCTTCTACGGCACCGACCCGAACCGCGGGGGCCCTCCGACCATGGGACCGGGGCTCGGCATGCGCACCGGCATGACCGAAGGCGGCACAGGAATCGGCTCCGGACTGCCCGACGACTATTCCCACAGCGCGGGGCAAAGCATCGACCCGCGGCCGGGCAACCTTGGCGACGACAAGGACATCAGCCGGATTCGCGGCAGTAATATCGGCTAAGCACCTATCCTGGTAGGGAATGAGTCGTTGCTGACGCGCCTGGCAAGCGGATGCGCATGTCGTCATCCACTTCCTCCTCCCTGCTGGGATAGGTTCCAAGCGCCGTACGATCGGCGCCAATGGTCCGGATCTGGAGTATTTTCGCTCCATTTCCGGACCGCCGACCGCCGATCCGCGCTTACCGGATCATCGACTCCCACACCTTCTGCAAGCGCCTGGCCGACACCGGCATCGGCGTGCGCAGCTCCTGCGCGAACAGCGAGACCCGCAGCTCTTCCAGCATCCAGCGAAATTCCGTCATGCGCGGGTCATTGACCTTGCCCGGCTGCTTCGAGATGCGCTGGAACTGGCTGGCGGCGTTCTGCCACTCCGCCATCAGCTGCGCATCGCGCGCCGGATTGCCGCGCAGCTTTTCCAGGCGCACGTTCATCGCCTTCAGATAGCGCGGGAAGTGGGCCAGCTGGCTGTACTCGTTGTCGGCGATAAAACGCTTGTGCACCAGGCCCGCAAGCTGCGCCTGCATGTCCGCCGCCACCGGCGCCGCCAGGCCGTTCAGGCGTTTCGGCATGCCGTGGAACTCGGCCAGAATCGAACCGACCAGGCGCGCGATTTCGTTGATTAACAGGCCGATGCGCCCCTTGCCTTCGTCCTTGCGCTTGTTGAACGAGGCCGCGTCCGTCGGCAGCGGGTCCTGCAGGCAGGCGATGTCGATCGCCTTTTGCACGATCTGGTCGCGCAGCTCTTCCTGTGAGCCGAGCGTCATGAACTGCATGCCCATGCCCTGCAGGCCGGGGATGTTCTTCTCGGCGAATTTCAACTGGTCCTTCAGCTGCAGCGCGAACAGGCGGCGCAGGCCGATGCGGTGGGTACGCGCCGCCACGTTCGGGTCGTCGAACACCTCGAGGTCGCAATGCGTGAGCTTGTCGACCAGTGCCGGGAAGCCGATCAGGGTCAGCTTGCCCTGGTTGATCTCGAGGAGCTCCGGCAGCTCGCCGAAGGTCCAGCTGGTGAGATTGGTGTGCTGGCTGATGGCGGGTGCTGCAGCCTGCGGGGCCGGCGCGGCGCCCTTGCCCTGCGGTGGCGGCGTCAATGGCGCCGCGCCCTTCCCCCCGCCCCAGGATGCAGGCGTCGCCACATTCGCACGCACCGACCCCACGGCCGCCGGCGTCGCTTCGGCCATCCGCTGGAAGCTCTCGCGCGCCTGGTTGCCCAGTTCCGCCTGCAGGCTCGCCAGGTTGCGTCCCATCTCGAGCTGGCGCCCATGCTCGTCGATGATTTTAAAGTTCATGAAGAGATGGGTCGGCAGCGTTTCGAGCTTGAAGTCGCCCGTCAGCACGTTCACGCCCGTCTCGGCGCGCACGTCAAGGATCAGCACGTCGACCAGGTCCCCGCGTCCGAAGGCATTCGCCGCGTGGATGCGCTCGACGAAACGCGCCGCGTAGTCCGGCAGCGGCACGCAGTGGCGGCGCAGCTTTTGCGGCAGGGATTTGAGCATCAGGTGCACGCGCTCCTTGAGCATGCCCGGCACCAGCCAGGCCGCGCGCTCTTGCGGGATCTGGTTCAGCGCGAACAGCGGCACCGACAAGGTGACGCCATCGCGCAGGCTGCCCGGCTCGAAGTGGTAAGACAGCCCCATCTCGATGCCGGTGACGTTCATCGTCTTCGGGAACAGCTCCGTCGTCACGCCCGCCGCTTCGTGCCGCATCAGCTCTTCGCGGTTCAGGAACAGCAGCTTCGGATTCTCGCGCGCCGCGTCCTTGTACCACTTCTCGAAACCAGCGCCGTTGACCACGTCCTTCGGAATCTCGGCGTCATAAAAGGCCGCGATCAGCTGGTCGTCGACCAGCACGTCCTGGCGGCGCGACTTGTGCTCGAGGTTCTCGATCTCTTTCACCAGCGTGTGGTTGTGCGCGTAGAAGGCCGAGCGCGTTTCGTAGTCGCCGGCCACCAGCGCGTCGCGAATGAAAATCTCGCGCGCCTCGAACGGGTTGTACAGCGCATGGTTGATGCGGCGGCCGCTGTAGACGACGATGCCGTACAGGGTCGCGCGTTCCAGCGAGGACACCTGCGCCGGCTTCTTTTCCCAGCGCGGCTCGCCCCAGGATTTTTTCAAGAGGTGCGCCCCGACCTTCTCCACCCACTCGGGCTGGATCTGCGCCACGCAACGGGCGTACAGGCGCGTGGTCTCGACCAGTTCGGCCGCCATGATCCATTTACCGGGCTTCCTGGTCAGCGAAGACCCCGGCCAGATATGGAACTTGATGCCGCGCGCGCCCAGGTAACCGGCGCCCGGTTCGTCCTCGGCCTTGAAGCCGATGTTGCCAAGCAGGCCGGTGAGCAGCGCCATGTGCAGCTGCTCGTAAGTGGCCGGCGCCTCGTTGAGGCGCCAGCCCTGCTCGCGCACGATGGTGAGCAATTGCGAATGCACGTCGCGCCACTCGCGCAGGCGCACCTGCGACAGGAAGTTGGCGCGGCAGTTTTCCTGCAGCAGGCGGTTGGTCTTCTTGTGCGCGATCGCATCCTCGAACCAGGCCCAGATCTTCAGGTAGCTGAGGAATTCCGACTTCTCGTCGGCGAATTTCTTGTGCTTCTCGTCGGCCTGCTGCTGGTATTCCATCGGCCGGTCGCGCGGGTCCTGCACCGACAGGGCGGCGGCGATGACCAGCATCTCGGACAGGCAGGCGTTGTCGAGCGAGGCCAGGATCATGCGGCCCACGCGCGGATCGAGCGGCAGTCTCGCCAGCTTGCGCCCCAGGGGCGTGAGCTCGTTGGTCTCGTCGACTGCCCCCACTTCCTGCAGCAACTGGTAGCCGTCGGCGATCGCGCGGCCTTGCGGCGGCTCGATGAAGGGGAAGGTCTCGACGTCGGTCAGGTGCAGCGACTTCATGCGCAGGATGACGGCCGCCAGCGACGAGCGCAAAATTTCCGGCTCCGTAAACTTCGGACGCTGCAGGAAATCGTCTTCCTCGTACAAACGGATGCAGACGCCGTCGGCCACGCGCCCGCAGCGGCCGGCGCGCTGGTTGGCCGCCGACTGCGCGATCGGCTCGACCTGCAGCTGCTCGACCTTGTTGCGGAAGCTGTAGCGCTTGATGCGCGCCAGGCCGGCGTCGACCACGTAGCGGATGCCCGGCACGGTCAGCGAGTTCTCGGCCACGTTCGTGGCCAGCACGATGCGCCGCGCGTTGGTGGTGCGGAAGACCTTGTCCTGTTCCTCCACCGAGAGGCGCGCGAACAGCGGCAGGATCTCGACGTGCGGCGGATGGTGCTTGCGCAGCGCTTCGGCGCAGTCGCGAATTTCGCGCTCGCCCGGCAGGAAGACCAGCACGTCGCCCTGGCCGAGGCGGCAGAGTTCATCGACGCCTTCGACCACGGCGTCCATCAGGTCGCGTTTTTCGCGCGCCTGCTGCGCTGGTTTTTTCCCACCTTGGGCAGGTTTGTTGTCGACGCCAGTGCTGACGGCGACCGGATCGCGGTCGACCGGGCGGTAGCGCACTTCCACCTTGTACAGGCGGCCCGAGACCTCGATCACCGGCGCCGGCTTGCCGTTGTGGGCGAAGTGGCGCGCGAAGCGTTCGGCGTCGATCGTCGCCGAGGTGATGATGATCTTCAGGTCCGGGCGGCGCGGCAGCAGCTGGCGCAAGTAGCCGAGCAGGAAGTCGATGTTCAGGCTGCGTTCGTGGGCCTCGTCGATGATGATCGTGTCGTAGGCCTTCAGGAGCGGATCGGTCTGGGTTTCGGCCAGCAGGATACCGTCGGTCATCAGCTTGATCGAGGCGCCCGGCTGCAGCGTGTCGTTGAAGCGCACCTTGTAGCCGACGTGTTCGCCGAGCGGCGTGCCGATCTCCTGGGCGATGCGTTTCGCGGTCGAGGATGCGGCGATGCGGCGCGGCTGGGTGTGGCCGATCATGCCCTTCTCGCCGCGCCCGAGCTGCAGGCAGATCTTCGGCAGCTGCGTCGTTTTGCCGGAACCGGTTTCGCCCGAGACGATGATGACCTGGTTCTCCCTCAGCGCCTTGGCGATTTCCGCGCGCCGGCCCGAGACGGGCAGGTCTTCCGGATACGTAATCGGCGGCAGCGGCGTTTGCACGCGCGCCGCGCGCGGCGCTCGCGCCGCATCGCGCGGCTTCCTGGCGTTCGTTTCGGGGACTGCTGCGCGCGCCGCGTCGGGCACAGGCTTGTTACTCTGTTCAGACATTGATTTTTACGAGGTATTTGGTGCGCAAGTCGCGCAGCGAATTATAATGCGGCAAATGGAAAACCCTACCCAATTCGTCCAGTGGCTGCGCTCTGTCGCGCCGTATATTCATGCCTTTGGCGGCAAGACGTTTGTTGTTGCATTTCCCGGTGAACTGGTCGCCGCCGGCGCCCTGCCGGTGCTGGCGCAAGACCTGTCGCTGCTGGTGGCGCTCGGCATCCGCATCGTGCTGGTGCACGGTTCGCGTCCCCAGGTGGCCGAGCAGCTTGGCCTGCGCAACGTCGAGGGACGCTTCCACAACGGCGTGCGCATCACCGACACCGCGGCGATGGAATGCGCCAAGGAAGCGGCCGGCGAACTGCGCCTCGATATCGAGGCCGCCTTCAGCCAGGGCTTGCCGAACACGCCGATGTCGCACGCGCAGATCAGCATCGTCTCCGGTAATTTCGTCGTCGCCCGTCCGCTGGGCGTGATCGACGGCGTCGACTTCGAACTCACGGGCGTCACGCGCAAGATCTCGGCCGAGAAAATCGCGCCGATGCTGGCATTCGAGGACAACCTGGTGCTGCTCTCGCCGCTGGGCTTCTCGCCCACCGGCGAAGTGTTCAACCTGACGATGGAAGACGTGGCCGCCGCGGCTGCCATCGCCCTGCACGCCGATAAACTCATCTACATCACCGAAACCCCGCTGATGTCGGACGCCACCGGCGAGGAAATCCGCGAACTGTCCTCGCACCAGGCCGAGGCCGTGCTGCAGGCGAACTTCCTGCCGCCCGACGCCGCCTTCTACCTGCGCCACGCCATCAAGGCCTGCAACAGCGGCGTCGACCGCGCCCACATCGTGCCCTTCGAGATGGACGGCTCGGCCCTGCTCGAGTTGTTCACCCACGACGGCGTGGGCACGATGATCAGCCACGAGAACCTGGAAAGCCTGCGCATTGCCACAATTGAGGACGTCGGCGGCATTATCAAGCTGATCGAGCCATTGGAAGCGGACGGCACGCTGGTCTACCGCGGGCGCGAGCTGATCGAGCGAGAAATCGAGCTGTTCTCGGTCATCGAGCACGATGGCGTGATTTTCGGCTGCGCCGCGCTGTACCCGTTCCCGGACGCGAAGATGGGCGAGATGGCCTGCCTGACGGTGAACCCGGACGTGCAGGCGCAAGGCGACGGCGAGCGCATCCTGAAGCACATGGAAAACCGCGCGCGCGCCGCCGGGCTGACCAAACTGTTCGTGCTGACCACGCGCACCGCGCATTGGTTCAAGAAGCGCGGCTTCCAGCCGGCCTCGGTGGACGATCTGCCGAAGGACCGCCAGCACATGTATAACTGGCAGCGCAAATCACAGATCTTCATCAAGACTTTATAATCTCGCTTTTCTTAACACCGAATCAGGAGCATTTATGGCCCGCACCGTCCACTGCATCAAACTGAACAAGGAAGCCGAAGGGCTGGATTTCCCGCCCGTACCGGGCGAAATGGGCAAGAAGCTGTACCTGTCGGTGTCGAAAGAAGCCTGGCAGGCATGGCTCAAGCACCAGACCATGCTGATCAACGAAAACCGCCTGAACCTGGCGGACGACCGCGCGCGCAAATACCTGGCGACCCAGCTGGAAAAGCATTTCTTCGGCGAAGGCGCCGACCAGGCGCTGGGCTACGTGCCGCCGGCGCAGTAAGCATTTTTCCCGGACGGGCGCCCTGCCCGTTCCTGCCGGCGCACATTCCGCTGCGCCGGACGCTCATTCGTCGACCTGTTTCATTCAGTCCGCTCCACACTGGCCGATGCCGCGCGCAATTGTGTGTTCTCGCTCGCCCATGCGCAGTATGCTTGAGGTTTTCGCTCCCCGAGAAACCCCATGCACCCGTCAAACATCGTACTACTCGAATTTCATCCCGAACGCGACGACCTCACGCAGGGCAAGGAACTGCGCGATGGCCTGTCGGTCGCCCTGCGCATGGGCAATACCCTGTGGCTGGCCAACGACGAATCGGTCAGCATCGAACGCCTGACCCTGCGCCCAGAAGACAGCCGCGGCAACAGCAGCTTCACGCATGAGCACCGCCAATATGTCTTGCACGACCTCCTGCCGATGCCCATGCCGGCCGGCGTCCCGGGCGAAGACAGCCTGAATGAAGCCGATATCGAAGGCCTGGCCTGCGACGGCAAATACCTGTGGATCGCCGGCTCGCACAGCCTGCGCCGCAAACAGCCACGCGACGGCGACGGCGCCAAAAAGGCCTATAAACGGCTCGCTTTGGTGAGCGCCGACGGCAACCGCTACCTGCTGGCGCGCATACCGGTCATTGAAGAAGCCGACGGCGGCTATACGCTGGCGCGCGCGGTCGATGGCAAGAACAAGCCGCGCACCGCGGCCATCCTGCGCGGCGACATGCATGGCAACGAACTGACCCAGCTCCTCAAGCAGGACGAACACCTCGGGCCCTTCCTCGCCATTCCCGGCAAGGACAACGGTTTCGATATCGAAGGGCTGGCGATGGCGGGGAAGCACATGCTGCTCGGCCTGCGCGGTCCGGTGCTGCGCGGCTGGGCCACGATCATCGAGGTGGCCCTGGTCGAGGACGAGCAGCCCGAGCACCTGCGCCTTGGCCCCCTCGGCAAGGATGGGGAGCTGTACCGTAAACATTTTATCGACCTGCATGGCCTGGGCATTCGCGACCTGTGCGTGCAGGACGAGGACCTCCTGATCCTGGCCGGCCCGACCATGGACCTGGACGGTCCCGTCGTCGTGTATCGCTGGCTTGGCGGCGCGCAGCCGGACGGCGCCTGCATCGTCGCGCATGAAGCACTCCAGCACGTGCTCGACCTGCCCTTCGGCCAGGGCGTCGACCACCCCGAAGGCATGACCCTGTTTTCGACGGGCGCGGGCAGCAGCGAAGCCCTGCTGGTCGTGCACGATGCCGCCTCACCCAGCCGGCAGATCGGCGAAAGCATCCTGGTGGCGGACGTTTTTCCTTTGCCGAAGCGTAAAAAGCCGTCCCCGTAATTGGTTGGTGTGGGAAAGACACAGTCCTGCGCCGCTTGGTCAGCGATGCTTGACCGTGCCGACAGCAATCTTCCCGCCCTGCCGGGCTCGTCGTAAAATGCACTGGAAGCGTTCAAGGTGTCGGGCAGCATCCAGTCCTGGAGCTATCCGGATTTCGCATACACCAAGATCTTCGGCGTGCCGCTGTTCGCCGGCTTCCTGTACGCCTCGGTGGGCAACTACATCGTGCAGGCCTGGCGCATGTTCGACCTGCGCATCCGCCATCATCGGCCCTACTGGATGGCGGCGCTGATCGCGCTGCTCATCTACGCCAATTTCTTCACCCACCACTATTTCGGCGACTACCGCTGGTACCTGGCCGCCTGCGCGCTGGGCCTGTATTCGGGCACCGTCGTCATCTCCCGGCCGCTCGACCGCGAGCGCCAGATGCCGCTGATGCTGGGTTTCGTGCTGATCGGCTTCTTCAGCTGGCTGGCCGAAAACATGGGCACCTTCTGGGGCGTGTGGCGCCATCCGAACCAGCTCGGCGCCTGGTCGATCGTTCACATCAGCAAGTGGAGTTCGTGGTCGCTGCTGGTGATCATGAGCTTCACGATCGTCGCCAGCCTCAAGCACCTCAAGAGCAAGATCCACATCGCCGAGGCATGACCATGAAACCAGCACGCAGCAAGGCATTCAGGGTCGCGAAATAGGTGCTCATTTCCCTGACCGTGCTGTTTCTCGTTACGCGCGTGATCCGCTTCGTGCTTCAGCAACATCTTCAATAACCTACGCGACAAAGCCCGCGCACCTTGCGGCGGGCGGGCATTGTCGGGCGACGCTTCGGTCAGCTTACTTCGATGCGTCCTGCATCTTTTCGCCGGCGCGCTCGAGGCCCTTGCCGGCCTTGTCGGTGACATTGGCTGCGCCTTGCTTGACTTCGGCCGCGGCTTCACGCGATTCCTGGCGCACTTCGGCGCCGGCTTCTTTCATGTTCTGGGCGGCGCGGTCGGTGGCGGCATCGACGTTGGCGGCGGCACGCTCGGCGCCTGCTTCGACGTTTTCTGCAGCGCGTTCGGTGGCGGCGCCAACGGCAGCGCCGGCTTCACGGGTTTCCTCGGCAGCTTTGGCGGCCGTATTGTCGATGGCCGCGCCGGCTTCCTGGGCTGGACCCGTAGCTGGATCGTTGTCGGCTTTCTTGCAACCGGTAGCGAGGACGGCAACTGCGAGCATCAGGGCGGAAATGGTGGTCTTGTTCATGTTTGTGCTCCTTATCAATTTGTTATGATCAGAATACACGTTCCGATAAATACGGGCCGCACGTTACAGTTGTTACAAATACACTTTTTTCTTGCCGTGTCCGTACCCTGTCCGTGGCATGATGCGCCAAACTTTCAATGGAAACGCAGTGGCACCAACGATCAATCCCTCCGAAGTCGAGTTCATCGCCATCCGCGCCCAGGGTCCGGGCGGCCAGAACGTCAACAAGGTGTCGTGCGCGGTGCACGCCCGCTTCGATATCAAGGCCTCGTCGCTGCCCGCCTACGTCAAGGAACGGCTGCTCGAGATGCGCGACACCCGCATCACGCGCGAAGGCGTGCTGGTACTCAAAGCGCAGCAGTCGCGCAGCCTGGAGCAGAACAAGGAAGACGCGCTGCAGCGCTTGCAGGCCCTGGTCGTGCAGGCGGCCGACGTGCCGCTGGTGCGCCGCGCCACCAAGCCGACACGCGGCTCGCAGCGGCGGCGGCTGGACGAAAAAACGCGCAGCGGCCAGGTCAAGGCGTTGCGCGGCCGGGTCAGCGAATAGGCAAGCGCTTTTGAAGCCGGCCGGGTGTCAGGAGGCGCGCCGTGGGACGATGTCGACGCGGTAGTCCGTGGGTCCGGCATGGAAGCGCACTTCCCATCGAATAGCCGTGGCGATGCGCAGCAGCAGGTTCTGGCCATGCAGGAAGCCCTGCATGGCGCCTGCCCTTGCCGGATCGACGCTGTTGCCCAGGCTCAGCCGCCCCTGCGCATACGTCAGCTCCAGCCGGGCTACGGGGCCGCCATGAAACAGCGCGTTAGCCAGGCAGTTATTCACGAGGAGCGTGGACAAGTGGCGGTTGCCGATCACGTCGAGCCGCTCGGGCAGGTCCAGCCGCAGGCGTTCGCCGGCCTGGTCGGCATGCATCAGGCCTAACAGGCTGTCCTCGATGCAGCCGCGCAGGTCGAAGGTCTCCTCCGCGATGTGTTCCGCGCGTGCCAGGGCAAACAGCACGTCGACCGTATTGGCGATGTCGTCGACGCCAGCCTGCAGCTGCGCCACCTCGTGCGCGTGCAGCGAACGCCCGTCCGCCTTGACCAGCGTGTTCTTCAGGACGGTCAGCGGTGTACGCAGCTCATGGCTGACATCGCGCGTGAATGCGTGCTCGCGGGCCAGCGCCGCGTGAAGGCCGGCGATCGTGGCTCCCAGTCGTTGCGCGAGGTAGCCGATTTCGTCGCGGCGCCGCTGCGCGCCGAGCGCGATGCGTCCTCCCGGCCGGATGTTCCGGACCTCGTTCGCCAGCCGCTGCAAGGGCAGCACCAGGCGCCTCGACAGCAAGTAGGCCAGCAACAAGGCCAGACCGATGAGTCCGGCGGCAACGGCGGCCAGCACGGCGCCGACCTCGCGCACGAGTTTCGACACGACCAGCAGCGGAGCGACATCGGCCACCAGATACAGGCGCTGCCTGCCGGAGCGATTCTCCAGGTCGAGCGTGCGGAAATGATAGTGCTGGCCGGTGTCCGTAAAAATTTCCCCGCGCTTGCGGCCGGCCAGCACCGTGCCGCGCACCACGGGCGGCAGCGCGTCTGCGCCGGCGTAAGCACGGATCAGGTCGTTCGCCGGCTGTCCGGCCTCGCCATGGAGACGGCCGTGCGCCGCGATGCGACCGGCTTCGCGCTGCAAGAGCCGGTCGACCAGCATGTCTTCGGTCACATAGGCGATGACCAGCATCAGCCCGGTATAGCACACGCAGATGAAGATCGTGAAGCCTGCAAGCGCTGCGAACAGGCCATGCCGGATCGACTTAAACATCGCCGGCAGTTCCCGGCGCCAGGCGATAGCCCAGCTGGGGGATGGTCGCGATCATGTTCATGCCGCTGGCCAGTTCCAGCTGCTTGCGCAACGCGTAAATGTGCGATTTGAGGGCATCGCTGTCGGGCGGGTCCGCGCCCCAGAGCGCATGGATCAGGGCCGACCGGGAGACCGGGTGCGGGTGCGTGGAGCACAGGAGGAACAGGATCTTGAAGCCCGCATGCGTCAGCGCCAGTGGCGTCCCGTCGTACAGGGCGCATCTGCCGCGCGGCAGGAGCGTGAGGCGCCCGACCCGCATTTCCTGGCTGGTGTGGAGTTGGTGGCGGCGTGCCAGTGCTTCGCAACGCAGGGCGAGTTCGCGCAGGTCGAACGGCTTGGTCAGGTAGTCGTCCGCGCCACTGTGAAAGCCGCGCGCCTTGTCTTCGAAGGCGTCGCGCGCGGTGAGCATCAGGACCGGCAGGTTGCGCTCCGCCTTCTCCTTGATCGCGCGGCATACCGCCAGGCCATCGATGTCCGGAAGGTTCAAGTCGAGCAGGACGACGTCGTATTGCCCGCGCGTCGCCAGGCCGATGGCGAGGCTGCCGGTGGCGGCATGGTCGGTGTGCCAGCGCAGGCCGTCCAGGAACTCCACCACCTGGCGCGCGATCGTCGGATGGTCTTCCACTACCAGGATGCTCAGGGCGCGACGGTTCATGGTTCCAATGCAAAAATGAATGGACAGCGCTCATCAGTATAGCGCCAACACCACACCTGGCCTCAGGCCCACAGGCGCAGCGGCAGCAAACCCCACCAGGCCAGCACCAGGCTGAACTGCAACACCGCCAGCATCGCGGCCGCATCCACGCGCGGCATCACGGTTTGCCGCAGCGCCATGCCCAGCCCGACGAGCATTGCGACAGGCAATGCGGCCGTCACCGTGGCAAGCAGGCCGCTGGCCAGCGTCAGGTCGCCGAGCTGCAAAAAGGACTGCCGGTAAAAGAAAGGGATCGGCAGGAGAAGGGCCAGTATGGCGGCGCATGGCGCCAGCAAGGGATCCCGGCGCCTGGGGCGGCGCATGGCCAGCCGCAGGAGCGCCTTGACGGCAATCCAGGCTGATCCCAGCAGGCCGGCTGCGATGCTGATCCATAGCGGCACCAGCACCATCGGCGACACCTGCTCGTAACTCTGGGTCCCGGTGCTGATGACACGCCTTCCTTCGGACGAGAGAATCAGGGCGTGCGAGGCCTGGCGCTTGTCCGGTGCGCGGAACAGCGCCCCTTCCACATGGCGCAGCGTGACTGTTGGAGACTGGAGCGAAGCGAGCGTCAGCGACTGCCCGTCGGCGCCCACGTGGAGCGGGTTGAACACGGTATCGATGAAGCGGAAGCTGGCGAACCGGTTGGGAGCCGGGACGTACCACCCGTCCCATGCCCTGCCAGCGACAGGGGCCGCCGCGACCGGTGCCGGCAAGGACACCGGCACGGGCGGCGCAAGCGCGCGCGTCAATACGGCATCGAAGCTGGCGTAGTCGGCAGTTTCGCTATCGGAATTTATTGCGATAAAGAAGGCCCGTTGCGTGTCGGGGAAAAGGCAGAGCATCGCCCGGAACCCGACCGTGCTCCCGCCGTGGCACCTGGCGATGGCGCCATGCCGGTCGACGGTGCGTAAGCCCAGGCCATAGCCGACTTTCAGTCCAGCGCGGGCGGCTTCGGTACCGTCCGCTTCACCCATCCGCTGCAGCAGCGCCGTATCGATAAACGGTTTCCCGCCGATCCGGCCATCGCCCATCAGGAAGCGCGCGAGACGGCCCATGTCGGCGGCCGTGGTCGTGAACTGGCCCGCGGGCCGCACATACGAGGGCACCGCGGGATGCGCGACGCCGTCCTCGAAGTGGCCCATGGCGAGGCGCCCGTCGCGTGCTTGCGTGACAAATGCAAAGCTGCTGTCGTGCATGCCAAGTGGCGCAAGCAGCCTGGCGTTCAGGTAAGGCTCATACGCCTGCCCGGCGACCGCTTCGATGACCATCCCGAGCAGCGTGTAGCTGATGTTCGAGTACGAAAAACGCGTGCCCGGACGCTGGCGAACGCGCAGCACCCCGCTGCCTGCCGGGAAGGCCGCGGCAAGCGGTGTATCGGCAGCCGCCCGCAGGCTGAAGACATGCCATAAACGTGCATCGTCCAGCCCGGCCGTATGGTCCAGCAAGTGCCGGATGCGCACCGGTGCGCCGGCTTCCCAGGGATTGTCGAACCGTAGGCCAGGCAGCAGCGTGCTCACTGGTGCGTCCAGGGACAGGCGCTGCTCGCTGACCATGCGCAGTACGCCGACGGCGAGCAGCGTCTTGGCGACCGATCCGACCTGCACGCGTTGATCGACCCGCATCGGTGCGCCGGTACCTGCATTGCCGATGCCGGCGGCGCCCTGCGTGTCGAGCGTGGTCCAGACTGCGCCTTGCAGTCCCTGCTCGCGCAGCAGCCTGGCGATGTCCGGACCGACATCCGGCGCGGCCTGAAGCGGTGTCGCGACCAGCAGCAGGGCCAGTAATTTGAGCAGCTTGTTCAATTCGATCGTCGACAAAGTGGACAGGCACCCACGATAGGACGAAGACGGTGAAGCCGAGGTGAAATCCGGGAACAAAAGCTGGGGTCAGGTTGAGGCAGTCCGGTTTCACGGACCTGACCCCAGCCCTTGATTTACATCTTGCGGCACTGGCGCAGCTCGCAGCGCGCCATGAACACCTTGCCGTCGCTGCAATGCAAGCGATAGACCTCGACCGGGCCCGGTTCGGTGATGAGGCCGGCGCCCGGCCCGGTACACGCATGCTGCCGGGCCAGCTGCTCGACCGTGGTCGATGACACGCCGACGCGGTAAGGCACGCGTTCGATCGGCACGCCGTTGGCGTCGACCAGCTGCGGCGCCGTCTTGGCGCTTGCCGCGGCAGGCGGCGGCGCCGGTGGCGCCGGCTTGAACATCGCGCAGCCGCCAACAAGGGTGGCCACCATCAGCGCCAGCAGTGCTTTCATCGCCTCTCCAGGGGGCCGGTGATCAGAACGTGAGGGTCTTGACGCCGTCGGCCATGCCCAGCAGGCAGACGTTGGCGCCCTGCCTGGCGAACAGGCCAACCGCGATCACGCCGACGATGCCGTTGATCTCGGTTTCCAGCGCCACCGGGTCGGCGATCTTCAAACCAAGCACGTCGACGATTTCGCCGCCGTTGTCGGTGATGAAGGCCTCGTCACTGCCTGCCCTGGTGCGCAGGCGCGGCTGGCCACCCATGCTTGCCAGCTTGCGCATCACGGCCGCACGCGCCATCGGGATGACCTCGACCGGCAGCGGGAAGCTGCCGAGCGTGTCGACCAGCTTGGAGCCGTCGGCGATGCAGACAAAACGTTTTGACACCGAGGCGACGATCTTCTCGCGCGTCAGCGCCGCGCCGCCGCCCTTGATCATCGCGCCCTGCCCGGTGATCTCGTCGGCGCCGTCGATGTAGACGGCGATCGACTCGACCTCGTTCAGGTCGAACACCGGAATGCCGTGGCCGCGCAGGCGCGCCGCGGTGGCTTCCGACGAGGCCACGGTGCCCTTGATGCGGTCCTTGATCTTCGCCAGTTCGTCGATGAAGAAATTGGCCGTCGAGCCGGTGCCCACGCCGATGATTTCGCCGTCGACCACGTAATCGATGGCGGCGCGTGCCACGGCTTGCTTGAGTTCGTCCTGAGTCATGATGTTTGCAATGGTAAAGAGGGAATACCGCCATTTTAACGGATCGCCGGCATGGCCCGGCCGTCGCCGTGCCGCAAGCGCGACATGCATATCCGATTCCTTCGGATATGTATCCATTTTCAATTGCCGGAATTCTCAAAATCACAGACACTCGTTCAATTGCAAATTAGCATCTATTCCGATTCGGACGGGCGACGCCATGAACATCCTCACCAAGAAACGCGTGCTGGTAGCCGGCGCCCTGCTCATCGCCGGCGCGGCCGCCTTCGCCTGGGCCAGGCACAACAGCGAGCCGAAGACGCCGCCCCTGAACTACCGGGCCAGCGCGGTCGATACCGGCAGCATTACCCATACCGTGACGGCCACCGGCACCATCAATCCGGTGGCGCTGGTGAACGTCGGCTCGCAGGTCTCGGGCACCGTGGTCGAACTGAACGCCGACTTCAACGACCGCGTGAAAAAGGGCCAGGTGCTCTTGAAACTCGACCCGACCATCTTCAATGCCCAGGTCGGCCAGGCGCGCGCCAGCGTCGCCTCAGCGCAGGCGTCAAGCCGCCTGGCCCTGGCCAGTTTCGAGCGCAACAAGCAGCTGGTCGCCCAGAACTTCGTGTCCAGCCTGGCGCTCGACCAGTCGCGCCGCGAACTCGACGTCGCGCGTGCCAACCGGCAGCTGGCCAACGCCCAGCTCGAGCGCGCGCTCGCGGACCTGAACAACAGCGTGATCCGCAGTCCGATCGACGGCGTCATCATCAAGCGCACGATCGATTTGGGACAGACGGTGGCGGCGTCCTTCAACACGCCGAACCTGTTCCAGATCGCACAGGACCTGACCAAGATGCAGATCGATACCAGCGTCTCGGAAGCCGACGTCGGCGCGCTGAAGGACGGCTTGCCGGCGCGCTTCGTGGTCGACGCCTACCCGAGCCGCGAGTTCAACGCCACCATGCGCCAGTTTCGCCTGGCGCCGAACGTGGTGCAGAACGTCGTGACCTACAACGTCGTGCTCGATGTCGACAACAGGGACGAGCTGCTGAAACCAGGCATGACGGCCCAGGTGCGCCTCGTGGTCGACCACCGGCCCAAAGCGCTGCGCATCCCGACCGCGGCCCTGCGCTTCAGGTTATCGGAAGAAGAGCAGGAAAAGGAGCGCAAGGCGGCCGCTGAAAAAACAGCGGAAGACCCTGCCGTGCGCGCCTCCCTGCCGGCGCTCGAGGACGACCTGGCGGGCCAGGACACGGGCGAGAGCGCGCGCCTCTTCAAGATCTACAAACTCGACGCGAAGAACGCACCGAAGCCGGTCGACGTCCGCATCGGCCTGTCGAACTTCCGCTACACCGAAGTGGTCAGCGGCGATTTGAAAGTGGGCGAGCGCGTCGTCACCCGTTCGCTCAAGCCCGTCGAGGACATGTAATGACGGCGGCATTGAGCGACGCATTGATCGACATCCGCGCCGTCACCAAGAGCTATGTGTCCGGCAGCGTCGAGACGCCGGTGCTGTTCGGCGTAGACCTGAAGGTCGAGCGCGGCGACTTCATCGCGGTGATGGGCCAGTCGGGCTCGGGCAAGTCGACGCTGATGAACATCCTCGGCTGCCTCGACCAGGCCACGGGCGGCCACTACCTGCTGGGCGGCGCCGATACGCGCACGCTCTCGCGCCCGCAACTGGCCGAAATCCGCAACCGCACCATCGGCTTCGTGTTCCAGAGTTTTAACCTCATCAAGCGCATGAGCGTGCTGGAGAACGTGGCCCTGCCCCTGACCTATGCGGGCGTGCCGCGTGGACGCGCGCTGGCCAAGGCCCTGGTGGAACTCGAGCGCGTCGGCCTGGGAGAACTGGGCAAGCGCACGCCGAACCAGCTCTCCGGCGGCCAGCAGCAGCGCGTGGCGATCGCACGCGCGCTGGTGGGCGACCCGCCGCTGATCCTGGCCGACGAGCCGACCGGCAACCTCGATACGCACACCAGCGACGACATCATGCGCGGTCTGCAGAAATTGAATAGCGAGCGCGGCATCACCATCGTGCTGGTCACGCACGAACCCGACATCGCCGCCTGGAGCCGGCGCCTGGTGCGCCTGAAAGACGGGCGCGTGATGTACGACGGCCCGTCGGGCGAAGGCCTGCGCCAGCTCGCCGCCAGCCACGAACAAGCCATGGTTGGGAGCACGGCCGGGAGCGAAGCATGAAGGTCCTGCAAGTGGTGGTGGAAGCGCTGCGCTCGATGGCGGCGAACCGGCTGCGCACCGCGCTGACGATGCTCGGCATCGTGATCGGCATCGCCTCTGTGGTGCTGATGCTGGCGCTGGGCGACACCATGCAGCGCTTCATCAAGAAGGAGATGCAGGCGCTCGGCACCAACATGGTCTACATTTTCCCGGGCGGGAACCGCACCGAAGCCCAGCGCATGCGCAGCGGCGCCGTGCCTTCCCTCACCCTGGCCGATGCCACCGCCCTGAACCGCTTGCCGAGCCTGGCCGGCGCGGCGCCCGCGCTGCAGGGCAACTTCAAGCTCGCGGCGGGTAACGAGACCTCGGGCAGCATGGTGCACGGCGTGACGCCGGCCATGTTCAAGATCCGCAACTGGAAGATCGACCAGGGCAGCATGTTCACCGACGACGACGTGCGCGCGGCCTCGCGCATGGTGGTGATCGGCCAGAAGGTCGCGGACCAGTATTTCTATCGCCAGGACCCGCTCGGGCGCTACCTGCGCATCGAGAATGTCTCGTTCCAGGTGATCGGCGTGCTGCAGGGCGAAGGCCGCCAGCTCGACGGCGACGACCTGTCCGGGATGGTGCTGGTGCTGGTGCCGATCACGGCGGCCCGCGCCTACATGGTGCGCGGCCCCTTCCCCGACAACGTGCATTACATCGCGGCGCAGGGCAAGAGCGAGGGCGTGCTGGACGACGCGGTGGAAGACATGAAAGAGACCCTGCGCGACCGCCACCGCATCAAGTTCGAGGAACCGGACGACTTCAAATTGCAGAACATGGCGACCTTCGCCGCCACGGCCAGCAAGATCAGCGCCGGCATCGCCGCGCTGCTGGGCGTGATCGGCGGGATCTCGCTGGTGGTGGGCGGCATCGGCATCATGAACATCATGCTGGTATCGGTGACCGAGCGCACGCGCGAGATCGGCATCCGCATGGCGATCGGCGCCAAGCCGCGCGACATCCTGCTGCAGTTTTTGACGGAAGCGGTGATGATCTGCCTGGCCGGCGCGGCGGTCGGCATCGCGGTTGCCGCGGCGGGCGCGGCGGCGATCACGGCGGCGGCCGAGTTCGATGTGAAGGTGGGTCTCGACGCGGTGATCGTGGCCTGCGCGTTTGCGTCGGCGGTGGGAGTATTCTTCGGGTTTTATCCGGCACGGCGGGCCTCGCGCCTGCTGCCGGTGGATTGCTTACGACATGAGTGATATTCGACAGCTCGGACCGGGCGACGCCGGCTTCATGGACGCGGTGCTGACCTTCTTTGGCGAAGCCTTCAACGATCCGGCCACGTACACGGGCAAGCGGCCCGGCGCAGCCTACCTGCGCAAGCTGCTCGGCGGCGACAGTTTCATCGCGCTGGCGGCGTTCGAGGACGGCGAGGTAACCGGCGCCCTGTGCGCCTACGAACTGCACAAGTTCGAGCAGGAACGCAGCGAGATCTACATCTACGACCTGGCGGTGGCGGCAGCGCACCGCCGGCGCGGCATCGCGACCGCGCTGATCCGGTCGCTGCAGGAGATCGCCGCCGCCCGCGGCGCCTGGGTCCTCTTCTTGCAGGCCGATACCCAGCCGGAAGACGAGCCGGCCATCGCGCTCTATAGTAAGCTCGGCGTGCGCGAGGACGTGCTGCACTTCGATATTCCCGTCACGCGGACCGAATAACTGTTTGTTCACTTTTTCTCCAGGAGCCAGAATGAGTCTGACCACCTTGTCGCGCCGTGCGTTCACGGCCGGCGCAGTCGCCCTGTTCGCAGCCCTTCCCCTGGCCGGCGCACAGGCCGCGCCCTTCGCGTCGGAGCGCATCACGGTGCGCACCGAAGGAACGGGGCCGGACGTGATCCTGATTCCGGGCCTGAACTCCTCGCCGCGCGCCTGGGCCTCGACCGTCGATGCGCTGCCGGGCTACCGTTACCACCTGGTGCAGGTGGCGGGATTCGGCGGGCAGCCGGCCGGCGCCAACAAGGACGGGACGGTAGCGGCGCCCGTCGCCGAGGAAATCGCACGCTACATCAGGGAGGCCAACCTGAAGCAGCCGGCCGTCATCGGCCACTCGCTGGGCGGCACCATCGGCATGATGCTGGCGAGCCGCCATCCGGATGCGCTGTCGCGCCTGATGGTGGTCGACATGTTCCCGTTCATGGGCATGTTCTTCGCCGGTCCCGGCGCCGCCCCGGCACGGGTCGACGCGGTCGCCGACCAGATCGCCGCGGGCATGCGCGCCACGCCACCCGAGCAGCGCTCCCGGCGCGCCAACGACACCATCGCCGGCATGGTGAACACCGAAGCGATGCGCCCCGTTGCGGTCAAGGATTCGATGGCCAGCGACGCCGACGTGGGCATCCGCGCTTACCGGGAACTGCTTGTCACGAACCTGATGCCGGAACTGCCGAAGATCAGCGTTCCCGTTACGGTGCTGTACGTTCAGCCGAAAAGCGTACCGCTGCCGGCGGCGCAGTTCGACGGCGTCTATAAAACCGGGTATGCCCCGGTCAAGCAGCTGACCCTCAAGCGCATTCCGGACAGCGCGCACTTCATCATGTGGGACCAGCCGCAGCGGTTCCAGGCCGAGGCCGCGGCTTTTCTTTCTGCCAAATGAAAAGGTAAGGGTGCAGGTTCAAATGAAGTCGAGCGAGATGTGCGGCGCCGTCACAGCGACTGTTCCCACATCAAGCGCCACACCGGATGCATCCGGTAGACGGTCGTGCGCGCCAGCGCGCCGGCGCCGTCGAAGACGAGGCGTTCGCGGTAGTCGCGGTGCAGCAGGTCGGACACCGACAGCCGCAGCCGCGCGTTGGCGTCGCGCTTCCATAGCGCATACAAGTCCAGCTGGCGCTTGATGCCGGCTTCGCTCAATAACAGCCCGTTCGAGCGGCTCGCCAGCGGCCCGCGCAAGCTGAAGGTGCCGCCGACGTCGAGACGGCTGCCCGGCGGCGTGACATCGAGCCCGAGGTTGCCGCTGTAGGCGGCCTGGCCTTCGATGCGGTTGTCGGGCCCCGGCACGCTGTCGACGCGCGACCAGTTGCGCGCCAGGTTGATGCGCGCCGCCAGCGGCCCGCGCGTTGTGCGGCCCTCGAACTCGATGCCTTGCACGGTCGCATCGCCCTGGTTGACAGGCATGGCGGTCCACACGCCGCCGTTTTCGCTGATGCGCGAGAGCGTGATGTCGCGGATGCGCTTGTGGAAGGCGCTGAGGCTGACCATGTCGCCTTTGCCGATATACCGTTCCCAGGCCAGGTCGAAGCCCAGCGCCAGTTCGGGGCGCAGCAGCGGGTTGCCTTGCAGGTCGGGGTTGACGGCGCTGTTGTTGTTGTCGACCGTGTAGCGGCGCGGCATCAGCTGGACGATGTTCGGCGCCTTGTAGGTGCGGCCCACGGCCAGGCGGAACTGGTCGCGCGGCCCGCTGTCGCCCTCAGGGCGCTGCGGCTTGAACAGCGCCTGGAAGATCGGGCTCCAGGCGCCGGCATCGACATCGACCGCCGCATCGGCGTTCCCTTCGCCGGTCGTGTGCAGGGCTTCGCGGCGCAGGCCGACATACGCGGACCAGGCCGCGTCGATGTCCCACTCGTCCTGGATGAAGAAGGCGCTGCGGGCGACGCTGGCGCGGTAGTGCTCGTCGCTTGCCAGCCGCAGCGCGCCGCCGGCATCGAACTGGCGCTCGCGCCGGTATTCGCTGCGCGCCTTGCGTCCGAATTCCCAGCCGGCGGCAAGCGCGTGCTTGCCCCATAGCGGGCGGCGCCAGCTGCCGTTGAAGGTCCATTCGCGCTCCACCGGGCCGGAAGCGACCGTGCGCAGCTCGTGCAGCCGGTCTTGCAGGTCCATGCCGCGGTAGTCGAAGGCGGCTTCGCGTTGCATATGAAAGCCGGCCAGCTTGGCGGCCAGGCGCGCGCCGCTGTCGAACTTGCGCGTCCAGGCCAGGTCGGCGTAGGCGTTCAGCGGGCGCGTCTCGAAGCGCTGGTCGGCGTGGGGGAAAGCGGTCGGGCTGCCGATCTGGGTGGTCTCGCGCTCGCGCTTGGCATTGTCGATGTGGCGGCGGCGCACGTAGCTTTGCGAGGTAAAACTGTCGTCCGCATTCGGCTGCCATGACAGGCGCGGCGCCAGTTCCAGCAAGTCCTCGACCTGTTCGTCAAGCCACGCCGTACGGCGCAACAGGGCTGGATTGGCGCCCTCTTCCAGGGTAACGGCGGTGATCGGACCCTCGTGGCGCTTCAGCGTGGCAACGACCGTATATGCGAGCCTTGCTGCCCGGCCGCTGTGCTGGGCCAGCAGCTGCGGCGCGGCGCGGCCATGCACCAGCGCACTACCCGCCTTGAACTCGTTCGCGGCTGCGCCCTTCCCTGTCCCGGCGCGGCGCAGGATCACGTTGATGGTGCCGGCCACGGCCTGGCTGCTGGTTTCGGCAGTGGCGGCGCGGCTGACCTCGACGCGTTCGATCAGGTCGGGACTGATCGATTCGAGCGAAAAGCCGCCTGGCGCCGGCAAGCCGTCGAGCAGGATCGCCACATAGCCGCCACCCATGCCGCGCATGCGGATCGCGGGCGGCTTGCCCGGACTGGATTCGAGCGTGATGCCGGGCTGGCGTTTCAGCACCTCGGCCAGGCTGGCGTCGCCCTGGCGCAGGAGCTCGTCGCGCTTGATGACGATGGACGTCGTCGTCGATTGCGCGCGCTGGTCGTTGGTACCGGTCTTGACCACGACTTGCTGGATCGGCGGCTCGCTGGATTGGGCGGAAGCACAGAGGTGCGCCGCAAGCAGCAGCGCGCCGGCGCTGCCGTTTCGGATGGTTCGCATGGTGTGATGGTTAAACAGTGATTGGTCGGGGATGCCGGCGCATGGCGTGCGCGGGCACCGAGGCTATCAGCCGCCTGGTGTTCGCTCCCTGGCGTCGGGCCAGTCGTGCAGCATTTGCTCGAGTTCGGCCAGTTCGGTGTCGTTGACGAGCTTCGAGCCGGTGAACATAGTCACCGGCAGCGGCTCGTCCATCTCCATCACGCGGCGGCCGAAATCGCGGGCGAAGACGGCCAGGGTTTCGATCTTGTCGAGCGCCGCCGTGTAGACATTGATGCCATGTACGGCCTGCAGGGTGACCATGTTTTTCTCCACCATCCGTTCGAGTGTCTTGCGGGTGGACGAACAGGACCAGTGCAATTCCTGCGCTGCCTGCGCGTGCAGTTCGCGGGCCGACAAGGGGTGCTGGCGCCATAAGCACTTCAGCAGTGTCAGTTCGGTAACGGATGGAATGGACATGGTCGGCTCGCGTCGTGTGACTAATGACGCGAGCGTACGACATCTGTCACACGATGACAACCGTTTCGTGTCTGGTGGCGCTTCCAAACCGATTCAGGGGGCCTTACATGGCGCGCCTGCATCTGCACCAATATGGTGCAACGCCGTGCGCCCGCCCGCGCGGCGCGCGAGGCAGAAATGAGCCTGATAGCGCAGCGGCGCGGCTCCATTTTTGCCGGGGCGGGTGTCGAGCTGCACCGTATAGACGGCGCCGTTCTCGAGCGGCCCCGCCGCCGTTTGCGGCAGCGCCGGCACCCGGCCGCCATACGGGACGCACATGCTGGAGGCGAGGGCAAAGGTGCGTTCGCGCGGCATTGCCATGTGCCACAGGACGCGCGCGCCCGCCATGACCGTCACCGCCTGGAAGTCAGGATTGCCGCCGCGCCCTTCTTCGCGTTCGGCGATGGTAAAACACGGCAGGTCGTCCTTGCCCATGCGAACCTGCGCTTCGCCGAGGCGCCGCGCTGCCTGTGCAGGAAGCATGAACAGGCAGGCAAGGCACAGGGTCAGAAGCAGCTTCATGGAAGTCTCGGAAAACAGGAAGGGGGTTGGGGAATAAGCCTATTATGTTGCCGCTTGGCAGCATTGAGGAATGTCAAGCTCGGGAGGGGGTGTGGCGGGATCGCCGGGGTTTGTGGATAGGCGAAGACGGGTTGGACGCGTGGGCGGGGAACCCGCCCAACCTACGTCCCTTCGCTTCGAGATCGTGGCAATGTCGTCAGGTGCGGCGCAGCTGCAGGCGCGCAAGATGGCGTGCGGGACCGCGATGCAGGTTGTCGCGGTCGGCCGGATTGGCCAGGAAACCGCGCAGCACCTGTTCGTACAAGACCAAATCGTTCTGATAGCGCCGCTGGCGCATCGCTTCCGGCCGCTGCAAAAACTTCAGCACGAAATAATCGGCCAGCAGGTCGCCTTGCGCTTCCATGTTGTAGTCGGAAAGTGTCGCTTTTTCATGCAACTCGTAGTGATACGGCAGGCCCAGGCGCACGGCGCCGCGCAGGCGGACCGGGTAGCCCAGCTGATGCTGCCAGACGTGGACTAACCTCTGATAGACTGCACACCATGAACAAAGTTTATTCCTACATTCGATTCTCCGACCCGCGACAGGCCGAGGGTGACAGCTATAGACGGCAACTTGCAGACACACTGGCCTATTGCCATAAGAACAATCTACAGCTTGTCAGCGACAGCGAGTACATGTTCTTTGATAAGGGCATCTCTGCCTACTCCGGCAAGCTCCGCGACGATAACACCGAGCTATCGCGGTTCCTGTCACTGGTGCAGGCTGGGGAGATTCGCCCCGGCTCGACACTGATTGTTGAAAGCCTCGACCGCTTGAGCCGGGAGCACGTACGCCAAGCCCTACCCCGGTTCATGGACTTGCTCAATGCTGGGATAACGATTCACACCCTGCACGGTGACAAGACCTACCACGCCCAGAACTACGATCAGTTCGACCTTTTCCAATCCATTATGGAAATGTCACGTGCTCACTCGGAATCGGAAACGAAGTCACGCCGCATTACATCCCGTTGGCATGACAAGCAGGAGCAGGCCAAGGCAGGTATCCCACTAGGCAAGAGTAAGCCTGCATGGCTTGATCTGGTGTACGACACCAACGGAAGCACTGAGCCGCCCACGCCGAAAGCTAAGCCCATAGGGTTCAAGGAGAACAAGGCCAAGGTTGCTATCGTAGAGAAGATTTTCCAGCTTACTCGCGACGGTTACGGACGGAACGTGGTGGCCCGTATGCTGAACGAAGAAGGCATCCCGGCTTTCCGCACGACAGGAGGCTGGGGAGCCTCGACCATTCACCAAATCTTGAACAACGAAGCCGTACTGGGCCTGTACCAGCCTCACACGACGAACGAAGAAGGAAAGCGAGTGCCACGTGGGGAGTCGTTCATGTTCTACCCGCCGATCATCGACCAAGACACGTTTGACGCCGCACGGGCCGCAGTAGCAGGCCGCAACGCTGGCAAGGCCCGCAAGCAGACGCCAGAGTTCCAGTTATGGCAGGGTATCGCCAAGTGCCAGCTATGCGGAAGCGCCATGCACACGTACGGCAACGGTAGGAAACCCAAGGAAGGCGAAACCGCGCCACGTTGGATGCGCTGCTATCAGGCGAAGAAGGGACAGTGCGAAGCCGGGAGCATTGCAGTGCGCAGCATGGAACCCGCGTTCAAAGAAATACTAGCCAAGCTGAACATCCTTGCACTGGTGCAGAGCAGCGCCAGCGCAATCAACGCAAAGCTGGAAGTGGTGACTGGCCAGCTAGTAGCTGAGCGCGCCAAGCTGGAAGACTTCAAGGCCGACTATGCCGCCCGACGTTCCGACACTATCCGCGATCTGCTGTATGAGACAGAAGATCTCATTGCCGCACTGGTGGAACAGGAACAGCAGCACCTTGCCGACCTCGCCGCAGACCAGATCATTGATAAACACGACTTCTTCGCACGGCTGGACTTGAAATCATTCCCCGGCAGATCGAGGGCTAACAGCATTCTGAAACGATTACAGGTGGAAGTCGGTATCGACTGCGAACAGCGGCGGTTTCATGTTCGCAAGGCTGGAGTGCCAGTGTTCGACCTCGTGCAGAAGGAAGCCGAAAAATTCCTGGCTTATCCCGGCAACAGCGAGCTATCCAGCGTGATCCAGCGACAGGATGGTACGTGGACACCGATGCTTCCTCACGATGACGGTGATGACGGGGAGGAACCCGAGTACGAGAGCGAGGGCCACGACAGCCGAGATTACTAAGCTTTACCGTGCTCGTTCGAAGTAGCTAACTATGACATTGCGATCATCCAACGCGTTCAAAGAAGCAGCGCAGACGCGTTTTAAGGCACCGCTACGCGACGTTTCTGCGTTGCACGCGACAAAGTAGCCTTGGCCGCAAAAGCGCCTCCAGCGCGCCTCTAACAGTCTTCTCAGGTAGGTTGAGTTTGCTGCTATCGCCGGGGGTTTCGTCACTTATGGCGCTGCAAGTTCACTGGAAGCTCTATCGAACTGACAGAAAAACCGCTGTTTGCTTAGCAAACCACGTCTTTTGCCAATGTTCTACCTATGAAGAACGTAGCCGTTTATATGTGATAGCACCGTTGCGCCACGTCTCTCTATCAAAACCCTAAACGGGGGTCTAGCCCTTTGATCACAGTTCCCATGGCACGTCAAGTAAATTTTTGGCTTGCCCACCAGAACGTGCGAAAATTCATTTCTCGTGGCAGATGTAGCACAGCAGCACAACACCGCTACCCTTCTCTCACCGCCCCGAACCAGCCCCTTAACTGGAAGGTTCGGTTTTTTTACGCCTTGAAAGCTTGCTATGTACAAGACAACAACCGCCGCTCGCGGCATCACTCGAAAGGACACACATGACCCAAATTGCATCCCCCCTCCAACGTAGTAAGTACCCACCGTTCCTGCCCTACAACTTCTACGAAGCACCACAGTACGCTTCGTTCAGGCCAGTCTCCGTACCTCGGCCGACAGCCGTTCCCTCCGCATCAATCCTTCTCCGACAACTAGGCACCGCTGAACCTAGAGTAAAAACCAACCTAGAGCGACGGACTCTTCGAACGTACATGTTCGATGAAAGTGGCAGGCTTCAAGACGCGAAGATCGATCTTGAGACCGGGGAGGTGGCACCACATGAATACACGAAGCTCTCACCGAGGCCCAAGGCCCGGCGTAACCCGGACGCGCCCGACCAAGAGCCGTTCTGGTCGCAGCCGCTGCCTGAGATCGTGGCACCGGAGTACATCCCAAAAGAGAGTGTGACCGTTGATGAGTCCAGAAAAAAGTTCGATAACGTGGTGAAGGTTCATTTCGAGAACTACCCACGTTTGGATGACGCATTGGAAGTCTACCCTGGTCTCGACAATATCCTTATCGGAGCACTCGCACTTGATATGGGAGGCAATACCCGACCGCTAAGGAGGAACGTAATCTTCATGATGCTACAGTCGCTTGCGGTCATTTCGCCAATGCGTGTGCGGGAGCTCATGGGGTATAGCAAACCACACTCTGAAAAGGTAGCCATGGTCTTGCGAGTGATCGTAACCGGATTCATGCGCAATCTTAGGCAGCGTAGAGAGTGCTGAGTTCCTAGCCTCACCTATATAAGAGCCGTGCGAAAGCGAGGCTGTCATACGCAAGGTCTGCCGAGCTAAACGCCGGTAGGCCGTAGCTCCTAACCTCACCTATATAAGAGCCGTGCGAAAGCGAGGCAGTAATTCGCTGTGATCGTTTGCCAGGGTATTGTATTGAGGAGTGCTGGAAGCACGAGCCGGCAGGCCATTAGCAGGTGCTCTCAGTGCTACTTCACTGCATTCCACTTCCCTACTCCACAATCTTCCCTAACACCCCTACGGGTATCCCTTACCCAGTGCACGAAGCATGGCGCAGCCATGTTGTACAACACCTACGGGTATCCTTGCTCGGTGCACAGTTATCGCGCAGCGATGTTGTGACGCTGAGTGCACTAATCTGGCGTGCACGAAACAGAATAGGCGGTATTCAAGCCTCCTGAGCCGCGTGCCTTACATAGGGTGCAGCCAAGCAATGCAGGGGCAACAGTCGCTCATGCAGCACTTCCGTTGCCATCCGTTCAAGTCGCCAGCGCCAGCCGTGCGAAGTACCACGCTTTTACCGTTACCCGCCGTGCGGACACCGGGCACGAACAAAACTGAGACTTCCTCTAGTCCTGAAAGCCCAACTAAACGTGCTCATTAAATGTTGACTTTTTGCAACGATTGTTATCCAATGTCAGCACCCCGACGCACATTCAGAAGGCAACCGAGCATGGCAAGCAACGTCAACGAAGCGTTTATGGAATTTATGTCCTCGTGCATAAATCTCGATCCGGCAGTTACCCGTAGGGCGAAAAGCAGCCGCGATTGGCTGATGGGTCGGATACACGATTTCCCGGCTAATGATGCAACGTTTCCGACGCTGTATGAAGAAATGGATGTGTTCTTCGGTTCGTTCGAGCGCAAGACGAAAAGGCGACCACTTGACGACATTGATATCATGGTATGCCTTAACGCTGACGGAACGTCGTATTATCATGGTTTATACGAGACGATTTATCTGCGCAATCCAAACGTCGGTTCGCCCTTGCGAAATCTTCTGTTCGAGGACGGCGTGACAGTAAATTCTCGGCGTGTCGTTAATAAGTTCAAGGACGCGTTATCTAGCGTACCACAATACGACCGTGCAGATATCAAGCGTAAAGGTGAGGCTGCAACTCTGAGCTTAAAATCTTACGATTGGGTCTTTGATATCGTGCCCTGCGTTCGTACGCAAACGGACTCTGCTGGGAAGGCTTATTATCTTATCCCAGATGGTGAGGGGAACTGGAAGAAAACCGATCCGACTATTGATCGGGCGCGAGTGCGGCGATTGACCGCTGAGCGGGGAGTGGGAATACTGGGCGTGATCCGGCTCGTCAAATTCTGGAACTGTCGGCCGACAATGCCGACTATGGGTTCATATCTGCTTGAAAACATGATTCTCGATTATTACGAACATAATGCATGTGGTGCGTTTATCGATCTTGAGTTTATTAAAGTTGTCAAGCATGTGGAGTACGCCATACTCAGGCCGGTCTATGATCCAAAAGGAATCCAAGGCGACCTGAACACGGTTAACTGGGCCGATCGACTGAGGATTTCGGTTCGCTGTGGGTCAGACCACACTAAGTCTGTCGACGCCCGCAACTTGGAGGTAGCGAGCGAAGATCGACGTGCCATTGCAAAATGGGGCGAAATCTTCGGTGACACTTTCCCAACCTACAGCTAACGTGCGATACATGAATAACATCGTTGAACTTGAGAACCGCCCCGAAGCAATTAAACAGCTTGCAGCCCAAGCTGCATTGTATTCCGGGGCTAAGTCTCTCTTTAGTATCCAGCTATTTCTCAGTGTTCCTTTCATTATCATTGTCGCGTTTGCTGCGCTTGCGTTGGACAAAGAATGGTTCGCCGTCACGAAGGTGGACATATCGCCGTATGTAGGCGTATTAGGTATTGTTTTAACTCTGCTAGATACGATGGTGTTTAACCCGCTGATCAGTAACAGGCGAAGCACTGCTGCAAAGATTCAACAGTGCTTCGATTCTACAGTGCTCAATCTGCCATGGAATGAAATCGTGTACGGTGCGCGGCCCGACCAAGAAATAGTCGAGGAGTGGGCAAAGAAGAACACCCGTCTCGTGACGTCGGGAAAATTCGACAATTGGTATCGAGTGGAAGTACGAGACTTGCCGCATGAGGCAGGCAGACTTGTTTGCCAACGTGCGAACTGCTGGTGGGATATGCAGTTGCGCAGTCGTTATAACGTTACTGTCGGTGTTGTCGGGGTCGTCCTGTTTGCCACGCTTGTGGGGATTTCTTTCGGTTTAGACCTCACGATGTCGAATTTCTTTAGCTTGGTCGCGGCTCCGTTCTTACCGTTTGTGGCTATTGCGCCAAAGTTGATCCTAGATAACCGCGACGCAATTTCCCGGTTGCAGTTCATGAAGGATATGGTTGAGGAAACTTGGAATAAAGCTCTCCAACCGACTTATGATGTCGATGCATTGAAATCGCGCTCGCAAGCTATCCAAGAGGGAATTTACAACAATCGTAGTCAGAACCCGCTAATATTCGACTGGCTTGCCAATAGGTTAAAACCCAAAAATGAGGACTTGCAAAGTAAAACGACGAAACAATACGTCGCTGAGTTCAAGGCCGCACATCCTGGCCTCTATCCGTGAGAATTGCTAGATCGAGAGCTTAGCAACGGGAAGGTACATCGCGTGCGTCCGGAGCGGTTATCCCGGCTGCACGCTGAAGGTTCAATATCGGAAGAAGTCGAAATGTTCAACGAAGACGTCCGCGGAGCATATTAACGGTTGTTGCTACCACTAAACGCTCGTATAATGGTCGCAACGCAACCCGATACGAAAGAAAAACGCCATGACCACCAAGCCAGCAATTGGTCTTCTCCGTGTCTCGACCTCGGAACAGGGTAAATCGGGTTTGGGCTTGGCTGCGCAGGAAGCCGCTATCCGGGCCTTTTCCGCTGCCGAAGGGTTCGAACTGGTAGAAGTGGTTTCGGAAGTCGCAAGCGGCAAGCTTGGCATCGAAGAACGTACTGGCCTCCGCTCCGCTCTTGCCAAGGCTAAGAAACTCCGCTGCCCGGTTATCGTCGCCAAACTCGACCGCCTAAGCCGTGACGTAGCTTTCATTTCCGGCCTAATGGCAAAGGGCGTACCGTTCATTGTGTCGGAACTGGGCGCAGACGTTGACCTGTTCGTATTGCACCTGTACGCCGCCCTCGGAGAGAAAGAACGCAAGATGATCGGCTCCCGTACCAAGGCCGCATTGGCTGCAAAGAAGGCCCAAGGCGTTGTACTGGGCAACCGTACCAACCTCTCAGAAGCGCAAGCGAAAGGGCAGGCCGCTAACGCCGCACGTGCTGCCGAGTTCGCCGCTAAAGTGGTTCCCACCATCCTGCATTTGCGCTCGCAAGGCATGACCTACGACCAAGTAGCCGAAGAACTCACCGCCCGGAACATCGCCACCCTGAACGGTGCGACGTGGCATAAGTCCACTATCGGCCGTCTGCTCAAATCCGCCGCCTGGCTGTTAGCCTAGCGTTGCGCTCCTGGCCGCTGCCACAACAAACGCTCAAGCACCCATTCGCCTTTCGATACGAACGGCATGATCCACGGTTCGTTCTCCTTTGAGAAGACAAACCGTTTGCTGTTGTAGGCAGTCCGTCGATTGATCTGCTTCACCGCAGCACCCACGGCGTCAGCATGTAAGCCATTTTGAACCGGACGCCGTGTAGCCCAAAGTGCAATCGAACTAGAGATAGGGAATGTGAGTTCGGACAGCGGACTCCCGATCCCTTCATGTTCGAAGAAGAAGACAGGGTTGTCCGAGGTGAGGTATTGCTGCTTCCCGCTGTGAAGGAAGACCCAGTTCATCGAAAGCAAAGCGTCTTCAACCCTACCTTCGTCAGTGAGGTTGAAACTGTCGTACCACAAGTGCGCTGGTGGGGCTTCCTTCACTTTTTCGATGTATGCCTTGGCCTTGCTTCGCACCTCCTCCCCCCGCAACCGGAACGCTGGTTCGGCTTCGATAAGCGCGTCAATTTCAGACATCAAGTTGTCATGTACGTCGTCTGCTACCGAAGGCATCCGCGTTAATGCTCGCTCCCGTCCAGTAGGCACGCGTTTCCACATGACAGTGATGTACTTCGCCAAGACGCTCCGTTCGGCATCAGAGAGTATCTGTTTTGACAGCACCCTTTGAAAAACAGGGAGCGTTGGCTGTTCAACGTGCAAGTTCAAGTTTTCTTCCACGGCTTCCGAATACATACCAACTTCGCTTCCGATGTTTTCAACCTTGGTCGCGTGGCTCTTTAGCGCCTTCCGATCATGGAACCAGACCCCACCGCTGTCGTTGGCAAACATGCGGAGGTATGCCCGTGGAATGTAGTGATTGCCCATGTCTATGTCTGCGATGGTAGAAGTCAGTCGGCTCACCTGAGTCGGGTACAGAAGGCATCGTACCGTACCGGAACTCCCAACGCTACCACATCCGTTTCTAATGGGCCTTGTAACGCATTTGCAGCCCCGCCACGGCCGAACGGCTGACTTGCGCGGGAAAGTGCCGTTCATATTTTGACGCGCTCTACGGCCTTTTTAATGTGGTCCGTTTTCCGTATTAACCACCGCAGCCGAAACCTGAACTTTTTCGTTTGGCCGGTATCTTGCCCAGCAGTGCTGCGCCATTTCGCTACGCCGTCTTTTGCATTAACAACCGCTGCCGAAACACGGGCCTTTTCGATTACGGCCTATGGATATGCTTTCAATCCGCCACAGGCGCTCCCAGCGTAGACCCTGTTCCCGGATTTATTTGTAGGTTTTTTCGGCCGCACGCTTTTCGTCCCCTCCGAGTACGTCGCGATGGTTCAGCAGGGAATCGACCGATTACACACGATGCGAAGCAGTTAAGCAAAAAACAGCAAGCAGCGGCCCCAGTCAAGCGGTAGATTCGCCACGCTGGATGGATTCGCAAGGAAGCTGGCTAGTACCTCTTCATACAGAGCTAACCTGCCCGCGTAGCGTTGCTGG
Source organism: Massilia sp. (assembly GCA_031398335.1). Taxonomy (GTDB): domain Bacteria; phylum Pseudomonadota; class Gammaproteobacteria; order Burkholderiales; family Burkholderiaceae_D; genus Telluria. The sequence goes on from JANNNC010000028.1 coordinate 57,860, forward strand.
CGCATTGCTACCGACGAGCCCAGATGCCTAAGAACGAAGTAATCAGCCAGCAAATCGCCTTGCGCCTCCATGTTGAAATCCGCCAGCGTCTTACCCGCCACTAGGTGGTAGTCATAGGATAGACCCACGCGCACGGCACCCCGAAGCCGCACCGCATATCCCATCTGATGCTGCCACACATGAGCCATTTCATGCTGGAACCAATGCACCGCTGACGGATTGCCACAAGAGTAATCTTGAAGAAAGCAGGAACGATGGAAGTACATGCTGCCGTTCGGCGTCATACAGCAGCTCTGCGGCTGGAACGGCATGTAGCGGCGGGCATGGATGCGCACTCGCCCATAGTCGATTGATTCACCGAACAGCAACCTCGCCATAGCTGTCTCGCCGGGTGTCAGAGAGCGACGTGACGCACTAGGCAAGCTGTCACTGGCTCCCGGCCTGCGCACTTTGATTTCCTCGTTCATTCTTGCATCGTACAACAGTGCTAGCGAACGATCCGGCCCGGTTACACTGAGTGGTGTGCGGAGCGCCAGACGTGCACCATCTCGCGCATGAACAGTGCCTGTTGCTGAAAGATGCCTGGGGATATTCCTCAAGGAAGCAGGAATGATGGAAGTAGAGACTGCAGTTCGGCGTTATCGTACAGCTCTCCGGCTGGAATGGCATGGTGGCGGCGAGCATCGATGCGTACCCGTCGATAGTCGGTAGCATCGCGGAACAACAGGGACACTATGGCGATTTCCCCTGCGGTGAGAAGACGCGAGCGATGTGCATGCAAGCTGCGAAAAGGTAGAGCATCCATCGATGATTTTTGCGAGGGTGAGAGGCGTAGCAATCGTGCTGTAGATTACTTAAACACCGTTTTGAACAGCTCTGAGAAGCACCACCTCTCACCTCCGCCCCCTGATAAAGAACGTTGCGAGCGTCTCCTATGGCCTACGAACTCATCAAAAATACTTATTTAGGCCAAGCTATTTCGGCCGGAAACCCCTCTGGTTGTTCACCTTCTCGACGAATTCCAAAACCGCAGTGTGGTCTGGAATCATAGGATAAAGCTGTTCAAGGCAGTAGTTGACTACCGCGAACGCGGCTAGAAGTTCCCGCCGTTCGATGCCTATTGACCCGTGACTGCCATCATTTCCCATGTGCCGGATACTGGTCATTGCAGCCTTCACTTGGTCAAATTTTGGATCGGTTAATTTACTGATGCGGCTACTAAGGTCTAACCGATCCCCTTTGCCGTTCTCCCGCACGACTCCCAAGTCGTCCAAGATGTACTCTAGTACGGTACGCAGTCGATTTACGCTCGCATCAGCGTCGCACCAGAAGACCTGAAACGCTTTTTCCAAGAAAGCCGTTACTTCGTCAGGGACTTTCTCGTTAGTGTTCGGCGTGATGATCTTCAGGGGTGGATAGAAGAACTTCGGCGTTAGTACCGTATAGTATTTTCTTCCTCCCTCGTCGTAGTCCTCTTCGACGAAGCCATCCCCGCAGACTACGACATGTTCACTACAGTTTGCACATTGGAGCAGCCCAGTGAAGACATAGTGTGCATGCTCTGGCTCAAACCATTCTTCGCCCCAACTGCGCGCCGTCGCAGCGTCGTCCTTCACCACGAAATTCCCGACAAGCTTCAGCCGCCCGTCGGTGCAAGTAGGGCACTGCCAAGGTGGTACGTTGTCTGCTACGAAGCTCTGCGTTAGGTACTTTGGTTCCACGTTGATCCTATAGGGTACGGTTGTTCACTACGTCACGAGATGATTTACTAACTGAACTTCGTTAGCAGGAACTGTTCGACAAACCCGAGCACACTCGCAACATCCGGCTCACTGATCTTCGCCCATTCACCATGCATTGCCATGTTGCGAATCCTCGGCATCGCATCCAACAGTGACTTCTGGGCGCCGGAAACCAATCGTGCCGACTTCAGGGCGTTAACGATGTCAGCCATCGTTTTCTGGCTTACGTCGACCTTGTTTAGCGCAGCGTACCGTTTAAGCGCATCTTCGAGCGCCGCACAGGCCAAGACAGCAGCAACGTCTTTGTGGCCTTCACTTAAACTCTGACGCGACAATGCCACGAAGTCACCGAATACTTCACCAGATACCTGGAGCTCAACGTTGAATACATACCCACCGTCGAAATCCGATTTAGCACTCTCGAATAGATGATTCAAGCCCCGAACTTCGTAGCCCCGTCCTTTACAGTCGTAATAGCCAGAGGTGAAGTGGGTATAGTGCGGCCCGGACTCACCGAAAACCGCACCAATTAAGCTCTCCACGCTCGTTGCCCAGCCTTGCCATTGGCCGTATTCATAGTAATCGCTACCGTCATCCGAATCGACAGTGATTGTTAGGTCCAGAAATCGCTCTTGCAACTCCACGAACCTACGGCTAAACACCTCGTTCATCCTGCTGTCCCTGTTCATTCTGCATTCCTCGTACTTTTGAAGTCGAACAATATCTTACCCCGTGCTAGAACGTAGGCGTATAAAGCCCGATACGTACCGACCTAGTTACACCGCTCGGTGTGCAAACTGACATAAGTTCACCATTTCATGAGTGAACCAGTGTAGGGTAGTGACGGATGCCTGGGCATAGTGGTCGAGAAAGCAGGATGTGTGAAAGTACAGGTGGCCGTTCGGCGTCATCGCGCAGGTTTTAGGCTGGAAAAGGCATGTACCGGCGGGCATGGATGCGCACGCGCCGGTAGTCGATGGCGTCGCGGAAGAGCAGCGATGCCATGGCGATTTCGCCTGTAGTGAGCGGGCGCCGCCGTTGGGGATACGGGCGACTAAAAGGTGGGCATCCATCGCTTCCGTTTGCACAGTCGAAAGACTTGGCAAGCTTAACTTAGGTTGCGCGGATACCGTTTTTAACAGCTTCTTCGATAACACCACTGTGTCGCAGACGCCCTACATGAAGAGCGTTGCGGCCGACGGCTGCCGAACTATTGCGGACTGTACGTAACGTCAGCAGACGGCCTTGGGCCAACTTTTAATTCAAGTGCAAGTATCCGGATGGGTGGAGGAACGCCAGCTACCCCCGTTTGAAAGTCAAAGTCAAATATAAACGCTCCCCAGCCTGTTGAAGCGACACCTCACCACCGACGAGCTCCATTAGTTTCTTAACAAGCGGCAAACCCATACCAGCACCATTGGCGTACTGGGCGTTGCTACCTTCGCCACGAACTGCGGGAAGCATCCAGTCTTGAGAAACACTTGTGCTCGGCATTAGCATATTAGCAATTCTGATCTGGGCACTGTCTAAATTGGCAACCACATCTACCTCGATCTGGCTATTCGGCGGAGAATAAACTGTCGCATTTAGAAGCAATTCCCTTAGCACGACCTCAACAATCCCAGGCGTTGCGAGTATGTGCACAGGAGCCGGTGGGCTACGTACTACCGCTCGATGCGCAACAATCACTTGTGCTACGCGCTGGAGGTTCACAACGAGATCGATCGAACGTACGTCCTTCCGAACTAAATCGTCATAGGCTGAAGCTATACTTTCATATCGCGCATGCATCAAAGTGCTAATAAGCTTGCCTAAGTTCGGGTCGTCCGGCGGCAACTCCTCCGCAACACGTTGAATGAGGATCTTAGATAATTCCTGAGAGGCGCGATCCTCGCCAGCTTGAATCGAGTCGCGCACTGCTCTTCCTAACCGAGTTCGCTCCGCAGGTCCGATTGACAGTTGTTGGGTTACTTGATCAAGGTAGTTAGTCATCAAGGACTGTCGTTGAACCGTAAGGAGACGTTCTTTTTCCATCTCCTCTGATAGCTCAGCGATCTGCTTCTGCATTTCTCTATTCTTTGAGCCTAGGCCTTTAGAATAATGTGTATCGTCTTGCATCGCTTCACGATGCTTCGTCGCAACGCGATAGACTCCAAATAAGGCGGCTCCCGTCAGCAGTACAGCGGAGACAACTAGAAATGCAGGCAACCAAGGCGGAGTAGTCAACTGACTCGCTGCGAAAAAGAACGATGCATTCACGCTTGCAATCACCAAAAGCACTGCAGCAGCTAACTGAAATGGCTTTGTAATTATCTCTGCTCTGAACTTCGGGCTGGCTGGGTTCTCAGGCTTATTCTTTTCCATCGAAACTCTCCAATGTTGATTGATTTTAATGTGCCGATATTATAAAGCTATTGCCACCAACACACAGCAGAATTTCCAGCGGTGAAGAGTGGGCCTTATCAAGCTACGGCGTTGGTGTATTGCGATGTTACTCACCGAACAAGAAAAAAATGCTGCTTGAAGCAGCGCTGTTCGTATCGATCATGAGCAATAAGATAACTGGTGTGCAGACTGCCACAAGTTGACCATCTCGTGCATGAACCAGTGCTGGCCCGAGGGACTGGCCACTGCGTAGTCGTCGAGGAAACAGGATTGGTGGAAGTACATGCTGCCGTTGGGCGTCATGCAGCAGTTCTTCGGCTGCAGGGGCATGTAGCGGCGGCCGTGGATACGGACGCGGCCATAGTCGATGGCGTCGCGGAACAGCAGCGACGCCATCGCGATCTCGGCCTCGGTCAAAGGACGGGACCGGGGTCGTTTCATACGAGCTTACGCTGGACGCAGCGCGGCGGCTGCCTTC
>JANNNC010000036.1:0-20555 GCA_031398335.1 Massilia sp.
GCCATGCCATGGCGCTGAGACAGGGCCCGATAGCCACCGCCACCAGACAAGTATTGCTGAACCACCGTGTGTTTGAACTGCTCTGAGTACTTCGACATACTTCTCCCAAAAGTTGTGTCCAACTTTTGGGGGTCAGTTCACAAAGTGCCCACCCTACAACGACAAACAGCGTCTGAAATATTATTTCAGCCGCTGCTCTTCAATGAAATATTATTTCACGCCTGCTCAGGAGACCGGTGCAAAGCGCGGCACCAGCAGTCCCTCCACCTCGATGAGTTCGAAGAACACCGCTTTCGGACGCACCCAGATCGAGCCGTCGTGCGCCCGGTAGATGATCATGGGCGTCAGGTCAGCCTCGAGCGTGGCCTCGCAGACCAGCTCGTACAGACCGCCCTTGTAATGCCGGTACTGTATCAAGACCGATTCCTCAGGCCTGCTCGGCCGTGGCCTTCTGCTTCTTCTTCAGGCCCTGGATCACCTTCACCAGGCCTTCGATGCCGGCGCCTTCGTCCAGGTCGCTGAAGGCGTCGAGCACTTCATTAAGCACGCGGTTGCGTACGGCGGCCTCGTCAGGCTGGATGGCCTTGGCGGCTGCTTCCGCACCGGCGAACTTCGACGGCGTGTCGGCGGCGGTCTTGGCGCCATGCGCCAATGCTGCCTGCCAGATGACCCAACGGCGCTGGGTTTCGTAAACGAGGTATTCCTCGGGCTTGTCTTCGCGGCGGCGAACGATGTGGCCATCGCGCTGGGCCCATGCTTCAAATGCACTGCGCATCTCTGTCCTTTTCATATGGGTACAAATACTCGCTATCGAAACAGCAATATTTCACCATAGTACCATTTCACCACTAAAAGCCTTGCACGAGCGAATCTCAATCGTGCGCGCGTGTGGCCGGGTCCGGCAAATGCCGTCCAGTCGTGATACTACAGCGCGAGTTATGCAAAAACAACTGGATATTCCCCGAAAGTAACAACAGGGTTGGTGATTTATGGAAAATCACTTGTTCCAGCCACAATAACACCGTGCGTAACGACAATATATTTTAAACCACAATCTTGTCGCCCGAGCACTGCGCATGTAATTTAAGCAAACGACATTCAACGCTGTCGTATTTACGCTCGAAATGGGAAAGTTGCAGGAATTGCTGTCAGCGTCGATACTGCGCGCAGCCGCGGCGGGCGTTCCGCCGCGTTTCATTTTTAACTGCGCGCCGACATGAAAATAGCAACCTGGAACGTCAATTCGTTAAAAGTACGCCTGCCCCACCTGCTGCGCTGGCTGGAAACGAACCCGATTGACGTGCTCTGCATTCAAGAGACCAAGCTAACCGACGATAAGTTCCCGGTTTCCGAAATTAATGCAGCCGGTTATCAAGTCGTCTACACCGGCCAGAAGACGTATAACGGCGTCGCCATCCTGTCGCGCTTCCCGATCGGGGACGTGGTCAGGAACAATCCGCGTTTCGAGGATCCGCAGCAGCGCATCATCGCCGCCACCATCGAGGGCGTGCGTGTCGTGTGCGCCTATGTGCCGAACGGCCAGACGGTCGACTCCGACAAATACGTCTACAAAATGGCCTGGCTGAAGGCCTTGCACGAATGGCTGGGCGAGGAAGTGGCCGCGCATCCGCAGCTGGCGCTGCTGGGCGACTACAACATCGCGCCGGAAGACCGCGACGTGCACGACCCGGCCGAATGGGCAGGCCAGATCCACTGCTCCGAGCGCGAGCGCGCGGCGATGACGGCGCTGGTCGGCCTCGGCCTGGCCGACGCGTTCCGGCTGTTCGAGCAGCCCGAGAAGCAGTACAGCTGGTGGGATTACCGCATGCTCGGTTTCCGCCGCAACCGCGGCCTGCGCATCGACCACATCCTGCTCTCGCCGGCACTGGCAACACGCTGCACAGCCTGCGTCATCGACCGCGATCCGCGCAAGTGGGAGCAGCCGTCGGATCACACGCCCGTGATCGCCACCATCGAATAGCCCGCCGCGCCGTCCTGGTGCGCTTCGAGCAGCGTCTGCGCCGCTTGTGCATCGAGCGCGCGCGCGAACAGCCAGCCTTGCACGTACTGGCAGCCGAAATCGCGCAGCAGCGCCAGCTGCGCCTCGGTCTCGACGCCCTCGGCCACCACCTGCAGCTGCAGGCTGTTCGCCAGCGCCATCACGGCGGCGACGATCGCGCGGTCTTCGCTGCTTGCCTCCAGCTCGCGGATGAAGGCGCGGTCGATCTTGATCTTCCTGACCGGGAAGCGCTTCAGGTAGGCCAGGCTCGAGTAACCGGTGCCGAAGTCGTCGATCGACAGGCGCATGCCCATACGGTTGATCTGGTCGAGGATCTCGAGCGTCTGCTCGCCGTGCTGCATCAGCGCGGTCTCGGTAATTTCGAATTCCACCAGCGCCGGATCGATGCCCGTCTCGTCGACGATGCGCCGGATCGAGGCCACCAGCGCGCGGTGCATGAACTGGCGCGCCGACAGGTTGATGGCGAGGGGCACCGGCGCCAGGCCCGCGCGCTGCCAGGCCATGCTCTGCTCGCAGGCGCGCCGGATCACCCATTCGCCGACCGGCACGATCATCCCGTTCTCTTCCAGGGTCGGGATGAAATCGTCTGGCAGTACCAGGCCATCGTTGTGCTCATGACCTGGCCGGCGCCAGCGCAGCAGCACTTCCAGTGTGTGCACGCGGCGCGTCCCCATGTCGATGATGGGCTGGTAGAAGGGTTCGAACTCGCCATTGGCCAGCGCCTGGCGCAGGTTCGACTCCAGCGCCAAATGGCGCGCCGCGGCGCCCTCCATGCGCTCGGTGAAGAACTGGTAATTGTTGCGCCCTGCCGCCTTGGCCTGGTACATCGCGGCGTCGGCATGGCGCATCAGGATGTCGACGTCGGCGCCATCCATCGGATACACGCAAATGCCGATCGAGGGCGAGATATGCAGGCTGTGGCCCTCGAAGCGCACCGGCGCCGCCAGCGCCTCGATGATCTTGTCGCCGACCTGGCTGCATTCGGCCTGCGAACCCATGCCCGGCACCAGCACCACGAACTCGTCGCCGCCCAGGCGCGCCACCGTGTCGCTGGCGCGCACCGCGCGGCACAGGCGGCTCGCCACTTCCTTCAACAGGAAGTCGCCGGTCGCGTGGCCGAGCGAATCGTTGATCGTCTTGAAGCGGTCGAGGTCGAGGAACATCACGGCCAGGCCGGTATTGGCGCGCCTGGCCACCAGGATGGCGTGCTCGAGGCGGTCGGCCAGCAGCGCGCGGTTCGGCAAGCCGGTCAGGCTGTCGTGGTAGGCCATGTGGTGCACGCGCGCCTCGGCCTGGCGCCGCTCGACGATCTCGTCCTGCAGCAGCGCGTTGGCGCCGGCCAGTTCGGCGGTGCGCGCGTCCACGCGCAGCTCGAGCTCGTCGCGCGCGCGGCGCACGGCGTCGCTTGCCTCGTGCTGGGCGGTGACGTCGTCGACCAGCCACAGGCTGCGCCCGCCGGGATCGTCCAGGTCGAAGGGGCGGCCCGACAGGCGGCCCCAGAAGGTGGCGCCGTCGCGCCTGGCCAGCAGCCGTTCGCTCACGCTCACGCGCCCCGCCGCGAAATCGCGCGCCGTATCCAGGCGCGCCACCTGCCACAACTCCGCATCCGGATACAGCGAGCGGATGGACACGCCGGGAATCGATCCGGGGGCGTAGCCGAACAGCTCTTCCATCTTGCGGTTGCCATGCAGCGTGTGGCCATTCTCGACGACGGCGATGCCCAGCACGGCGGTGTCGAAGATGGCCTGGTTTTCCTGCAGCGCCACGCGCAGCGACTGCTCGTCGCGGCGCTGGCGCATGCGGTCCTCGGCAATCCACACGTAGCCGTGCGACAGGTCGTCCGGATTGACCGGGTAGCCGATCACCTTGCCCCAGATCGGGGTGCCGTCCTTTTTGACCAGCTGGGCTTCGGCCTGGTAGGTGCCGCCTTCGGCGAACAGCGAATAGGCGGCGCCGGCGATACGCTCGAAATCCTCGAGGCTCGGGTGCAGGCGCTCTACCGGCACGCCCTCGCACTCGCCCGGTTCGTACCCGAACATCGCGAGAAAGCCCGCGTTGCAGCGCCGGATCCGCTTCTCGCGCGTAAACATGATCGCCAGCGAGGAGTTGTTCATCAGCGCCAGCAGCTCGCGCCGCGCCTGGCGCGTTTCGCTGACGTCCTCGATGATCCAGATGGTGCCGGCGTCGCGCCGTGCCGGCACGACGGCGCTGGCGCGCACCCGCGCCCAGAAGGGCGAGCCGTCGCGGCGGCGGAACTGGACCTCGGCTTTTTCAAAGATGGCGCCCTCGGCCAGGGCGGCGAAGGCCTCGTCGCGAAACGCCTCGAAGGCCTCGCGGGAGGTGAACATCTCGCCCGGATCGCGCTGCACCAGCTCGGCGGCGCTGTAGCCGACCATCTCGGAGAGGCGCGGATTGCATTCCTTGAGCAGGCCCGGCTTGGTGAACAGGATGCCGACCGGCGCGTGGCCGAGGATGGCCTGCTGTTCGCACATCGTGGTGCGCAGCGCTTGCTGGCCGCGTTCGTAGGCGCTGACATCGGTGAACACGAACGTTGCGCCGGGCATGCCGCCATGCTTGGGCAAGGGCCGCGAGCGCACCTCGACGGCGACCTGCTCGCCCTTGACGGTGAGCGTGCCGCGCCAGCGGCGTTCGCCGCGCACGGCCTTGCGCAGTTCGACCGCGGCCTGGCGCGCCGCGCGGCCATGGAACAGGTCGAGCAAGGGATGCCCGAGGGGCGCCGCGCCTGCCAGGTCGGCCATGGCCGCATTCGCGGCAACGACCAGGCCCGCCACGTCGCAGGCGCAGGCGGGCGCCGCGACCAGGTCCAGCGCGGCGGCGATTGCTGCAGGTTTGCTCGTCATTCTGTCCATCCTGGCCTATCCCTCCCGCGCGGCCTCTGTGCGGACCGTTTGATGTTGCAGGATGATAAACCAGGGTCGGCACAATCTCCACTGTCTTGACAAAAAAGCCCGGCGGCTGCGGTTTGCAGCGGCCGGGCCGGTACCGGAATCAGCCGGTCAGACGGCGTCGCCCGGCACCCGCACCCAGCCTTCCATCAGCACCCGCGCGCTGCGGCTCATCACGGCCTTGGTGACGCTCCAGTCGCCGTTCACCTGCACCGCTTCGGCGCCCACGCGCAAGGTACCCGACGGGTGGCCGAAGCGCACCGCGTCAAGCTTGCCGCCGCCGGCCGCGATATTGACCAGCGTCCCCGGCACCGCGGCCGCGGTGCCGATCGCGACGGCCGCCGTGCCCATCATCGCGTGGTGCAGCTTGCCCATCGAGAGCGCGCGCACGACCAGGTCGATGTCGGTGCTGGCGACCTGCTTGCCGCTCGACGAGATGTAATCGAGCGGCCGCGCGACGAAGGCGACTTTTGGCGTGTGCTGGCGGCTGGCCGCCTCGCTCGTGTCCTTGATCAGGCCCATGCGCAGCGCGCCGTGCGCGCGGATGGTCTCGAACATGGCCAGTGCGCGCACGTCGCCGTTGATCGCCTCCTGCAGTTCGGCGCCGGTATAGCCGACGTCTTCGGCGTTGACAAAAATGGTCGGGATGCCGGCGTTGATCATCGTCGCGCGGATGCTGCCCAGGCCCGGGACGGCGAGCGCGTCGATCAGGTTCCCGGTCGGGAACATCGCGCCGCCGCCGCCCTCTTCCTCGGCCGCCGGGTCCATGAACGCAAGCTGCACTTCGGCCGCCGGGAAGGTCACGCCGTCGAGTTCGAAGTCGCCGGTTTCCTGGACTTCGCCGTTCGTCACCGGCACATGGGCGATGATGGTCTTGCCGATGTTGGCCTGCCAGATGCGCACGATGGCCATGCCGTCTTGCGGGATGCGGTCACGCGCAACAAGGCCTGCACTGATGGCAAACGACCCCACCGCCGCCGACAGGTTGCCGCAGTTGCCGCTCCAGTCCACGAAAGGCTTGTCGATCGAGACCTGGCCGAACAGGTAGTCGACGTCGTGATCGGGACGGGTGGATTGGGAGAGGATGACCGTCTTGCTGGTGCTCGAGGTCGCGCCGCCCATGCCGTCGATCTGCTTGCCGTAGGGGTCGGGGCTGCCGATCACGCGCAGCAGGAGCCGGTCGCGCGCCGGGCCGGGGGTTTGAGCGGCTTGCGGGAGGTCTTGCAGGCGAAAGAAGATGCCTTTGCTGGTGCCGCCACGCATATAGGTGGCGGGGATCTTGATTTGGTGTTGATGAGGCATGTGAATAGGTTCCAATGATTACGCCGCGACTTTCGACGACGCCAGGAAGTCCTGCGCGAAACGCTGCAGCACGCCGCCGGCCTCGTAGATCGACACCTCTTCGGCCGTATCCAGGCGGCAGATCACCGGCACCTCGACACGCTGCCCGTCGCGCCGGTTGATCACCAGCGTCAGCACGGCGCGCGGGGTGCGCTCGCCGGTCACGTCGTAGGTCTCGGTGCCGTCCAAGGCAAGGGTCAGGCGGTTCACGCCGGGCATGAACTCGAGCGGCAGCACGCCCATGCCGACCAGGTTGGTGCGGTGGATGCGCTCGAAGCCTTCGGCGGCGATCGCTTCCACGCCCGCAAGGCGCACGCCCTTGGCTGCCCAGTCGCGCGAGGACCCCTGGCCGTAGTCGGCGCCGGCGATCACGATCAGCGGCTGCTTGCGTTCCATGTAGGTTTCGATGGCTTCCCACATGCGCGTGATTCTCCCTTCAGGCTCGATGCGTGCCAGCGAACCGGCGCGCACCGTACCGTCCACGTTGCGGACCATCTCGTTTTTCAGGGTCGGGTTGGCGAAGGTCGCGCGCTGCGCCGTCAGGTGGTCGCCCCGGTGCGTCGCGTACGAGTTGAAGTCTTCTTCCGGCAAGCCCATTTTGAACAGGTATTCGCCGGCGGCGCTGTCCATCATGATGGCGTTCGACGGCGACAGGTGGTCGGTCGTGATGTTGTCGCCCAAAACCGCCAGCGCGCGCATGCCCGTCAAGGCCCGCTCGCCGGCCAGCGCGCCTTCCCAGTACGGCGGACGGCGGATGTAGGTGCTCATCTCGCGCCAGTCGTACAGTGGCGACACGACTTCGCCATCGTCGGCCACACGCGCGAACATCGGCGTGTAGACCTTGCGGAACTGCTCGGGCTTCACGCTTTGCGCGAACACGGCGTCGATTTCTTCGTCGCTCGGCCAGATGTCGGCCAGCCGGATTGGCTGCCCGCTCGAGTCCAGGCCCAGCACGTCCTTCTCGATATCGAAGCGGATCGTGCCGGCGATCGCATACGCGATCACCAGGGGCGGCGATGCCAGGAATGCCTGTTTCGCATACGGGTGGATGCGGCCGTCGAAATTGCGGTTGCCCGACAGGACGGCAGTCGCGTACAGGTCGCGGTCGATGATCTCCTGCTGGATGACCGGATCCAGCGCGCCGCTCATGCCGTTGCAGGTGGTGCAGGCAAAGGCGACGACGCCGAAGCCCAGCGTTTCCAGCTCCGTCATGAGGCCCGCTTCTTCCAGGTACAGCGAGACCGCTTTCGATCCCGGCGCCAGCGAGCTTTTCACCCACGGTTTGCGTTGTAAACCCAGCTTGTTGGCGTTGCGTGCGATCAGGCCGGCGGCGATCATGTTGCGCGGGTTGTTCGTGTTGGTGCAGCTGGTAATGGCGGCGATGATGACGGCGCCATCGGGCATCAGGCCGGGTTCGTTTTCGACCACGCCCGAGATGCCGCGCGCGGCCAGTTCCGAGGTCGGCACGCGCTTGTGCGGGTTCGACGGTCCGGCGATATTGCGCACCACGCTCGATAAATCGAAAGTCAGCACGCGCTCGTAATCGACGTTGGTGAGCGTGTCCGCCCACAGGCCGGTCTCTTTCGCATAGCTCTCGACCAGCGCCACCTGCTCGTCTTCGCGGCCGGTGAGCTTCAGGTAGTCGATGGTGCGCTCGTCGATGTAGAACATGGCGGCCGTGGCGCCGAATTCGGGCGCCATGTTCGAGATCGTCGCGCGGTCGCCCAGGGTCAGGTTGGATGCGCCCTCGCCGTAGAATTCGAGCCAGGTCGAGACGACTTTCGCATTGCGCAGGAACTCGGTCAGCGCCAGCACGACGTCGGTCGCGGTGATGCCCGGCTGCGGTTTGCCGGTCAGCTCGACGCCGACGATGTCCGGCAGGCGCATGTAGGAAGCCCGCCCGAGCATGACGCTCTCGGCCTCCAGGCCGCCGACGCCGATGGCGATCACGCCCAGCGCATCGACCATCGGGGTGTGCGAATCGGTGCCGACCAGGGTGTCCGGGAAGGCCACGCCATCCTTGACCTGTACCACGGGGCTCATGCGCTCGAGGTTAATCTGGTGCAGGATGCCGTTCCCGGGCGGGATCACGTCCACGTTCTGGAAGGCCTTCTTGGTCCAGTCGATGAAGTGGTAGCGGTCTTCGTTGCGGCGGTCTTCGATGGCGCGGTTCTTGGCGAAGGCGTCGGGATCGAACCCGCCGCATTCGACGGCCAGCGAGTGGTCGACCACGAGCTGGGTCGGCACCACCGGGTTCACCAGCGCCGGATTGCCGCCTTCCTGCGCGATGGCGTCGCGCAGGCCGGCGAGATCGACCAGTGCCGTCTGGCCCAGGATGTCGTGGCAGACCACGCGCGCCGGGAACCACGGGAAGTCGAGGTCGCGCTTGCGTTCGATGAGCTGCCTGAGCGAGGGCACCAGCGCCATCGGTTCGCAGCGGCGCACCAGGTTCTCGGCCAGTACGCGCGATGTGTAGGGCAGCTTGTCCCAGGCGCCTTCCTCGATACTGTCGACGGCGTCGCGCGCATCGAAGTAATGCAGGTTGGTGCCGTGCAGGGGTTTGCGGTAAGCGTTGTTCATGTCTGGCTTCTGTTACTTGCGATCGGCGATCGGCACGAACACCAGGTCTTCGGGACCGACATAGTTCGCGCTCGGGCGGATGATCTTGTTGTCGATGCGCTGCTCGATGATGTGCGCGGCCCAGCCGGAGGTGCGCGAGATGACGAACAGCGGCGTGAACATGGCGGTCGGCACACCCATCATGTGGTAGGACACGGCCGAGAACCAGTCCAGGTTCGGGAACATCTTTTTGACTTCCCACATGACCGATTCGAGGCGCTCGGCAATGTTGAACATCTTCATCGAGCCGGCGCTTTCCGACAGCGAACGCGCGACTTCCTTGATGACCACGTTGCGCGGGTCGCTGATCGTGTAGACCGGATGGCCGAAGCCGATCACGACTTCCTTGTTGGCCACGCGGTTGCGGATGTCGGCTTCGGCTTCGTCGGCGTTTTCGTAGCGCTTCTGGATGTCGAGCGCCACTTCGTTCGCGCCGCCGTGCTTCGGTCCGCGCAATGCGCCGATGGCGCCGGTGATGGCCGAGTGCACGTCGGAACCGGTGCCGGCGATCACGCGCGCGGTGAAGGTCGAGGCGTTGAATTCGTGCTCGGCGTAGAGGATGAGCGAGGTGTGCATCGCACGCACCCACTCTTCGCGCGGCGCGTGGCCGTGCAGCAGGTGCAGGAAGTGGCCGCCGATCGAGTCGTCGTCGGTCTCGGTTTCGATGCGCTTGCCGTTATGGCTGAAGTGATACCAGTACAGCAGCATCGAACCAAACGATGCCATCAGGCGGTCGGCGATGTCGCGCGCGCCCGGCACATTGTGGTCGTCCTTTTCCGGCAGTGCGCAGCCCAGCGCCGAAACGCCGGTCCGCATCACGTCCATCGGATGGCTGGCGGCCGGCAGCGCTTCCAGCGCCAGCTTCACCGCGGCCGGCAGGCCGCGCAGCATGCGCAGCCGCGCCTTGTAGCCCTTCAGTTCGGCGCTTGTGGGCAGCTTGCCGTGCACCAGCAGGTAGGCGATCTCTTCGAATTCGCAGGTGGTGGCCACGTCGAGGATGTCGTAACCGCGGTAGTGCAGGTCGTTGCCGGTCTTGCCGACCGAGCAGAGGGCGGTGTTACCGGCGGCGACGCCCGACAGGGCGACGGATTTTTTTGGCTTGAATGCTGGGGCTTGTTCGGTCATGTTGATCTCCAATGCGGAATTTTGAATTCGGTGTCGTTATTTTTTCTGCGCGGCGAACAGTGCGTCGAGGTGCTGCTCGAAGTCGTGGTAATTGATGCGGTCGTACAGTTCGGCGCGCGTCTGCATGGTGTCGAGGACAGCTTGCTGGCTGCCGTCGCGGCGAATCGCAGTGTAGACGTTTTCGGCCGCCTTGTTCATGGCGCGGAAGGCCGACAGCGGATACAGCACCAGGCCGACATCGGCGGTTTTCAGTTCGTCGACGGTGAACAGCGGGGTCGCGCCGAATTCGGTGATGTTGGCCAGGATCGGCACGCCAACCGCTTTCGCGAAGCGCGCGTACATGGCCAGGTCCGTCATCGCTTCCGGGAACACCATGTCGGCGCCGGCGTCGACGCAGGCCACGGCGCGCTCGATGGCGGCGTCGATGCCTTCCACGGCCAGCGCATCGGTGCGCGCCATGATGACGAAGTTCTCGTCGGTGCGGGCGTCGACGGCGGCCTTGATGCGGTCGACCATTTCCTGTTGCGAGACGATTTCCTTGCCCGGGCGGTGGCCGCAGCGCTTGGCGCCGACCTGGTCTTCGATGTGGATCGCGGCGGCGCCGAACTTGATCATCGACTTGACGGTGCGCGCGACGTTGAAGGCGGACGAGCCGAAGCCGGTGTCGACGTCGACCAGCAGCGGCAGGTCGCACACGTCGGTAATGCGGCGCACATCGGTCAGCACGTCGTCCAGGTTCGAGATGCCCAGGTCCGGCAGGCCGAGCGAACCGGCGGCCACGCCGCCACCGGACAGGTAGATGGCCTTAAAGCCGGCGCGCTTGGCCAGCAGCGCGTGGTTGGCATTGATCGCGCCGACAACTTGCAGCGGGGATTCTTCTTGGACGGCCTTGCGGAACGCTGCGCCTGCGGATTGGATCATGGGGTCTCCTGGGTGGATCTTCAAATAGATGGAGTCTCTTTTGCAAAGAACGTGCCAGCACTTGTATCCCTATGCGACACTAAAAAAATCATATCGTTTCAAGCACTTAGCGTTCGGTCGAGTGACGAGTGGAACGAGGCGGCGTTCCACATTGCGTTTCAAATGAAACAGATGGAACACTGTTGCAGTAGAATTGAAACATGCGCCCACTCTCCCCCGCCGTCCAGGACATCGACAAACCGGTCATCTGGACCGTGTCCGTATCGCGCCTGGCCGACCTGTTCCGCGACATCACGCTCGAATACGACCACCTCGCCACCATCGAGCCGATCGACCTCGGCTTCGACGAAGCGGCGCGTCATATCCGCGAACGGATGGCCAACGAACGCTGCGACGTGGTGATTGCCGCCGGCTCGAACGGTGCCTATTTGCGGGGCCGGGTGTCGGCGCCGGTGATCGTCGCCAAGGCCAGCGGCTACGACGTGATGGGGGCGCTGGCGCGGGCGCGCAAGGTGTCCACCCATATCGGCGTCATCAGCTACCAGCAGCCGCTGCCGGAACTGGCCGAGTTCAGCGCCACCTTCGGCCTGACGATCGCCCAGCGCAGCTATGTCACACGCGAGGATGCGCGCGCCGCGATGGACGAGATGAAGGCGGCCGGCATCGAGGTCATCGTCGGGGCGGGGTTGATTACCGACCTGGCAGAGGAAGCGGGCCTCACCGGCATCTTCCTGTACTCGGCCGCCTCGATCCGCCAGGCCTTCGACGACGCGCTCGAGCTGGCGCGCCTGACCCACCTGGAAGCGAACCGCCTGCGGCGCGGGCCGGTCAACGAGACGCGGCGCGCGCGGCGCGGCCTGAACGATTTACGGGGCGAGTCCGACGCCATGGAACGCCTGCGCCAGACCGTGGTGCTGTACGCGCGCTCGCCGGCCACGGTCCTGATCATCGGCGAGACCGGCAGCGGCAAGGAGCTCGTCGCGCAAGCCATTCACCGCGAAGGGCCGCGCAGCCTGGGCGCCAACCGGCCTTTTGTGGCGGTGAACTGCGGGGCGATCGCCGAATCGCTGCTGGAGTCCGAACTCTTCGGCCACGAGGAAGGCGCGTTCACGGGCGCGCGGCGCGGCGGCCATGCGGGCCTGTTCGAGGCGGCGAATCGCGGCACCCTGTTCCTGGACGAGATCGGCGAGATGCCCTTGGGTTTGCAGACGCGGCTGCTGCGGGTGCTGGAAGAGCGCGAAGTGATGCGCGTGGGCGGCACGCGCCCGGTGCCGATCGACGTACGGGTGGTCAGCGCGACCCACTGCGACCTGGAGGCGCGCGTGCGCGAGGGGCGCTTCCGGGCCGACCTGTTTTACCGGCTCGCGGTGCTGCGCCTGGCCCTGCCGCCGCTGCGCGCACGCTTGGTCGACATCGTGCCGCTGGCCGAATGGTCGCTCAAGCAGTCGCTGGCGGCGCTCGGCGCGCGCCCGCATCCTAACCTGCATGCCGAGGTCGAGGCCTGCGCGCCGCTGTTGACGGCCTATGCCTGGCCGGGCAACGTGCGCGAGCTGCGCAACCTGATGGAGCGCCTGGCGCTGTTTCTGGCGGCCGAGCCGCTGCAGGCCCTGACGCCAAGTTTTTTGCTGGGGATCGCGCCCGAACTGGGCGCGGCCGGGGACGACCCGGCGCTGCGGGAAGTATCCGCGGCACCACCTGCCGCGCAGGAAAACATCGCCGACGTCATCGCCCGCTTCGGTGGCCATCGCGACGCCGCCGCGCGCCACCTGGGCATCAGCCGTACGACCTTGTGGCGGCGGATGAAGGCCGGGGCCTGATCAACGCGTGCAGGTGACGTAAGCGTTGGTGGCGTCCGCGACCGACATCGTCACGTTGGTCGTCAGGTTGACGGCAACGTGCTGTTTTTCGGCGGCGCCGGCGCTTGACGTCCAGGTATCCGACAGGTTCCATCCTTTTTCCGCCAGCTTGCCCGAGCCCACCAATGCGGTGAGTTCGAACTGGGTCGGCAGGCGCCATCCAGTCACGCCCTGGCCCGTCACACCCTTGCAAAACGCATCCGCGGCGGCCCAGGTTGCCACGGATGAGGCAGGCATCCAGTTCAGCGTCCCGTTTGTCACGTAGGCGGCCGTCGTCGCGGCTGGGACACACACGCCCTGTACCCGTTCCGCCGGCGCGGCGCACACACGCTGCGCCACCGTCAGCAAGGTCGTGGTAGAGGTCGGGTTATAGCTGCCCATCTGCCCCTGGCGCGCGGTGATCGTGCTGGTGCCGGCCCCGACAATCGTCAGTTTGTCGCCGGCAACCATGGCCACGGCCAGGTTGCTGCTGTCGAAGCTGAAGCTGGCCGGACTGGCCGACGTTGGCGCCTTGAGCGTGATCGGGGCATCGCCTTCGGTCGCGCTCAGCGCGGGAAATTCGCCGAGCTTGACGCCGTCGCCACCGCCGCACGCGGCCAACAGGGCCAGCGCGCAGCCGGCGGCGAGGGCAAACAGTCGTTTCTTGGTCATGGGGTATTTGCGCAAGAGAATTTGATGCTTCAGTATAACAGTTGGGCCTGGAGCAATTAACAGAATTTTATGGTTCAGAAAGGCGTCCACTTTCACGTTCGGCCTCCTGCGCACGGGTGACAAATCGCCTAGTCACATGCGTTACTTATTACGCAATAATCTTCCGTGCTGATGTGGCGCCCGGGCGGGTCTGGAGGCGCGTGATTTTTCACTCGCCCGAGGGGCGATCACGATTCGCGCCAGTCCAAACCAGCGCGCCATCATCCGCCGTACCATGTCTTTTTTACCAAGGCCGGGCGCCCTCTTGCGTCCGCTTATCCGCGTTCGCGGCGCCCACAAGGCGCCTCTCTGGAGGCAACATGCAACGCAATATGCAAGGCAACATGCAAGACGCGTCCCAGGCAGCCATTTTCGCCCTCATCGGCAATACGCCGCTGGTGCAGGTCACGCGCATGGATACCGGACCGTGCCAGCTGTTTCTGAAACTGGAATCGCAAAATCCCGGCGGCTCGATCAAGGACCGCATCGGCCGCGCCATGATCGAACAGGCCGAGCTCGACGGCAGCCTGCAAGCCGGCGGCACCGTGGTCGAGGCCACGGCCGGCAATACGGGGCTGGGCCTGGCGCTGTTGGCGAGCATCAAGGGTTACCGCGTTGTGCTGGTCGTGCCCTACAAGATGGCGGCCGAAAAAATCCTGCACCTCAAAGCGCTCGGCGCCGACATCCACCTGACCCGTTCCGACGTCGGCAAGGGCCACCCCGAGTACTACCAGGATTACGCCGCGCGCCTGGCACGCGAGATTCCCGGCGCCTGGTTCGCCGACCAGTTCAACAACCCGGCCAACCCGCGCGCCCACGAAACCACCACCGGCCCCGAAATCTGGGAGCAGACGAGCCACGAACTCGACGCGATCGTGGTCGGCGTCGGCTCGTCCGGCACCCTGACCGGCTTGTCCAACTACTTTGCGCGCGTCCAGCCCACGCTCGAATTCGTGCTGGCCGACCCCAAGGGCTCGATCCTGGCCGACTACGTCAACACCGGGCACCTGGCTACGCAAGCTGGTTCGTGGGCGGTGGAAGGCATCGGCGAAGACTTCATTCCCGGGATTGCCGACCTCTCGCGCGTCAAACGCGCCTATACGATTACCGACGAGGAAAGCTTCGGCACCGCGCGCGCCCTGCTGCAGCACGAAGGCATCCTGGCCGGCTCCTCGACCGGCACCCTGCTGGCCGCGGCCCTGAAATACTGCCGCGCCCAAACCAGCCCGAAGCGCGTCGTCACCTTCGTGTGCGACACCGGCACGCGTTACCTCACCAAGGTCTACAGCGACGGCTGGATGGTCGACCAGGGCCTCTTGCAGCGCCCGCGGCTGGGCGACCTGCGCGACCTCGTCGGGCGCCGCTTCGACGCCGGCGAAGTCGTTACCGTGGCGCCGACCGACACCCTGCTCACCGCCTTCAACCGCATGCGCTCGAGCGACCTGGCCCAACTCCCCGTCATCGACAACGGGCGCCTGGTCGGCATCGTCGACGAGTCCGACCTGCTGCTGCATGTCAACGCCGAGCCCTCGCAGTTCCAGGCCCAGGTCGGCGGCACCATGACGGCCCAGCTGCAGACGCTGGCGCCAGCGAGCTCGATGGCCCAGCTGCGCGACATCCTCGACCGCGGCCTGACCGCCGTAATTGCCGACGGCGAGCATTTCTACGGCCTGATCACCCGCTTCGACCTCCTCAACCACCTGCGCAGGACCCTATCGTGAATTCATCGGAAACCAAAAAACTGCACCTGGCCACCCGCGTCATCCACGGCGGCCAGTCGCCGGAACCGGCCACCGGCGCCGTGATGACGCCGATCTTCGCCACCTCGACCTTTGCCCAGGAGAGTCCGGGCGTGCACAAGGGGCTCGATTACGGCCGCTCGCACAACCCGACCCGCTGGGCGCTGGAGCGCTGCGTGGCCGACATCGAAAGCGGCAGCGGCGCCTTTGCCTTCGCTTCCGGCCTCGCCGCGATTTCGGCCGTGCTGGAACTGCTGCCTGCCGGCTCGCACATCGTCGCCGGCGACGACATGTACGGCGGCACCTATCGCCTGTTCGAGCGCGTGCGCCGCAAAAGCGCGGGTCACCGGTTCAGCTACGTGAACCTGGCCGACCCGGAGGCGCTGGCCGCCGCGCTGACGCCGGAGACGCGCCTGGTCTGGGTCGAGACGCCGACCAACCCGATGCTCAAACTGGCGGACCTGGCGGCCATCGCGACGCTGTGCCGCGAGCGCGGCATCATCACGGTCTGCGACAACACCTTCGCCAGTCCGATCAACCAGCGCCCGCTGGAACTGGGCATCGACATCGTGGTGCACTCGACCACCAAGTACATGAACGGCCACTCGGACGTGATCGGCGGCGTGGCCGTGGTCGGCAATGCGCCGCACCACGCGGAGCTGCGCGAGCAGCTCGGCTTCATCCAGAACGCGGTGGGGGCGATCCAGGGGCCGTTCGACAGCTTCCTGGTGCTACGCGGGATCAAGACGCTGGCCCTGCGCGTCGAGCGCAGCAACGCCAACGCGCTGGCGCTGGCTACGTTCCTGGAACGCGAGCCGAAAGTCGGCAAGGTGTTTTATCCGGGCCTGGAAACGCATCCGCAGCACGCGCTGGCGCGCCGCCAGATGGCAGGCTTCGGCGGCATCGTCTCGATCGAACTGGCGTCCGATCTTGCGGGGGCGCGGCGCTTCCTCGAAAGCTGCCGTGTGTTCACCCTGGCCGAAAGTTTGGGTGGGGTGGAAAGCCTGATCGAGCATCCGGCCCTGATGACGCATGCCACCATTCCGCCGGCGCAGCGCGCGGAACTGGGGATCAGCGATACCCTGATCCGGCTGTCGGTGGGGATCGAGCACCTGGAGGACCAGCGCGCTGACTTGCAGCGCGCGCTCGCCGCTGTGTAGTTCAGGCCGGCGCGGGCAGGCGCGGCGCCTGGAGCTGCTGGCGTACCTGGAAGGTGCCGACCAGCGTCGACAGCGCCGCCGCCTGCTCGCGCATCGATGCGGCCGCCGCGGCGGCTTCTTCCACCATCGCCGCATTCTGCTGGGTCGACAGGTCGATCTCGGCGATGGCGCATCCCACCTGGGCCACGCCACTGGCTTGCCCCTCGCTTGCGGTGTGAATGGCGCCGAGGATGGCCGCCACCTCGCGCACCTTGCCCAGCACCGCGCGCATGGTGTCGCCGGCGGCATTGGCGATGCCTGTGCCCGCTTCGATTTCGCCGACCGACTCGCTGATCAGTTTCTTGATTTCCTTGGCCGCCCCGGCCGAGTGCTGGGCCAGGTTGCGTACCTCGGCGGCGACGACGGCAAAGCCACGCCCTTCGGCGCCGGCGCGCGCCGCTTCGACGGCCGCATTCAGGGCCAGGATGTTGGTCTGGAACGCGATGCTGTCGATCATGCCGGTGATGTCGACGATCTTGCGTGCCGAGGACTTGATGGCGCCCATCCGCAGCACGAGCTGTTCGACCGCGGCGGCGCCGTCGCCTGCCACTTGCGAGGCCGATTGGGCCAGCTGGTCCGCGTCGAAGGCATTGCGGTTGTTGGCGGCGATGGCGCCGGTGAGTTCTTCCATGGCGGCCACGGTCTGGCGCAGCGCGTCGGCCTGGCGCTCGGTACGCTGCGACAGGTCCTGGTTGCCGGCGGCGATCTCGCCCGAGGCGGCATCGATCGCATGGGCGCCGCGCAGCACGTCAGACACCGTGGCGGAGACACCGCCCGTCATGCCGTTCAAGGCATCGAACAGGCGGCCTATCTCGTCGGTACGCGCGTGGCGGATGATTGGACGCAGGTCACCCTGGGCGACCTGTTCAGCCAGGGCGACGGCCTGTTGCAAAGGGCCGACGATATTGCGGGTCAACAGCCAGGCTAGCACGGCGCCGATCGCCAGGGCGGCGCCGCCGACGATCAGGAGCAGGACCTTGCTGAACGCGGAGGCGGCCGCGGCCTCGCCGGCCAGGCGGTGCGCTTCGCCCGTCTCATGCGCAAGCAGCGTATGGAGCGCCTTGACATGCGCCGCGTAAGCCGTTTGCCAGCCGCCGACCACGAGTGCCTCGACGGCCTGGGTCTGGCCCATTTCCTTCAAGCGCAGCAGGTCGGTCTGCACGCCGGCCGCCGCGGCTTCGTGCACCCCGATGGCGCGCAGCATGGCCTGTTCGCCGCCGCTTGCCGGCAGCTTGGCAAGCTGCGCGGCCAAGGCGGCCGACTGCTTGTTGCCGTCGGCCAGCTGGGCGCCGAAATAATCGGCCAGCTCCAGGCTGTCGCTGCGTGCGATGGCCACGGTGCGCGTGCCGTTCAGCTTTGCCTGGCCCAGCAGGTCGGACACCAGCTGCTGCTTGGCCAGCTTGTCCTGCACCAGGTCCTGCGCCAGCACATCGGCCGCTTGCATCCGCCACAGGGCCACGGCCGCGATGATCACGGTAAGGAAGGAAACAATGGCAAACGATCCGAGGATCTTCGTGCCGGTTCGAAGTGTCGCAAGGCGCATCGAAGTCATTCGCAGTGATGGAAATACTTGCATTATAGAAATAGATTGTGACCACGCGATGACAGCCGCCCTCCCTCTAGCGCTGAATCGCCGGAATCGCCGCCGGCTTCCACGGCCTGACCGGCTGCTCCTTCACCGTCCTCTCGAGCAGTTCGAGCGCCACTTCCAGCTGGCGGTCGCGGCCCTTGACGGTCTCGTGCGGCAGGTTCTCGACCTCCACGTCCGGCGTCATGCCGACGCCCTCGATCAGCCATTCGCCCTCGCTCGAGAACTGGCCGAATTCGGCCACGCGCGCCATGCCGTTGTCGAGCAGGCCGTTGCCGTCGCTGAGCCACACGCCGGCGCCGGCGCTGCGCTTGCCGACCAGGGGTCCCAGCTACAAGGCCTTGACGCCGGCGGCGAAGGTCTCGCCATCGGAATAGGTCAGCTCGTCCATCAGCACCACCAGGTGGCCGCGGAAGGTATTCTGCATGTTCGAGTAGGGCTGGTTGCCGTTCGAGGCCCAGAAGGCCCAGGAGCGGCGCAGCAGCTTTTCGATGATCCAGCTGTCGATGTTGCCGCCGTTGTTGCGGCGCACGTCGATGACCAGGCCTTCCTTGTTGATGTTGGCGTAGAAGTCGCGCGCGAAAGCGTTGATGTCGCGCGCCACCATCGCACGCAGGTGCAGGTAGCCGCGACTGCAGCGCCTTTTTCTCCATTGCGCTTGTCGGCGCTGGGCGACTTGACGGCCGCCTTGGCAACCGCTTCCGGCGACTTTTCTTCCGGCCTGGTCAGTTCGTCCTCGGGCTTGAACGGAAAACACGCATCCGGCTGCAGTGCCAGCGCAAACACGCCGACGCGCTTGTCGAACACGGGACCCATGTTGCGGTCGCCCCAGGGCGAGGCATTACCCAGGTTGAAGTGGCGCGCCGGGAGGAAGTACAGCCATTTCCCGTCCGGCGAGCATGCGGGCGAGTCGGCTTCGTAACGGTCAGTGGTGACAAAGCTGATCGTCCTGGTGGCGAGGTTGAACATGCCGATCTGGTCGCGCCGTTCGCTGCTGCCGCTCCTGACAAAGGCGAGGTTGCGGCTGTCGGGCGACCAGCCCACCTGGTCCGACGGGTCGAGGCCGACTTGGCCGGCGTCGTCGATGATGGCATTGGTCTTCGCCGCCAGGTCGAGCAGCCAGGTGCGGCCCTTCTTGTCGGTGTGCGCGAGCCATTTGCCGTCGGGCGACGGGTACAGGTTCAGGCGGTGGCTGGCACCGTCCGTGGTCAGGATCACCAATGCCGGAGCCGTCAGCCGCATAGCGCAAGATTTCGTTTGCGCCGCTGGCGTCGACGATCGCGTAGACCCCTTACTCGTCGTGGCTGAAGACGGCGCTGCGGGCACGGGCGCCATCGGATACCGCGATCTCGACGCGGCGCCCGCTGCCGGTGCGGGCGCTCGTGACGCGGCCGCGCGCGGTCAGCACGATGCATTCAAGCTTGCTGGCGACCTCGATGCTGCTCAAGGCGAAATAAAACGGCCGCGTCGGGCGAAAAAAAAACCGCGCACAAGGCGCGGTTTTTTTTTGAGGAGGCTTGACGCTTACTCAATCTCGACCGTCTCGGCCGGCGCCGGCGGCGGCAGTGCGTCGCCTTCCGGGAACTCGAGGACGACTTCGTCCTTTTCGTTCAGCTCGACCGTGACGCGTCCGCCGTTGACCAGGCGGCCGAAGAGCAGTTCGTCGGCCAAGGCTTTCCTGATCATGTCCTGGATCAGGCGCGACATCGGACGCGCGCCCATCTGCGGGTCGAAGCCCTTCGAGGCGAGGAACTTGCGCAGCTTCTCGGTGAAGATGGCTTCCACCTTCTTCTCGTGCAGCTGCTCTTCCAGCTGCATCAGGAACTTGTCCACGACGCGCAGGATGATTTCCTGGTCCAGCGCGCGGAAGCTGATGGTCGCGTCCAGGCGGTTGCGGAACTCCGGCGTAAACATGCGCTTGATGTCGGCCAGCTCGTCGCCGGCGGCTTTCGAGTCGACAAAGCCCACCGAACGCTTGGTCAGGCTTTCGGCGCCCGCGTTCGTGGTCATGACGATGATCACGTTGCGGAAGTCGGCCTTGCGCCCGTTGTTGTCGGTCAGCGTGCCATGGTCCATCACCTGCAGCAGGATGTTGAAAATGTCCGGGTGGGCTTTTTCAATCTCGTCGAGCAGCAGCACCGCATGCGGCTTCTTGGTGATGGCTTCGGTCAGCAGGCCGCCCTGGTCGAAACCGACATAGCCCGGCGGCGCACCGATCAGGCGCGACACGGCGTGGCGCTCCATGTACTCGGACATGTCGAAACGGATCAGCTCGATACCGAGGATGAACGCCAGTTGCTTGGCGACCTCGGTCTTGCCGACGCCGGTGGGACCGGAGAACAGGAACGAGCCGATCGGCTTGTCCTGCTTGCCGAGACCCGCACGCGCCATCTTGATGGCCGAGGCCAGCGCGTCGATCGCAGGATCCTGGCCGAAGACGACGTTGCGCAGGTCGCGGTCGATGGTCTGCAGCTTGCTGCGGTCGTCCTGGTTGACCGTTTGCGGCGGGATGCGAGCGATCTTGGCGATGATGTCCTCGATCTCGGCCTTG
>JANNNC010000077.1:0-14448 GCA_031398335.1 Massilia sp.
AGTGCTTCGCGCTGCGCATTGCTTCGACGATGGGCCGCGAGCAAGGCTGGTTGGCCGAGCACATGCTGATCCTGGGCGTGACGACGCCGGCGGGCAAGAAGTACCACGTCGCCGCCGCCTTCCCCAGCGCCTGCGGCAAGACCAATTTCTCGATGCTGGTGCCGCCCGCGGGCTACGAGGGCTGGAAGGTCACCACCGTCGGCGACGACATTGCCTGGATCAAACCGGGCCCCGACGGCAGGCTTTACGCCATCAACCCCGAGGCCGGCTACTTCGGCGTGGCGCCCGGCACCAATGACCACACCAATCCGAACTGCATGGCTTCGTTGAAGCGCGATGTGGTCTACACCAACGTCGGCGTCACCGGCGACGGCGATGTGTGGTGGGAAGGCATGACCGACACGCCGCCGGCGCACCTGACGGACTGGCAAGGCAAGGACTGGTCGCCGGCGATCGCCAAGGAAACCGGCGCGAAAGCCGCGCACCCGAACGCGCGCTTCACGGTGGCAGCCACCCAGAACCCGGTGATCGACCCGGCCTGGGACGATCCGGCCGGCGTGCCGATCTCGGCCTTCATTTTCGGCGGCCGCCGCTCGACCACCGTGCCGCTGGTCACCGAAGCGAACAACTGGGTCGAAGGCGTCTACATGGCCGCGACCATGGGGTCGGAAACGACCGCCGCCGCCGCCGGCCAGATGGGCGTCGTGCGCCGCGATCCGTTCGCGATGCTGCCCTTCATCGGCTACAACATGAGCGACTACTTCCAGCACTGGCTCGACCTCGGCAAAAAAGTCGAGGCGAAGAATCCACAGGCGCTGCCGAAGATCTTCTGCGTCAACTGGTTCCGTACCGACGAGTCTGGCAATTTCGTCTGGCCAGGCTATGGCGACAACATGCGCGTCCTGAAGTGGATCCTCGAACGCGCCGAGGGCAAGGCTGCCGCCGGCACCCCGCACCTGTTCGGCACCTCGCCCAACTACGGCGACCTGAACTGGGAAGGCATCGACTTCACCGAAGCGCAGTTCAAGCAGATCACCTCGATCGACAAGGACGCCTGGGTTGAGGAGTTGAAGCTGCACACCGAGCTGTTCGAGAAGCTGTCGCACCACCTGCCGCAAGAGCTGGTGGCAACGAAAGCGAAGCTGGAACAGCAGCTGGCGTCGTAAGATTTCTGAGGAGGGCGGCCGTTTCAAACGGCTGCGCGTAAAAAGGGCAGTGCCGTGTGGCGCTGCCCTTTTTTATGCTCATCGGTAATATGTTGAAGAAGATGGACATGCATGCTTGACCCTCACCTTACGTCAGGCTCCATGCTGTCTCCACGTTGAAGAAAGGAAGACCGATGCTGCTGAAAATTGGAGAGTTGGCAAAACGTACCGCGCTGACGGTACGCACGCTGCACCATTACGACGCGATCGGCTTGCTGTCTCCTTCGGCGCGTTCCGATGCCGGCTACCGGCTCTACAACCAGAACGATATCGCACGGCTGCACCGTATCCAGGCCATGCGCCGGTTCGGGATGTCGCTGTCCGACATCGGGGCGACTCTATCCAGACCCGACCTGCCGCTTGCCGCTGTCGTCGAAAGGCAAATCGCCATGCTGACCCGGCAGATCGACCAGGCGAGCGTCCTGCGTGGCTGGCTGTCCCGGCTGCACGGGCAGCTGGCCGGCGGTAGCCCGGTCCTGTGCGCGAAGCTCAATGCCATGCACGCCCAGGAACCGTCGGTGCAGGCGCGCACCGGCATCACGCCGGCGCTCATGGCGTTCGTAATGGCGGCGCTGCAGGAAAACCAGTTCGCGCTGTATGCGAACTATCTCGACGAGGGCGAGCTTGCCTTCATGCGCGCGAACATGGGCAAGCGCAGCGCCGACTGGCCCCCGCTGATCGCCCGGGTACGCGCCGCGATGGAGGCGGGCCAGGCGCCTGAATCGACAGAAGCGCAAGGTTTGGCGGGCGAGTGGTACGCGCTGTTTCGCTCGTTTGCCGGCGACAATCCCGTCACCCAGAAAAATATCGGCGAAGCGATGGAGAACGAGCCGGAGCTGGCGAACCAGGGTTGGGTCGATGGCGCCATGCGCGCCTGCATGCGTGCGGCGATGTCGTCCATGCAGCCGTGCCAGATGGCATAAGGGCGGACGCTTTTCGTTAGGGCGGGCGCTCGAGCCCACGCGGTACGGCGGTTGATCAGCGATCCCCGCCCTGCTACGACTGCTCATCGGTTCTACCGCGTGGAGTCAGGACTCCACCCTACGAATCGCGCTAGGCCAGCGTCGTCACTTCGGTCTTGTTCCCATTAAACCGATCAAACAGGCGGCGGTGGGAGGCATACGACATCGCGTCGTCGCGTTCGTAATAGCCGCCGACCCAGTCGAGCAGGAAGCCGAGTTTGCTCTGCTGCGCTTGCATGGAATCGTACTTGTGCGGCTCCCACGGGCGGCGGCGGTTGTTCTCGAGGCACACGTCGCGCCCCGGGTTCATGAAGACGAGTTGCGAGCAATGCGGCAACGCCATCTCGACCAGGTCGCCGTAGCAGCCTTCCGCCACCCAGCCATCGTGGCTGGCGAAGAAGGCGAGCAGATCCGCGCGCACGGCGTCCGCTGCGCGCGGCACCGCAATCTGGCCAGGCTCCCAGACGATCGTATCGAGGTCGAGGTGCGCCAGCCCGTGTTGCGCGGCGAGCGCCTTGGCCCGATACGACTTGCCCGAACCCGAGTTGCCCATGATAAGTATTCGCATACCCGTGATCCGTTTTAATTTTCCGTGAAGTATTAATATTAACTGTTTTACGGTAGTGCCTGACCTTCACGCGGCGTCAAGCCCCAGGCTGGACGAACGCATGCGCGCGTTTCTCCGCACCTTTCGCGGCGGCATGAAGGCGGGATTGGCCTTCAACGCCTTTTGCCAGGCGGCGATCTTGGCCCAGAACGCATGGTTGTGCAGGTAGAAATCCGGTCTCTTGGCGCCATACCAGACCCGGATGGCGCCCGCGGCCAGGATCGCCAGCGCCAGCAAGCCATAGGCGGCGTCGAAGCGGCCCAGCAGCCTGACGGTTTGCGGCGACATGGCGGCAGGGCGCATCAGTGCAAGTTTGGCGGCCAGCACGGCGGCGAGGCCGAAGACGATCAGGTGGTGGACGATGGCAAGGGCAAGGTCGGTCATCAAGTCGGCTCGGCGGTGGAAGTGGACTCACTCTAGCGCATCCGGGTGTCCGGGTGTTGCAGGGTGGAATCCTGACTCCACGCGGACGTGGCCGTCGAGAACTCGTGACACTGTTCTGGCTAGACACACTCCGTAACGCGTGGACTCGGGAGCGGTTCGCCGCCCGGTCTACCCTACGGTGCGCCACCGTCACGAGCCAGTTCGGAAGCAAACGCCACACACGAAAAAAAAGCAGAGCCGCGGCTCTGCCTTTTCTTCAGCGCGATAAAGGCGCTTACTGCACCAGCAGCGGCTTCAAATACTTGCCCGTCACGCTGGCCGGATTCTCCGCCACCTCTTCCGGCGAGCCGGTGGCGACAATCTTGCCGCCGCCGGCGCCGCCTTCCGGCCCCAGGTCGACGATCCAGTCCGCCGTCTTGATGACGTCGAGGTTGTGCTCGATGATCGCCAGCGTATTGCCCTGATCGCGCAGGCGGTGTATGACCTTCAATAACAAGTCGATGTCGGCAAAGTGCAGGCCGGTGGTTGGCTCGTCCAGGATGTACAGGGTACGTCCGGTATCGCGCTTCGACAATTCCAGCGACAGTTTGACGCGCTGCGCTTCTCCGCCCGAGAGGGTCGTCGCGCTCTGGCCCAGCTTGATGTAGCCGAGGCCGACGTCGAGCAGGGTTTGCAGCTTGCGCGCGATCACCGGCACCGGCTTGAAGAACACGTGCGCGTCTTCGACCGTCATCTCCAGCACTTCGGTGATGCTCTTGCCTTTATAGTGGACTTCGAGGGTCTCGCGGTTGTAGCGCTTGCCGTGGCAGACGTCGCAGGGCACGTAGACGTCCGGCAGGAAGTGCATCTCGACCTTGATCACGCCATCGCCCTGGCAAGCTTCGCAGCGCCCGCCTTTGACGTTGAACGAGAAGCGTCCCGCCGAGTAGCCGCGTTCCTTGGCCGTCGGCACCGTCGAGAACAGGTCGCGGATCGGCGTGAAGAGGCCGGTATAAGTTGCCGGGTTCGAGCGCGGGGTGCGGCCGATCGGCGCCTGGTCGACGGAAATGACCTTATCAAAATGTTCGAGGCCAAAGATCGCATCGTGCGGCGCCGGTTCCGTCTGCGAGCCATATAAGTGGCGCGACAGGGCCGGATACAGCGTGTCGTTGATCAGCGTCGATTTGCCGGAACCCGAGACACCCGTAATGCAGGTCATCAGGCCGACCGGCAGCGTCAGGGTCTCGCCCCGTAAATTGTTGCCGGTGGCATTCGTGATCACCAGCTGGCGCTCGGCGTTCGCTTGGGTGCGCTTCTTCGGCACCACGATCTTGCGCCGGCCGTCGAGGTACTGGGCCGTGATCGAGTGCTCGTTCGCCATGATCTGCTCCAGCGTGCCCTCGGCGATAATCTGGCCGCCGTGCACGCCCGCACCCGGACCCATGTCGACGATGTAGTCGGCGGTGCGGATCGCGTCTTCGTCGTGTTCGACCACGAGTACGCTGTTGCCGATGTCGCGCAGGTGTTTCAGGGTGCCGATCAGGCGGTCGTTGTCGCGCTGGTGCAGGCCGATCGACGGTTCGTCGAGCACGTACATCACGCCGGTCAGGCCGGAACCGATTTGCGACGCCAGGCGAATCCGCTGCGCCTCGCCGCCCGACAGGGTATCGGCGCTGCGGTCGAGCGACAGGTAATCGAGGCCGACGTTGTTCAGGAATTTTAAACGCGCGATGATTTCCTTGATCACGCGCTCGGCGATTTCTTTCTTGGCGCCGGTCAGGGCCAGGGTCTCGAAGAATTCCAGCGTATCGCGCAAGGGTTTATCGGACACTTCATAAATGGCGCGCTGCTGGGCGCCCTGGCCGATTTTCACGAAGCGCGCTTCGGTGCGCAGGCGCGCGCCGTCGCAGGACGGACACTTCTTTTCGTTGATAAATTTCGATAGTTCTTCCTTGACCGCCATCGAATCGGTTTCGCGGTAACGCCGCTGCAGGTTGTTCACCACGCCCTCGAAGGTGTGCTCGCGAATCACGGTGCGGCCGCGCTCGTTCACATAGGTGAACGGAATCGCGGTTTTACCGGAGCCGAACAGGACGGCGTCCTGCGCCGGCTTCGCCAGTTGCTCGAACGGTTTGTCGAGGTCGAATTCGTAATGGGTCGCCAGGTTCGACAGCATTGTGAAATAGAACTGGTTGCGGCGGTCCCAGCCTTTCACGGCGCCGGACGCCAGCGACAAATTCGGGAAGGCGACAATCCGCTTCGGATCAAAAAACTCGATGTGGCCGAGGCCGTCGCACTGCGAGCAGGCGCCCATCGGGTTGTTGAACGAGAACAGGCGCGGCTCGAGTTCCTGCAGCGAATAGCCGCAGACATTGCACGCGAATTTGTTCGAGAACACGGTCGACTGCTCGGTGTCCATCTCGAAGGCCACGGCGCGGCCATCGGCCAGGCGCAGCGCAGTCTCGAAACTCTCGGCCACGCGCTGCTTGATTTCCGGATTGACCTTGATGCGGTCGATGACCACGTCGATCGAGTGCTTTTCCGTTTTTTTGAGTTTCGGCAGCTCGTCGATCTCGTAGATCTTGGCCGGATTGACGCCGCTCTGGACGCGGAAGCGGACGAAGCCCTGGGCCTGCATGCCTGCAAACAAATCGCTGTGCTCGCCCTTGCGGCCGGCCACGACCGGCGCCAGGATCATGAGTTTCGTGCCTTCCGGCATCGCCAGCACGGTGTCGACCATCTGCGAGACGGTCTGCGCCGCGAGCGGCTCGTGCGGGTGATCCGGGCAGTAGGGCGTACCGACGCGCGCGTACAGCAGGCGCAAATAGTCGTGGATCTCGGTGACGGTGCCAACCGTGGAGCGCGGATTGTGCGAGGTCGCTTTCTGCTCGATCGAAATTGCCGGAGATAGGCCTTCGATCAGGTCGACGTCCGGCTTTTCCATCAGTTGCAGGAACTGGCGCGCATAGGCCGACAGCGACTCGACGTAACGGCGCTGGCCTTCCGCGTACAGGGTGTCGAAGGCGAGCGACGATTTACCCGAGCCCGACAGGCCGGTGATCACGATCAGCTTGTTGCGTGGCAGGTCGAGATTGATGTTCTTCAGGTTGTGCGTGCGGGCGCCGCGAATACGAATTTCTTCCATTGAGGTTGGCAGGCTTTCAATAATTTTATGCGGGCCGCGCACGAGTCTGTCGCGGTGAGCGGGCCAATCGAGGGGAATCTGCTAGTTTAACGCGTTTTTGTTGCGGCTGTACATTCATCCAGTACTCTGGTGTACCAGCGCTATCAGCTTGATATGCCGTTCCGGCAACCGAACTCGAAATCGACAATATTGGTTCTGCCCTATGTGAGCCGTTTGGCTCAGGCTTCAATGTCAAACCGTTCAGAATCCGAAAATAAATTTTCGCGTCCAGCCAGCGCTGCCGGCGACCATGATTCGGCCTTTTTGCGCCGCTCCCGACGCTGACTCAGCCCAACAGAATCTTCTTTTAATGGCGCCACTTCGGCCCCATAATATCGCGTTGCAGTCCACAGTTCCCTGGCGTTCAGTCTTGTGCAGAGCCAGGGCTCACATCATTTGAAGGAGTCACACCATGGCATCAGTTAACAAGGTCATCATCGTCGGCAACCTCGGCCGCGACCCGGAAATCCGCTACATGCCGAGCGGCGACGCCATCGCGAACATCGCGGTCGCCACTTCGTTCAAGTCGAAGGACAAGAACACCGGCGAGCAGAAAGAGTTGACCGAATGGCACCGCATCTCGTTCTTCGGCCGCCTGGCCGAGATCGTCGGCCAGTACCTGAAAAAAGGCTCGTCGGTCTACGTCGAAGGCCGCCTGCAGACGCGCAAGTACACCGACAAGGACGGCATCGAGCGCTATGCGACCGACATCGTCGCTGAAAACATGCAGATGCTGGGCGGCCGTGCGGGTATGGGCGGCGACAGCGGCATGGGCATGGACGACGGCGGCGGCTACGAGCCACAGCAGCAACAGCAGCGTCCGGCACCACGCCAGGCACCGGCGGCACCGGCGGCCCGCCCGCAGCCACAGCGCCCGGCGCCGAACTTCTCGGACATGGATGACGACATCCCGTTCTAAGACCCACGTTGTTGTACTTTTGTGGATAAAGCCCGCTCCCGTAAGGGACGTGGGCTTTTTCTTTACCCACACTTTGTTTTGTGATGTAGTAGGGCAGCTATTCAACTACTACTTGGGGAAAGAGGTGGGTAGATGACTGGATTTGTCGCAAAACGCATCCGATTTCGAAACGGTGAGCGTCACTCTGTTTTAAGCCGGCCCGGAGGTTTACCGGTCCACGAGGCGACCCTTTACTTAGCAAAATACCGTAGGCGCGGCCGAGCCGCCAATATGATCCACGCCGTGTGCATGGTGTTGGCGTTACTTTATCGAGCGCTTGCCAAGGACGGCATCGACTTGCTCCAGCGCCTTCGGCAGGGGCAGTTTTTGACCGTTCCAGAGCTCAACCGATTGGCTGATGTTGCTCAGTATCGGGTAGACGACCTTTCGCACGAAGACGCGGACAAACCCGATAGCTCAAACGTCATCGATATCAAACGAATCCGTATGCGCCGCAAGTCGGTAGTCAAAGAGGTCGTGGCGGTGACACTGGCGTCCCAAGCTTCTCGAATCCGATATATGGCGGACTACCTGGAATTTCTGGGAATGTACGTGGGCGCAACGCTGCCAACGTCTCTCCGAAAGGAGCTAGCTTTTGAAAGTGACAATGCGCTTAAAGTGTTTTGTGCCCAAGTGCCTCCAGTCTCCCAGCGGGCGAAGCTGGGCGCTAGGGAGGGACTTTCAAAAGAGGATCAGGCCCGACTTCTCAATGTAGTTCACCCGGACTCGCCGAAAAATCCATGGCAGCGGGACTTTGTTCGTCAAAGAAACTGGCTGATCGTTGTACTCTTGCTTGCTACCGGCATGCGTCGCGGGGAGCTTCTCGGCCTGCAGATTGGAGACCTAGATCAACGCCTGCCCAAGCTACGCATCCTTCGGCGAGCAGATGCCAGCGAGGATGTCCGTCTCATTCAGCCAAACACCAAGACTAGCGATAGGGAGGTGGAACTGCGGCCGGCGATCATGCGGGCAATTTGGAACTACATCAACTGCCACCGAAAGAAAATCAGGACAGCTCGAAGGTATCCGCAGCTTATCGTAGCAGATGACGGCCATCCTTTATCTTTGAAGAGCATCGACAAGATATTCGTGCAGCTTCGCGAGAGTTGCCCAGGACTGGCGGTCACGTTG
This sequence comes from Massilia sp., assembly GCA_031398335.1. Taxonomy (GTDB): domain Bacteria; phylum Pseudomonadota; class Gammaproteobacteria; order Burkholderiales; family Burkholderiaceae_D; genus Telluria. The sequence goes on from JANNNC010000077.1 coordinate 8,411, forward strand.
ACAAGCCATGTTACGCGCCACACTTGGAATGAACGCTTTTCGGAACAGGCTGAATTGATGGGACTGACGGATGCCGTCGAAGAGAAAGCTCGAAACGAACAACAAGGATGGGCTGATAACTCGAAGTCTGCGGCGGTCTATACTCGTCGTTACGCCAGCCAAAAAGGGCGTGCGCTTTCCCTAAAACTACAGGAACAACTCGATGACGCTAGCAACTGAAGTTCGCTCGTCTACTAGTCTGGTTGTTGTCTTACCGGAGCGGGCGTTTACGCGCGGAGGAACCAGTTTTGACCCAAGGGGAGATCTTTGGCAGTGGGCCGATGGTCCGTTCAACGCCCGAGTCGACTTTCGTCGGTACGGCGACGGGTTCGAAGCGTTCGTCCCCCCGCTTAAGCACGCCTTGCTTTCGTTCGTGAAAGGGCATTCCTCTTCGCATGTAATGAACCTTCAGCAAGCGTTCTCCCACTTTGTAGGCGTGATAAGGACTTGTCCTGAGGGCTCGATTAATGTCCAACACATCTCACAATACAAAGCGACGTTAGACAAATATAAAATCGGGAAATTCGGGCTTCTCAATGCTTTGCTACAGAAGTGGGTCGCCCTCGGACTAGCAGGGGTAGAGCTTGAATGCGCGACGTACTTGCGGGAGAGCCGCAAGCCCGGATACACGAAGGGTGAAGCCGTCAGGACGCGGGATCCAGTCAAAGGGCCTTTAAATGAGGCGGAGTACACAGCGCTGTGCTCGTCGGCCAACGCCGCATATGGGCGCGGCGAACTGCCGTTATGGACGCTTTTACTGACCCGTCTGCTGCTGGCATGTGGCGGGCGCATCTGCCAGTACGCGTCACTTAAGCTTGGCGACTTCGACGGTACCACGCTAGTGCTGGGTCTTCCTCAAGCTAAGGCACGTGAGCAACATACTAGAAGCAGGCTTCTTTTATTTGATATTAGCTCACACACCGGTCAGCTCATTGCAGAATACGTCATTCAATTAAAAGCAGCTGGATATGACAACAATTCTGCCTTCTTTCCCGAAAAATTGGTTATGCCTCAGGGGACGCTGAATCGCCACGACTTTACTAGACACTCGCGAGCCGCTGGAAATACTGCTTTTCATATTCGACCGGCGACAAGTCATTGCTGAAGCTGTGCCGGCGCTTTGGATTGTTAAACATCTCGATGTAATCGAAGACATCCTGCCTTGCTTCTTCCCGGGTACTGTAGGTCTTACGCCTGATTCGCTCCCGTTTCAGGAGCTGAAAGAAGCTCTCGGCCACGGCGTTATCGTGGCAGTTCCCGCGCCGGCTCATGCTCTGCTGCAGGTTATGTTCGTCGAGGAAGTCGCGCCAGTCGTAGCTGCTGAACTGGCTGCCCTGATTGGAATGCACCATCACCTTATTCTTGGGCTGCCGACGCCAGACGGCCATTAAGAGCGCATTCATCGCCAACTCGCGATCGATGCGTGAACTCATCGACCAACCAATTACCTGGCGCGAGAACAGATCAAGGACTACGGCCAGATAAAGCCAGCTCTCGTATGTTCGGATGTACGTGATGTCCGTTACCCAGACGCGATTGGGTTCCTGCACGTCGAACTGGCGCTGCAGATGATTAGGCGCCACCAGCGAAGGGGCGCCGCCGCGTTTGTATTTCCGCTTGGCGTAGCCGGTTTGCGAACGAATCCCAGCCGACCTCATAAGACGGTGGACGCGATTTATACCGCATTGTTCACCGAGCTCGCGCAGATCGTCGCTGACCTTGCGGTAGCCGTACACGCTGCCGCTTTCCAGCCACGATTCCTTGATGGGGACCAGAAGGCGCTTGTCTTCCCTGGCGCGGCGGCTTTCAGGGTTCAGGCGCCAGGCATAGAAGCCACTTGGATGCACCTCGAGCACTTTGCACAGCCGGCGCACCGGGAATTGGTCCTGTAACTCAGCAATTAAGGTGTACCTTACCCGGACGTCTTGGCAAAGTACACCGCGGCCTTTTTCAATATGTCACGCCCCTCCGTGACGCGCTTGAGTTCGGCCTTCAGGCGCCGCAACTCGTCAGACTGGGAATCGACAGCCTTGCGCTCAGCATCGGGCACGCCATAGCGCTTCGTCCAGGCGTACAGGCTATGGATGCTCACCCCGAGACGCTCCGCTACTTCGCTTGCTGGGTGCCCACGCTGGGCTACCTGCTTGACTGCTGCAATCTTGAATTCCTCTGTGTACCGCTTGCCACTCATACGTTCTCCTTTTGCCCGATATTATGATTCAGGAGTGTCTACAAATGTCGTGGCGATTCAGATTACGGTGGTGGCGGTGGTGGTGGCGGCGGTTACAGCGATTACAGTTTCGAGACTTTCGAGGACTTCTTTTACGACTATGCCGGCAGCTATGGCGTTGCCATTGACTGGAGCCCCTCTTTTTCGACGTGGGACTTCGATAGCATGATCCAGACCGCTGTCGACGCAAACAGCGATTGGCTGGCTAACAACCCGATCCAGATCGAACTTTTCACCGTAGGCGATTTTACGCTGAGCTATAGCGGCAGTCTCTCGGACGGCTTTTGGACGGCCGTGAACGATTGTTGGAATGGCGGGACCGCCGTGGGCGGCCTGAACCATCTTGCCACCTTAGCCGGTTGGAGCACGGCGAGCAGCGCCCTGGCGTGGGGTGGGGGTTGCCTGGCGGGTACCGGCGCAGGTATCATCGAAGAGATTCAGCGTTAATTGATTCATGCAAGCACCCTTCGGGGTGCTTTTGGAGTGCGGATGATTAAATTTTTTAAAGTTGCTGCGTCGCTGATCGTCAGTTCCTTATGCGCGTGGCACGTGTCGTGTGGCGCGGCGGAAAGCTCTTCCAATTTTTGGAAGGTTTCCAATGGGACGCACACCTTCTATATTCTAGGCGTCACTCACATAGGAGATGAGCGGCAATACCCGTTGCCAACGCCGATACTTGATGCATTCAACCAGTCATCCATCTACATCACCGAATCGAGGCTGGTCTACGAGCCGCTCGAGAACGCCAAAGCTGCGCTTCGAAGGGAATACACGGGCGAATCCGGAAAAACCTTGCGCACATTGTTGGCAACACCCGAATGCATGGAGGTGGAAGGATCGGAAACTCTGGCTTCCTTGATTCAGGAAGCTTTACCCAATGGTATTGGAACGAAAGTATTGAGTTTGTCGCCGCGGGCGGCGATCCACCAGCTTGCAAACCCGGCTACCGATAGTCGCCAGCTTTCGATGAAATTGCTGCAACCTGCGATGGCCGTCGAGTCATCCCTGCGTTTGCAAGCCCGGAAGCGGGGAATTGCTTTAGGTGCGCTCGACGATGAGTATTGGCGGGGCATCGATCAACTCGGTCCAAGGCAGACATGCGAACTGTTGCTGATCTTGCTGCGATTTCACGCCCGGAGCGATCGCGACCATGCTGCAATGTCGAGCTACATGAAAGGCCTTGCTGCATTGCGTAAAAATGACTCCGCCGCAAGCTTGGCAGCGTATCTGGCGCAGTACGAAGCGCCTGGCCAAAACGACGATTCCTCAGCACTTCGTGTATGGATGAAAAATCGCAATACAAACATGGTGCGGCTTCTGGAAGGAACGAGAAACCGTATTGGTTTTGTGGCCATCGGTGCTGCGCATTTGCCGGGAATGGATGGTGTGATTTCCATATTGAGCCGGCACGGCTATAAGACCGAGCCCATCAATATCCCTTAGGGCAGGATGACCGAAACTGAGGAGGGTAGATGAACAAAATTCAGCCGGTTGGTATTGTTGTCATTCTATTGAACGTCATCGTGATTCCCGCAGCCTGGATCATCGGGGCCCAGCGGTTTAGCTGGGTCGAGACATCGCTGGTGTTGTTGGTTTTGCCCTTGTTCTGTTTGTCGGTCTCCTGGGTTCGCGTCAAGCGCGCCCCGGGAGCAGTTCCAAACAACAAGGTTAATATTGTCGCGCTACTCATTGCCTGCTTGACGGGGGTTTCATTCGCTTTCTTCTCACCATTCAATTGGGTGGATCGACCCGGTTTCATCGTCGCAGTGCTCTTCATGTTTTTTACGTTTAGCGCAGACATTGTCGTTGAAAACCTTCGACGCCCTTGAGGCCACCTCGAATAACCCGATTTTCGCGTAATAAGATGGGCGGTCGATTTCTACACAGCCCATGGTGCTCGATTTCGCAAGCGTTCCCCTGCGAATAATAGATCCTGAGGTAGGCCGGTGGGGCACCGTCCACGCCTTTTCGTCCGGTGTCGAGCATGAGGCGGTCGTGGATCACCACCTGTCCGGCCACGTTGTCCAGCTGAGCGAGGTAGTACGCCGTTCTGAACACTACCTTGCTTTGGTAAGCTCCATACAGCTCGTCAGTGTCGCCAAGCCCGCGTTCCTGCTTCTCGAACATGGCAAGCAGCTCGGTCAGCTCGCGCTCGCGCTGCAGCAAGGGGTGAACTAAGCGCTTGATACCCCATTCCTTGGCCTTGGGCGAGACCGAGAACTGGGCGTCGTTGCGAACAAGGTAGCATTGCAACGTAGAAAAGCTTTGGATTTGGTGCCGTCAGTCTTGGTAATCGTTTGGGGAGCTTGAATAGTATTTGCGGCTGACTTAAAGTTGGGGCCTAGATGCTACCCACAAAACGAGGTCCTGAACCTGATTTTGCAGTGAAAAGCGTGTTTTCAGACGGGCTACCAACATTCTAGTACTTGGCATGAGCTTGGAACTGGGGCCGCTCACTCGCATGGGCCTCGCAACCAACAGTTTTTAGTAGGCATAATGTTGCTGATCAGTAAGCGCACAGCAGGTGAAGAAAGGAGCCGATCAGTCGGCTCCTTTTTTTTGCGCCTGAAGATGGGCTGCCATGGCCGATTCCTGCGATGCCGTTCGCTACTGAGTCTTTTCGTCAAGTAAATGCTTTTGGGTTCTCTACCGTAGGAGAAGTTCAATCGTGTTGGAAGGAATTACGCGAAAAAGACGGCGAAATGCACATGATTTGATCGTAATCGAAGCTTGCTGGAATTTCAAACGTGGGTGATCCGCCCTGTTGCTCGTCTTGTACAACAGGCCGGGACCCCTGCTGATGGGGGCTCCAGCTAGCATGTCGTCTTCAGTGGGAGCGCGCCCCGGCTGGAGACCGCTTGTTTCTGTCATTTGGATAGTGTCATTGTGACAATATCGGCAGGGCCTGATCGGCCGGCGTTCCTGCCCGGTTCACACATCGATGAGAAACATCATGCGTAAGCTGAAGAGCAGCGAGCTGCAGCATGTGTACGGTGGCAGCAAATCGAACAATTCCGCGTACAGCAAGAGCAAAAGCAAAAGCAAGAGCAAGAGCAAATGCAAGAGCTACAGCAAGAGCTATTGATTTTGCTGACTGAGCGGAAAGCGATCGCTTCCGTAACGATGTGGTTGGGACAAGCTGCGCAGGCAGGCATGACACCGGCCGGATCGAACCTGTTCCCACCCATTCTCCTTCCGGCCCGGGGCAGCGGTCACGTTCCCGGGCCGCTTCAGGCACCAAGGGGATACGCGTGAAAAGAGATGGTGAACTGAACGCTACGCTGGCGCAGGTCGCCGCGCCGGAGCAGGAAATGTGGGAGCTGGGACAGGCCCCACTGCGGTCTTCGCGGTGCGCGATTACATGGCGGACGATGACGCAGCCGGCCACTAGCATGAACGACGGCGCCGGCGAGAAGGAGCAAGGCCCAGGCGCAATTTCGTGACTCAAACTTACCCATACATGAATACTTGTGAGCGCTCTTCTGTAGGAAAAGTTCAAGCTATTTTGTAGTGTTTTTCTTAAAACTACCAAAGTTTAAAGAGAATTTGATCTCAAACAGAATCTCTCCACGATTTTGTAATGCTCGGTCTGCCTGTTGCTAGTCTCTTTAACAGGGCGGGATGTCTTCAGCTGAGAATCCCGGCAAGCATGGCCTGAAGCGGGAGCGCGCCCAGTTTCAGGACGTCTTGTTTCTGTTGTTAGATAGTGCCAAATAGCACTGTTGGCAGAGCCTAGTCGGGCAGGTTTTCTGCCCGGTTCAACATCCAG
>JANNNC010000086.1:0-3921 GCA_031398335.1 Massilia sp.
CTCGGCGCAGCGGCGGTCGAGTTCTTCGGTGGAGACGCCGGGCACGACGTATTCCTTGATCATTTCCAGCACTTCGGCGGCCATACGGCCGGCCACGCGCATCTTCGCGATGTCTTTGTCGTTCTTGAGTTTGATTGCCATTGTTTGCCTTGGATCGGTCCGGGCGCCGGCCGTCGCGGCTCGGTTCGCACAATCCGCCATGATACCTTAGAGCAGCAGGCGCTTGCACCCGCGGGAGACCAGGCCGCGTCGTGGCGCAGGCGCGCAAAAGCGACGGACAAAAAAAATCCGCCGGGCTGGCCGGCGGATCGGAGTCCTCCACGCCGTGACGCCATGCTGGCCGTCACGGTGCGGGAATCGCCTTAGAACCTGTACGACGCGTTGACGTACGCGGTACGGCCGCGTGCATCGTAGTAACGGTCGTCATAGCCGAACTGCTGGCCACGGCCGGCGCCAGAGGTCGATGGCACGAACGGCGGTTCCTTGTCGGTCAGGTTCAGCAAGCCGGCGGTGATCGACCACATGGCGCTTGGCGTCCAGACGGTCTGCCAATCAACGGTGGCGAACGAACCGACCTTGTAACGGACGTCTTCCTGGCCGGTGACGTTGCCGGTGGCGTCAATCACGTCAACCAGGGTTTCCTGGTCGCGGTAGCCCGACTTGAAGTTGACGGTCAGCGTGTTGGCGAAGTTGCCGGTCTTCAGGGTGTTGCGCCAGGTACCGCGGTTGCGGAAGGTGACACCGCCGAGTTCGGCGAAGTTACCGATCGCCGAGTAGAACTCGCCGTCTTCCTGCAGCTGGCTCGTCTCGCGCAGCATCTGCGAGATGTTCAGCTGCGACGTCAACTGGCCGTACGGGGTGCGGTAGCGGCCGGTGATGTCGTAGTCGATGCCGGTGGAGTACGACTTGCCCAGGTTCTGGTTATCCGCCTTGAAAGCCAGGTAGTTGCGGCCGGTGGCGATGTCCACCTGCGAACCCCACGAGCTCAAGTAACGCTGCGGGTCGGCGAACACGACTTCCTCGCCCAGCTGGCCGAAGGTGTCGCGAATCGAAACGGTCCACAGGTCGAGGCCGAGGCTCAGGGCGCGGAATGGCTCGTAGCGGAAGCCCAGGGTTGCCTGGCGCGACTTTTCCGGCTTCAGGTTCGGGTTGCCGCCGGCCAGCTGGTCGTACTGGCCATTGCCTGGACGGCAGATGGCATTGTTCGCCGAAGCGACCGCCTGCAATGCCGGGGTGCACGTGTAGTTTTCACTGGTAACGCCGTAACTCTGGAGGACTGCGTTCACCTGTGGCACGGTCGGTGCGTGGAAACCATTGCCGACGGAGCCGCGGACCAGGAAGCTTGGCGTTGGCGACCATTTGAAGCTGGCCTTGCCGGTGACGGCGCTGCCGAAGTCCGAATAGTGGTCGTAGCGGGCGGCGGCGCCCAGCTCCAGGTTCTTGATGACAGGAATGATGAGCTCTGCGAAGACGCCCTTCGAGTTGCGTTTCGCACTATAGGGCAGCGAGCTGGCCGCGTCGCCGAAGCGCTGGTCGCACTCGAGGCCGGTCGTGCCGCCGCATGGCGTGCCGGCGACAGGGTCGGCCAGTGCGCCCTGGGCGAACGGGCTCGGTTTCGACGAATATTCTTCGCGGTTGAAGTTGGCACCCATGCCCAGCATCATCGCGCCGCCCGACAGGCGCATCAGTTCGCGCGAGCCGTTCAGGGTCACCGAGTTCAGTTCCGACACGCCGCCATCCCAATAACCGGAATAGGTGGCCGCGCGAATCGCTTCCTGTGCGGCCGCGCTTTGCTGGCCAGGGCCGACGAACGGGTCGAGCAGGCCGCTTCTGGTCAGGTTGCTGACGGCGAGCGCGCCCGGGTAGCCGGCGATATAGCCTTTGACCTTGCTCTTGGAGAAGTTGTACGACGCGTCATAATCCCAGCCGGCGACGTTGCCGCGCGAGCCGAAGACGGCGCTGGCGAATCCCGCCACGTCGTTCGAGGTACGCTGGCCCATGTCGAACAGGCGATAGAAGGCAACGCTGTCACCCGTGATGCCGATCGGCGCCAGGTAGCGGTTGTGCAGCGCCGAGCCGGCATCGATGCCGATCTGTCCCGGCACCGGGGCGATGCGCGAGCTTTGGCGCGATTCCGAAATCAGCACATCGGCGTACAGCTCCTGCCCGAATGCTTTGGTGACGGCGGACACCATCATGTTGGTACGTTTGCGTTCCGGGAAGATCTCCAGATCCTTCACGAAGTCGTAGCCGCAGTAGTCGTCGACAAAGTCTTCGCCGCCAAACGAGTATGGCTGGGTGACACGGAAGGTTTTTTCCGGGCAGCTGCCGGCGGTGCGCAAGGCTGGGCTGATCAGTTGGCCACGGTCGTCGAGGGCGTTTGCCGGGATTGGGCTGGCCGAGTATTGCTGGATCCGGTACTGCTTGCCGTTCTGGGAGAAGGTACGCTGGCCGGTGTTGGCGAACGAACGGTCGCCCGAGCTGAGCTTGGTGCGCTCGTCGTGGCCCAGGGTGAGCATGACGTTGTAACCGTCTTCGTCGAGCGAACCGAAGCCCTTGGTCAGGCTGAAACGCTTTTCAGTCGCGCCGTCTTGCGGCTTCGAATAGCCGACCGTGATGTCGGCGTCGGTACGGTCGTGCTTGGTGATGAAGTTGACCACGCCGGCGATGGCGTCGGCGCCGTACAGGGCCGAAGCGCCGTCGGTGAGCAGCTCGACGCGGTCGATGGCCGACAGCGGAATCGAATTGAGGTCGAAGCCGGCGGCAAAGCCGGTCAGGGTCTGGCCGCCGAACTGCGCCAGGCGCTTGCCGTTGAGCAGGACCAGGGTACGGGTTTCGCCCACGTTATGGATCGAAATGCCTGCGAAGCCGAAGGTGCTGCCGCCAACCGAGGCCGATTCGCCGGTCGAACCTTGCACTGTCGACATGCGCTGGACCAGGTCGGCCATCGAGGTCACGCCCGATGCGCGGATCGCTTCCGCCGTCATGACCGTGACTGGAAGCGCGCCTTCGGCGGCGATCCGCTTGATCGACGAGCCCGTGACTTCCACGCGCTGCATGGCGGGTTGTGCTGGCTGCTCCTGTGCCAGTGCCGGCAGGGCGGCTACGCCGAGGCCGAGCGCGACGCCGCTCGAAAACATGAGGCGCAGGGATTGCGCCAATACTTTTTCTTTTAACATTTATATTCCTATTTATACATATGAAAGCCGAACAGGCAGCGCGAGAGGCTGCACGTCCCGATTGAAGCCCTATGTAAAAAGAACGTGCCTTCTTTTCACAGTCGCCATGGGAACACCTGACGAAAACACTGTCAACGAGCACACTTTGTATAAATAGAACTGTTGTTAATTTGCGTCTTTACGTCTCGTCACCATGTATATCCGTTTATCAACATGTTGCTACGTCGTAATGGCAGCCGGTGGGATGGCGAATATCGCCTGCCACAATTGTGTCACCGCGGCCGCGTGCGGCGCTACCAGTGCCGCGTCGACCCGCGCCTCGTTTCCTTGCAGGCGCAGTTGGTGCTGGAGCTTGCGCATGGCGCGATAGGCGTCGGCGACTGCCCTCGCCACTGCCGCATCGATCAGCCCGAGCTCGCCGCTGCGGTGCAGCAGCGCGATGTTGCCGGCGTTGCTAGTGAGCTGAGGATGCTTGGCGGCGTAGCGCAGCACCAGGTACTGGACGATGAATTCGATGTCGATCATGCCGCCTGTGTCCTGCTTGAGGTCGAACAGGTGGCTGCGGTTGGGCATCGCCTCGTGCATGCGCTGGCGCATTTTAAGCACTTCCGCCTTCAGTTCGTCCGCGCGGTCGCTGCGGTCGCGGCGCAGGACGGCTTCGCGGATGTCCTCGAAGCGCGCGCCGATGGCCTCGTCGCCGGCGCAGAAACGGGCGCGCGTGAGCGCCTGGTGTTCCCAGACC
>JANNNC010000087.1:0-4118 GCA_031398335.1 Massilia sp.
CTCGGCGCAGCGGCGGTCGAGTTCTTCGGTGGAGACGCCGGGCACGACGTATTCCTTGATCATTTCCAGCACTTCGGCGGCCATACGGCCGGCCACGCGCATCTTCGCGATGTCTTTGTCGTTCTTGAGTTTGATTGCCATGGTTGTGCCTCGATCATTCCCGCCGGGACGCTGGGGCGCTTGCGGGCAAACCGCTATGATACCGCACCCCGGAAGGCGGCCGGGCCGGGCGATGCTGGGCATGGGTATAAAAAAACGCCCCGAAGGGCGTTTTAGAGGGCTGGATCTGCGGGGCGGATCCATCATGGCGGCGCGGGCGCCGCCTGGGTATTACAGCTTCATGCGCAGGCCGACGTAGAAGCGGCGGCCGATCGGGTCGTAGGCACCGGCGTTGGTCTCGGTGCCGGTATCGCTGCCAGGCAGGCCGCTGATGATGCGCGGTGCCTTGGTGTCGAACGCGTTTTCCAGGCCGACGTACAGCTCGGTCGACTTGCGCAGTTCGTAGGTCAACTGGAAGTCGGTATAGGTACGCGAACCGACGCCGACCGAGCCTGCCGGCAGGTCGAAGTTAGACGACAGGAACTGGTCGTCCAGCGACGATTTGCCGATGTAGGTAAAGGTCGAGTTGAGGTTCCATGGACCCATCTTGTAGCCCAGGTTCAGGCCTGCCTTGTGACGTGCCGAGCCGATTTCGCCGGCGAAGTCGTTCTGTTCCCCACCTGGCACTGGAATTTCATAGCCTTCGTCGACGTAGGTGTAAGCCAGGCGCGCGTTCAGGCGGCCAGGACCGACGCGGTCTGCCCATGCCGCGGTCAGGTCGATACCTTCGGTCGCGAGGCCGCCGCTGTTGCTGACGGCGCTGTCGATTTCGTCCAGCGAACCGGCGCTGTTGGCGCCGACCACGGCCGGACGACGACGGATGAAGTCGCAGAACGCCGTGTTGGCGCCGCTGTAGCAGCTTTCCAGCGCGTACTGGCGATCGGTGTCGACGATGGCGTCCGCGATCTTGATGTTGAAGTAGTCCGCGGTGAAGGTGAAGCGGCTCAGCATCGGGATCGAACGTGGGGTCACGACGACGCCGATGGTGGTCGAACGGCCTTTTTCCGCTTCCAGGTTCGGGTTGCCGCGGTTGAAGCCGCTGGTACCCTGCAGGTCCGACTGGTTCAGCGCGAACGCACCGCCGTTGGCAGCGATGTTTGCATTCACGCCAGGCGCGGCGCGGCAGCCCGCATCATACGTGCCGGTCGAGCTTGCGGTCACGCCCACGCATGGGTCGACCAGGCCGCTCGGGAAATCCTGGCTCGGTGCCTGGTACAGTTCGTTGATGTTCGGCGCACGGGTCGACAGGGCACGGGTTGCGCGCACTTTGATGTCGGACACCGGCGTCCACTCGAAGCCGATATTCCAGCTGTTGGTGCGGCCGACGGTCGAATAGTCGCCGGCACGGAATGCGGCCAGCGTGCTCAGGTCTTTGGCGAACGGTACGTCTTTCAGCAGGGGAATGCGCGATTCCAGGAACAGTTCCTTGACACTGAACTCGCCCGAGGTTGGCGGCGTGGCGTTACCGGCGTTCAGGCCGGCCTGGGTCAGGGCGTCCGGCACGGCGCTGGAGAATTCCTTGCGCCATTCGAAGCCTGCCGCGACACCAACGTTACCTGCCGGCAGTGCGAACGGTTCGCCGTTGACAGAGCCGCCGACCAGTTTCTGGGTCGTGCGTGTCGACAGGGAACCCGGTGCGGTGACGTATTTCAACGCTTCCGGCGAGACGGCGTTGTAGCCGAAGACGTTGATCGGGACACAGCCCTGGGCGCGTGCATTGGCATCGCGGCAGACGGCTTCGGTCCGGTTCAGGTTGCCGTTGACGTCATCGATATCGGCGACGGCTTCGAGTGCGTTACGGAAGTTCAGCACGTTGACCTGTCCGGTCGACTGCTGCGCTTCCTTGGTCTGGCCGTAGGCGCCGTACACTTCGTATTTCCATTCCTTGTACAGGTCGAAGCTACCTTTCACGCCGGTCGCCAGGCGGAAGGTGTCGCGCTCGGCGCTGCTGGTGCGGTTGCCGACTTCGGACATGCGGCGGCTGAAATCGTAGTCGCGCAAGCCATCGCCATTGCCGTCGCCAATGCGATCGTACAGGTATTGCGGCACCAGCGGATTACGCACGATGGCATTGGCGCTGTTACGGAATTCGGCTGGAATGCGGCCGCCGGTGGCCGGGTAGATGTCCTCTGATGAAAGCGGGAACGGCTCGATGTTGGTCGAGACGCTGGTCGACGCATAGTTACCTTCGAAGAAGGCAGAATGCTTTTCGCTGAGTTTCAGTTCGCCGCTGGTGGCCAGCACATAGCGCTCGGTCGGCACGGCGATCGCGCGGAACTCCGAGCGGTTGAAGCCGGTGGCGGCGAGCGTCGCGGTGCCGTTGGTCGAGAACGGAATGATGTTGCCGGCACGGTCGTACGTGAAGCTGCCGGTTTGCGTCGTGCCGCTGTTGGTGAAGAAACGGCCCTGCGGTGCGAAGCTCGAGTAGAACGGTGTCTGGGCAACGAAGATGTCCGCCGGGTCGCCGGTAACGCCGACGCCGCGCGAGAACTGGTCGACGGCCGATGCGGCGCGGTCGCGCGACATCACGGCGCCCTGGCGCGAGTAGCCCAGGTGACCCATGATGAAGCTGCCGCCGTCTTCGCTGCTGGTGCCGAAGGACAGGCCGACCTTGCGCTTGTCGTCGTCGCTCTTCGTGCTCTTGCCTGCGGAGACGTCGGCGATCACGCCGTTAAAGTTACGCTTGGTGATGATGTTGACCACGCCGGCGACGGCGTCCGAGCCATAGGTCGCCGAGGCGCCGCCGGTCATGATGTCGATGCGCTCGATGAAGTCGGTCGGGATGGCATTCAGGTCGACAGCGGACTCGCCCGGCACGCCGGAGACGAAACGGCGACCGTTGAGCAGCACTAGGGTACGCGCGGTGCCGAGGTCACGCAGGTCTACGGTGGCAACGCCGGCGCTGGCGGTGGAGAAGTTCGAATTGGTGCGGCTGATGGCCGGGGTACCCATGGTCGGGTTCTGCAGCAGCAGTTCCTGGACGTTGGTGGCGCCCGAAGCGGCGATGTCGGCTGCGGTGATGACCTGCAGCGGCGATGGCGAGTCGGCGTTCGGCGAGGCAATGCGCGAACCCGTCACCTGCACGGTCTGCACGGCTTGTACAGGCTGGGCGTCGGCACCGGCTGGTGCTGCCGAGGTGGTTTGCGCATACGCGGACTGCATGCCCACGGCTAAGCCGCTCAGGCAAATCACGCGGATCGACCGGGACAAGATTGTTTCCATCATTTTATAAAACTCCTCAAGGAAAATCAGCGGTGCCTGTTACCGGCACCCGTTATTTTTGTAGTCTCGCGACGCTGAACCGCATGCGTGCACTTGCATTCGCACTACAACGGCGCAATGGAAGCACCTGCGTAGGAAGCTTGTCAATTGAGTGTAATTTTATTTTTGAAATGTTGCAAATTTGTGTAATGACACCGGCGCTTCAATCGTGTGCGCCTTGACGGGACATTGCTGGCGCGCTATTGCAAATGGATCTGCGCCCAGCGTGTCCCGGCAACGAGAGGTCGGTCTGGCAGGTTCAGTCGAAAATCCGCTGCCAGAGCAGCGTCACCTGGGCCGCATGGCGCGCCACGCCGGCCGGCTCGACCCGCGCTTCCTGGCCCTGCAGGCGCAGCTGGTGCTGGAGTTTGCGCATGGATCGGTAGGCGTCGGCGGCGCCGGCGGCGAGCGCCGGGTCGATCAGGCCCAGCTCGCCGCTGCGGTGCAGGAGGGCGATGTTGCCGGCGTTTGCCGTCAGTTGCGGATGCCGGGCGGCGTAGCGCAGCACCAGGTACTGGACGATGAATTCGATGTCGATCATGCCGCCCGTGTCCTGCTTGAGGTCGAACAGGTGGCTGCGGTTGGGCATCGCCTCGTGCATGCGCTTGCGCATTTTCAGCACTTCCGCCTTCAGTTCGTCCGCGCGGTCGCTGCGGTCGCGGCGCAGGACGGCTTCGCGGATGTCCTCGAAGCGCGCGCCGATGGCCTCGTCGCCGGCGCAGAAACGGGCGCGCGTGAGCGCCTGGTGTTCCCAGACC
>JANNNC010000139.1:0-19854 GCA_031398335.1 Massilia sp.
GTACATGGCGATCTGGCGCGGGCGGGCGATGTTCGCCGGGCGCCGCTTCGAATACATGTCGGCGACCTTGATGTTGAAGAAGTCGGCGACCGTTTTCTGGATGTTTTCCACCGAGATCTGGCGGTTTTGTACCGACAGCAAGTCCTTCAGGGCTTCCTTCACGACGTCGATCGTGATGTCCTTGCCGTGGAAACGAGAGTAGGCCAGGATCTTGCGCAGCGCGCCTTCGAGCTCGCGCACGTTCGAGCGCAGGTGTTTCGCCACGAAGAAGGCGACGTCGTCCGACAGCGTCACGTCTTCGGACTGCGCTTTCTTCAACAGAATCGCGACGCGCATTTCCAGTTCCGGCGGCTCGATCGCGACCGTCAGGCCGGAATCGAAGCGCGAGATCAGGCGGTCATCCATGCCAGTGATCTCTTTCGGATAAGTATCACTGGTAATGATAATCTGTTTTTTTGCGGCAATCAGGGCCTCGAACGCATAGAAGAACTCTTCCTGCGTGCGGCTTTTGCCGCCAAAAAATTGAATATCGTCGATCAGCAGCATGTCGAGCGAGTGGTAGTAATGCTTGAAGTCGTCGAAACCTTTTCTCTGATAGGCGGTAACAACGTCGCGCACGTACTGCTCGGCATGGATGTAACGGATGCGCGCGCCCGGATTGTCGGCCATGACCTGGTTGCCGATCGCGTGGATCAAGTGGGTTTTACCAAGGCCGACGCCGCCATAGAAGAACAGCGGGTTGTACGACACGCCCGGGTTGTTCGCTACCTGGATTGCCGCGGCGCGCGCCAGCTGGTTGGCTTTACCGGTAACGAAACTGTCGAAGGTGAGATCCGGGTTGATGCGGCTCTGCTCGCGTTTCGGCGAGTTGGCGATGTTCAGGTTTTGCTGCGGCTCGGCCGGCGCGGACGGACGCAGTTCGCCCGGCATGGCCGTGTTCGTAGGCGCCGGGCGCACCGCGTCCGGTTTTTTTGTGTTCAGGCGCGGGTCGAGCACGAACTGCACCTCGACCGGGGCTTCCCAGTACTGGCAGGCCAGCGCCGTGATGCGGTTGGCGAACTGCGACTTCACCCAGTCGAGCTTGAATCGATTGGGCGCTGCCATGCGCAGCTTGCCGTCCTCGTAATCGAGGGCGACGAGCGGTTTGATCCACGCGCTGTATTGTTGCGGCGTCAGCTCGAGCTCCAGTTGTGCGGAGGCGGTCTGCCAAAAATTTTCCATGTGTGCGGCTTCGTGATGCGTAACACGCTATTTTACCCGTCTCGGGCCAAGTTATCCACAGGTTGCCCCAGATTTTTCGATGCAGCTGGGGATAAAGACGGAGTTATCCATAGCGAAAGAGAACGCCGGAAACAACAGCCGCCTTGACAGCCGGGCACCAAATCGAGTCTAATTCAGGGTTCCCTGTCCGCCTGCCTGTCAGCCAACAGTTTTTATGGTTGAGATGCATGGACTTAGCTGTGGCGTGACGCTGGCTTAACATCTGCGAACTGTCATTGGCGCCGATTCCTGACGCGAAGACGTCAGACCCGATTTTGCATCCTATTTTGCTTTAAGCGAGACCACCATGAAACGTACTTACCAACCTTCCGTCGTCCGTCGCAAGCGCACGCACGGCTTCCGCGCACGTATGGCTACCCGTGGTGGCCGCCAAGTCCTGAACGCACGCCGCGCCAAGGGCCGCAAGCGCCTGGCTGTCTAAGCCAGTTCGCCTGCTTTCCTGCAGTCGGCCATGACAGGCGAAGGTTCGCACGACTTCGCGCGCGCTCGGCGCATTTTAAAAACGGATGAGTTTTCATCCGTTTTTCGTTTGCGGCCAGCGCAAAAATCCGCGCATTTCGTGTTGTACACCCGCCCCAGCCCGCTACCCCATGCGCGGTTGGGCATTGTCGCGGCCAAGCGCTTCGCACCGCGCGCCGTCACCCGCAATACCATCAAGCGCATCACACGCGAACTGTTCCGCACGAACGAGATTCAATCGGTCGATTGCATCGTTCGCCTGGCACGTCCCGTGAATACCAAGGCCGGCCCGGCCACGACAGCCGCATTGAAGCGCCTGTTGCACGCCGAACTGTCGCGCCTGCTCGGGTCACAGCGTCCACGCCGCCCCGCCGCGGTACCGCCGACGCCATGAAGACCCTGCTCATCTGGATCGTACGGGCTTACCGGCTCGTGCTGTCGCCGATGCTCGGGCAAAATTGCCGCTTTTATCCGTCCTGTTCCAGCTACGCCATCGCGGCGCTCCAGACCCATGGTGCGCTGCGCGGCAGCTGGCTGGCCGCGCGCCGTCTCGGCCGCTGCCATCCCTGGAACGAGGGTGGCGTCGATCCGGTGCCGCCCGCGCGGCGCCAGCATTCCCACTCAGCCGCTTGCGGTTGCAACAACTCCTGATGAATACCTCAATGGAAATCAATAAACGTACCATCCTGTGGATTGTCTTCGCCGTCTCGCTTGTCGTCCTGTGGAATAACTGGATGGTGTCGACCGGTAAGCAGTCGATGTTCTCGCCGGCGCCGCCGGCCAAGCTCGCCCAGGCGCCAGCCGCTGCCGCCACCGGCACCACCGGGGTGCCCGCCGCGGGTGTCCAGCCGGGTGCCGTACCGGGCGCCGTGCCGGGCCAGCCTGCCGCACCTGTTGCCGTGCGCGCCGAACGCATCACCGTCACCACCGACGTCGTGAAAGCCGAGATCGACACCGTCGGCGGCGTGATCCGCCGCCTCGAGCTGCTGAAATACCCGGACCACTTCGACAAGAAGAAAAACCAGGTGCTGTTCGACATCGCGGGCAACAACACCTACCTTGGCCAGACCGGCCTGATCGGTTCGACCGCCGCCGGCGTCCTGCCGAACCACAACACGCCATTCGTGGCGCGTCCCGGCCTGCGCACTCTGGATGGCGGCAACACCGTGCAAGTCGTGCTCGACGCCGAGCAGGGTGGCGTCAAGCTGACCAAGACGCTGACCTTCAAGCGCGGCGACTACGTCGTCGACGTGCGCCACGACGTGACCAATCTCACCGCCGCACCGGTGCAGCCGTCGCTCTACCTGCAACTGCAGCACGACGGCAATGCGCCCCCGGGCGACTCGTGGTTCACCCCGAGCTTCACCGGTCCGACCCTGTGGACGCCGACCGACAAGTACCAGAAGCTGAGCTTCGAGGACATCGAAAAGAATAAGGCCACGCACGCGACGAAGGCGAATGGCGGCTGGGTCGCGATTTCGCAGCACTTCTTCGTGTCGGCTTTCATTCCGGCCGAGAACGCGGCGCGCGAGATCTTCACGAAGAAGCTGGCGACGAACCTGTACGCGATCGGCACCGTCCAGCCGCTGGGCCTGGTTGCACCGGGCGCCACCGTCTCGAACACCGCGCGCCTGTACTCGGGTCCGCAGGACGAGAAGAAGCTGGAAAAGATCACCCCGGGCCTGGAACTGGTCAAGGACTACGGCATGTTCGCGATCATCGCCAAGCCGCTGTTCTGGATCATCGACCAGATCCATCAGCTGCTGGGTAACTGGGGCTGGACCATCATCGCCTTCACGATCCTGATCAAGCTGGCCTTCTTCCCGCTGTCGGCCGCCGGCTACCGCAGCATGGCGAAGATGCGCGTGGTCACGCCGAAGATGCAGGCGATCCGCGAGCGCTACAAAGCCGACCCGATGAAGATGCAGCAGGCCACGATGGAGCTGTACAAGGCAGAGAAGATCAACCCGCTGGGCGGCTGCCTGCCGATCCTGGTGCAGATGCCGGTGTTCCTGGCCCTGTATTACGTGCTGCAAGCCTCGGTCGAGATGCGCGGCGCACCGTGGATCGGCTGGATCCAGGACCTGACCCAGCCTGACCCGTGGTTCATCCTGCCGATCCTGTACGCGATCTCGATGTACATCACCGCGAAACTGAACCCGCAGCCGGCCGATCCGATGCAGGCCAAGATGATGCTGTTCATGCCGCTGGCGTTCTCGGTCATGTTCATCTTCTTCCCGTCGGGACTGGTGCTGTACTGGGTGGTCAACAACCTGGTGTCGATTGCGCAGCAGTGGGTGATCACCAAGCGCTACGCGCCGGCGACGAAGTAAGCGTCCTGCGTAAGCAACGAAAGCCCGTGGATTCCACGGGTTTTTTTTTATTGTTGGCCATGGTGTAACGTAGGGTGGGCTCTCGAGCCCACCCGTTTTACCTGCCCATCCAATGTCGCACCGCTGCTGTACGCCCAACGATATCGAAGGGCGCTCTCCTGACTTGGGCGGGAGATATCACATCTCATCGTGTGACCGCGTGGACATGAGTGCCCACCCTACGGCGCACCGCGGCCCACGAAGCCACACATTCATGCAGGCAGGTTCCTGCTATAAATCATCTACAATTCGCCCCATGAAACTGGATACCTCTCCCATCGCGGCGATTGCCACCGCACCCGGACGCGGCGGCATCGGCGTGGTCCGTGCCTCCGGCAAGACGCTTGCACCCCTGATCGCCTCGCTGTTCCCGGACGCCACACTGGCACCGCGCCACGCGACCTATATTTCCTTCAAGTCGGACGACGGCAGCGTCATCGACCAGGGCCTGGCGCTGTACTTCAAGGCGCCGCATTCGTACACCGGCGAAGACGTGCTCGAACTGCAAGGCCACGGCGGCCCGGTCGTGCTGCAGATGCTGCTGGCGCGGGTGCTGGAAGCGGGGCGCGAACATGGCTTGCGCCTGGCCGAACCCGGCGAATTCACGCGCCGCGCCTACCTCAACGACAAGCTCGACCTGGCCCAGGCCGAAGCGGTGGCCGACCTGATCGACGCCTCGACCGAAGCGGCGGCGAAGTCCGCTTCGCAGTCCTTGTCGGGCGCCTTCTCGCAGGTCGTGCACCGGCTGGTCGAGCAGACGATCAATTTGCGCATGCTGGTCGAGGCGACCCTCGATTTTCCGGAAGAGGAAATCGATTTTCTCGAAAAATCGAACGCACGCGGCCAACTGGCCGGCATCATCGACTCGCTGGAACACGTGTTCCGCCAGGCTGCGCAAGGCGCGCTCCTGCGCGAAGGCTTGAATGTCGTGCTGGTGGGGCAGCCGAACGTCGGCAAATCCTCGCTATTGAATGCCCTGGCCGGCGCGGAAGTAGCGATCGTCACCCCGATCGCCGGCACCACGCGCGATAAAGTCACCGAGACGATCCAGATCGAGGGTATTCCCCTGAATATCATCGACACGGCGGGCATCCGCGCGATCGACGACGGCATCGACGTGGTCGAACGTATCGGCATCGAGCGGACCTGGGGCGAAGTCGGCAAGGCAGACGTCATTTTGCACCTGCTGGATGCGAACCTCGGCCCGAGCGTGGCTGACGAGACCATCGTCGCCGCATTTCCAATGGGCGTGCCGGTGGTGCGCATCTGGAACAAGATCGATTTGTCCGGTCACCGCGCGACCGTCGCAGGCGCGGCGGATGCGACCCATGTTTATTTGTCGGCCAACGAAAAGCTCGGCATCGATTTGCTGCGCGGCGAATTGCTGCGCATCGCCGGCTGGCAGCAGACCGGCGAGTCGCTGTATCTCGCGCGCGAACGTCATCTGATTGCCCTGCGCGCGGCGCGCCAGCACCTCGATGTGGCGGCCAGCCACGCGGCCCAGGACGACCAGTCGCTCGATTTGTTTGCCGAAGAATTAAGATTGGCGCAGGACCAGCTTTCCAGCATTACCGGGGAATTCACGCCAGACGATTTATTAGGCGTGATTTTCAGCCGGTTTTGTATCGGGAAGTAAGCCGTACCACCCGCCTGCTCAGCCCATGCTACCCTTGAGTCCGAATCCAAGGAGCTGGCATGGCTGACCCTACACACATCCGCGCGCGGCGCGTCTTCCTCATCGCTTCAAGCCTGGGGGCCGCTGCCGCCCTGACGTCCTGCGCCAGCATCCTTGGCCCGCGCGAAGTCGACCTGCCGCTGTCGAAGCTGCAGGCCGGCATCGACCGCCGTTTCCCGATGGACAACCGCCTGCTCGAGCTCTTCGACCTGCGCCTGTCGCGTCCGCAACTGGCGGTGCTGCCGGGCGACCGCGTCGCGCTTACCATCGATGCCAGCGTCGCCCAATCCTTCTTGCGCAATCCCCTGTCCGGTACCCTGGCGTTCTCGGGCCGCCTGGTCGTCGATCCGGCGCGCAGCGGCGTCTACCTGGCCGAGCCGCGCCTGGAACGCTTCGCCATCAGCGGCATCGACGAGGCGGTCGGGCGTCAGCTCTGGCGCGCGGCGAATGGCGTGCTCGAGCAAGCGATTCTCGACATTCCCGTCTACAGTTTCCGCATGGACGAGTTGCGTTACGCCGGCGTGCAATACGTTCCGACCCGGATCGCCACCACCACGACCGGGCTGCGCGTCTCGCTCGAACCGGCGTCGCAACGCTGACCGCGTTCGCATCCTGTTACAAAATGTCTCCATAAAAGGTCCGCGCACGATTCGCAAGCCGTCGAATAAGTTGTCAATACTGCTAAGATTTATGCAGCTGACATCGCCTTTTGTGCTTGCGCAGCAGGCGTCGAACGATCTGTTGCAAGCGTGCCGCAATGGTCGACAGGGGCGCACAAGCACGTTGCGACAGGGCCGGGTTGGGCGCACACTGGATCTTCAGAACGGCTGTGGCAGCGCTGCCGCATTGGACCACCCCATTGCGTTTGCTCATGCCCGGGATGTTCCACTACAGTAATCTTGCTTGACGACTTGATGTGCTGCCGGTAGGGGGATGGAACTTGGAAACGATACAAGACAGTGTAATGAACGACGGTGCGGCTTCCGAAGCGCTGCCTGCCGCCGCGGCACAACCCCGGCCATCGCGCCTGAGCCTGCCGCCGAAGGGTTCATGCTGGTACTGCGAAAAACCAGTCGACAGTGTGCGCCGCTTCTGCGGCAAGGACTGCACCGACGCTTTCGACGAAGAAGCCGAATACACGCGCTGAGGCGCGGCTCCCCGTGACGTAGAACCCGCTTAGCCGGTCCGCCTGGGCCGGTCGAGCACTTCCAGCGCGCGTTCGTAATCGAACTCCGCCACCGCCGCGCTCAACGCGTGAAATTCCCATTCCCCCAGATGCGCGCACAATGCGCTGCGCGCCTCGGACACCAGTTCGACCGCGGCGCCGTCGCCGATGTCGAGCATGGCGCGCAGCGCGCCCACCACGTCAGCCTCGGCCGGCGTGCGCGTGGGCGGCGGCGTCGCCTGCGCCTGCAGGTCCATCGCATCGAGTATGCGCAGCACGTTGGCCAGGGCGGCGTCCAGGCGCATCAACAGCGCCGCGGCGTGGCGCCCGCTGCCACGTAATGCATCTTCCAGCGCCAGTGCCGCCGCCGTCAGCGTGGGGGCTTCGATCATGCCGGCCGCGCCCTTGAGCGTATGCGCCAGGCGCCGCGCCAGGACCAGGTCGCCGGCGTGGAATGCGCCGCGGATCGCATGCGCGCTGTCGCGGTAATCGGTGCGAAAGCGGGCCAGGGCGCGCAGATAGATGCCGCGGTTGCCCATCAGGCGTTCAACGCCGGCCTCGATATCGAGGGCCGGCGCTGCAGGGGGCGATGCCTGGCCGGAGTCGTGCCGGGTCATCCGGTCAGCGGGTCGTAAACGACCAGGTGCGCGTGACCGGCGTGGTTCTGACGACGGCACCTGCATTGGTGATGAGGTTCGTGCTGCCAGTGAAGTTGACGTCGTAGACAGTATTCGCTGTCAGCGGCGCTAAAGGCACGATGCCAGCCGAGGACTTCCCGGTGTTGGCATCGTTCGCATGGCTCAGCAACCGTACCGCCAAGTCGGCACCGCCACGCGGACGGACCGTGAAACTCGTTACCCGAATAGTCAGATCAATGTTCGCGTGCACGCTGATCGGATAGCCAACCTCATTGTATTTCCTGTCCGCCGTGTCCGGCACTGGATCGGGCCGTTCAGTATCACTGAAGAAGTTGCGCGGCACGGAAGTCTGGCCATTGAACGGCCAGACCGCGACCTGATCGCCGAGCAGGCCGGCGCCATAGCCGTTGTTGGCGGTGAAATTGGCCGTGAAGTAGTTATAACCCTGAGGGGTCGTGGCCGCGCCGGTGCCGATCTCCTTGAATATCGGCTCAAAAATGACGAAGCGGTGGTAGACCGCCGTAATCAGTTCCTCGGCCATGTACTGGCCCGAGCCGTTGCCGGCGGCGGAAATGACTTCGCCATACGCGCGCGAGGCGGCCGTATTGAAACGGTAGCCGGCGGCCGCGAGGCGGGCGTTGACGTCGACGCCGGTAAAACCTTCCTTGCCGGCGACCTGGTCGTGCGTGATGAGGTTGTTGATGCGCTGGTAATCGGAATGGCCCTGGGCGGCGATATCGATGACCGCGCTGCGGGTGAGCGTCGACATGCCGACTTGGCCGCGGCGGTAATTGAGCCATTCACGGCCGTCGACTGCGATATTGCCGGTGGCAAGGGGCGCGCCGGGAGCAGCGGGGACGGCCGGGGTGTCCGGCGCCGGCGCCGGGGGCGTCAGCGGATCGGGGTTGGCGGGCGACGTCGGCGCGGGCGCGGCAGGCGGCGTGGTGCCGAGCGGAACCGGGTCAACGGTGCTGGCGCTATTGCTGCCGCCCCCGCCGCAGCCGGCCATGGCCAGGGCGGCGACGCATCCCGCCAGTATCATCCTTGTGCGAAGGAATTCGCTCATCCGTTTACTCCTGATCCATATCAACGCCGAAAGGCACATTCTAGGACAAATCGAACATGCACGACGACAGGCAGCGTGCGCGACCGGGCGTGGCCGCACTGTAGAATAGGGCCATCTTCCTCTTGCCCGGACCCGAATTGAACCGATCCCGCCCAGAGCGCCTCGCGCGCGCCAAGTTCGCCTTGCCGAGTTTCGTGACCCTGCTGTCGATCGCCTGCGGCTTCGGCAGCATCGTCATTTCGGTCGACAACGCCCAGGTCGGCGCGCCGGGAGACTTCCGCCTGGCGGCCATCCTGCTGGTGCTGGCCGGTGTGTTCGACGCGCTCGACGGCTTTGTCGCGCGCGCCACCAATACCCAGTCCGACTTCGGCGTCCAGCTCGATTCGATTGCCGACGTCATGAATTTCGGCTGCGCCCCCGGGTTGCTGCTGTACTGCTACGGTTTCGCCCAGATGAGCGCCGCGCATCCCACCCTCGTGCGGATGGGCGGCCTGGCCTGCTTCATCTTCGTCGCCTGCGGCGCGTTGCGCCTGGCCCGCTTCAACATCACGGTCGGGCGCTTCGATCCGCGCTATTTCGTCGGCATGCCGATCACGGCCGGCGCCGCCTGTGTCGCGGCGGTCGTGGTGGCCTGGCCCGATCCCGTCGTCAACATGACCCAGGCTTTCGCGGTGATGGCGCTGATGGTGGCCGTCGGCACGCTGATGGTCTCGACAGTTCGCTTTCCTAGCAGCAAGCAAAAGCTGAGCAAAGGGATATTAGTCCTGATTGCTGTCGCCGTCCTGCTCCTGGTCCTATTGCGCGAGCGTTTTTTCGTGTTGTTCTTCCTGATGTACATCGCTGCGACGCTGTTGATGAACATCGGATGGCGTACCGGCTGGCGCGGCGTGGCGCCGCCGGTTGTCTACGCGGACGAGGAAGAGGTCTAGTTAACTAGGCGAACTTGTCGAGCAGCGCCGCCAGCCTGGTAGCGACGGCACGGGCGTCGTCGAGGTCCGCGGCGCCTTCGCTATGGGTCACCACGCTTGCCGTGAGCAATTGAACGAACGAGCGGTCGAGCGCCTTGCGCGCCGCCGCCATTTGCTGCGCCACCGCCTCGCAGTCGGCCGGCTCGGCGGCCAGCGCGATCAGCTTCTGCACCCCGCGCAGCTGGCCCTCGATGCGGGCCAGGCGGTTCAACAAATCCTTCTTCTGCTGCGCCGTCAGCGCAGTTCCCTCGACAACTTTAAGCGGCTCGGCCATGCTCACGCCACTTCGTGGCCGCGCGCCGCGCGCAGGATCGCGAACCAGTCGCTGCGCGCAAGCGTCACCGTGGTGGCAGCCACCGCCGCGGCCACCGAGGCGATCTTGCCGCTGCCTGTGAGCGGCATCGGCCGGCTCGGCAGTGCCATGATCCAGGCGAACACCACGGTAGCAAACGACTGGCCGATGCGGTCGGCCACCTCCTGGATCGTCGCACGCAGCTGGACGCTGTCGTCACTCTGTGCCGTAAACAGGCGCCCGCCGCCGAAGGGCGACCAGATCATCGGGGCAATGCCCAGGTCTTGCAGGCCGTCGAAGGTCTCGTCGAACAGCGGCGCCGTGTGCAGCGGCGAAAATTCCACCTGGTTCGTTGCCAGCGGCACGCGGCGATTCAGTGCCTCGAACTGGTGGCGCGTGAAATTCGACACCCCGACATGGCGCACCTTGCCCGCCGCCTGCAGGCGCGTAAACGCTTCGGCCACTTCATCGAAGTTCATCAGGGGATCGGGGCGGTGGATCAGTAGCAGGTCGAGGTGGTCGGTGCCGAGCTGGCGCAGCGACTCCTCGCAGGAGGCGACGATGTGATCGAGACTGGTGTCGTAATGCTGGATCGTGTGCGCGGGACGGTTTGGGGAGACCAGCTTGATGCCGCACTTGCTGACGATTTCCATGCGGTCGCGCAGCGAAGGCTGGGCGCGCAGCGCTTCCCCGAACAGGCCCTCGACGCTGTAGTTGCCGTAGATGTCGGCATGGTCGAAGCTGGTGACGCCCAGCGCGATGCAGTCTTCGATAAAGGCGATACGCTGCCCGACCGGCATGTCCCATTCGCCCAGGCGCCACATTCCGGCAATCACGCGCGACAGGTCGAGGCCATCGGTGCGGGTGAGGATGCGGGGGCAGGCGAGGGTGGCGGCGTCGGTCATGGCGGGTTTTATTTGCTTGAAAAGTGAGGACGCATTATAGCGGTGCGCCCACCGGACCGGCGGCCAAACAAAAACGCCCGCCGGGCGCAAACCGGGCGGGCATGGTCGCAAGCGAACAACCGCTTACTTGATCATCAAACGCATCGAATCCCAGGCGCGTCCAAAAATGCTCGCTTCCGGCACTTCTTCCAGCGCCACGACCGGCAGCACCAGCAGCGGCTTGTTGTCGACCATCATGCGCAGGGTGCCGACGCGGCCGTTGCGCGGCAGCGGGGCGACCAGCGGGTCCTTGCGCTCGAGCACAGGTTTGAGCTTGCCGGCCACGCCCTTCGGCACCGTCACCAGCACGTCATTGGTAAAACCGATCTTGACGGTCGATTGCGATCCCTTCCACACTTCCGGCGTGGCGATGGCCTGGCCCTTCGAATACAGTTTCACGGTGTCGAAGTTCTGGAAACCCCAGTTCAGCAGCTTCTGGCTTTCCTGGGTCCGCACGCCATCCGAGCTGGCGCCGGAGACGACCGAGATCAGGCGGCGCTGGCCGCTGGTGCCGTTCGGGCGGCGGGCCGAGGCGATCATGCTGTAGCCCGAGGATTCGGTGTGGCCGGTCTTCATGCCGTCCACCGTCGGGTCCAGCCACAGCAGGCGGTTGCGGTTCTGCTGGGTGATCTTGTTATAGGTGAACTGCTTGACCGAGTCGATCTTGTAGAACTCCGGGAAATCGCGGATGACGTTGGTGGCCAGCTGCGCCAGGTCTTGCGTGGTCGAGAAGTTGTCCGGACTCGGCAGGCCGTGCGGGTTGACGAACTTCGTGTTCTTCAGGCCCATGCGCTGGGCTTCGCGGTTCATCAGCACGACAAACGTGCCTTCGTCGCCGGCCACCGCTTCGGCCAGGGCGACGGCGGCGTCGTTACCCGACTGCACCATCAGGCCATGCAGCAGGTCGTCCACGCTCACCGGCGTGGCCGGGTCGATGAACATCTTCGAGCTGCTCGAGTCGACTTTCCAGGCGCGCGGCGAGACATTGACCATCGTGTTCAGGGCCAGCTTCTTGTCGCGGATGGCCTGGAAGGTGACGTAGGCGGTCATGATCTTGGTCAGCGACGCCGGTTCAATGCGCGCGTTCGGGTCCTGGGCCGCGATGACCTGGCCGCTGGTGGCGTCGAGCAGCAGCCACGACTTGGCTGCGATCTGTGGGGCCGGCACGGTTTGCGCGCTGGCCGACATCACCAGCAGGCTGGCGGCGACGGCGGCAATCAGTTTTTTCATGGGAGCTAAATGTGAGTCAGTAGAGGTGGTGCGGATGCCGCCAGGGTGCATGAAGTATTCGCCAACGCATTGCCCAGCGGCATGGATTCAATGAAGTGCTTAATTATAGGCCAGTGCCGGGCTCAATTGTCACGCCGCCACATTTGCACGACAAGATTTTTGATGGGGTTGAGGCGCTTGTGGAAGAAGTGATCCGCTCCCGGGATCACGATCACCGGAATTTCCTGCGGCCGCGCCCAGTCGAATACCATCTGCAAGGTGATGGTGTCGTCCAGCTCGCCGTGAATGAGGATCGTATCTTCCGGTACGTTCGGCATCGGCCATTTGCCGGCGGCGCAGCCGACCAGCACCATGCGTTCGATGGCCTCCGGCTTGCCCTCGTTGACCAGGCGCGCATGCAGCTGGGCTTGCACGAAGGTACCGAAGGAGAAGCCGGACAGCGCCACCGGGAGACCCGGATACTCGGCCTGCATGTGCGCCATCATGCGCGCCATGTCGTCGACTTCGCCATGGCCGCGGTCATGTTCGCCTTCAGACTGGCCGACGCCGCGGAAATTAAAACGCGCCGTGGCGTAGCCGAGCGTGACGAAGGTGCGTGCCAGCGTTTGCGTGACCTTGTTTTCCATCGTGCCGCCGTACAGCGGATGCGGGTGCGCGACCAGGGCGATGCCGCGCGGCGCGCTTTCCGGCAGGTCGAGCATGCATTCCATCTTGCCGGCCGGGCCGTCGAGGGTAAAACGTTTCGAAAACTTGTTCATGTGCCGAGTGCTTCAAAAATCAGATTTTCAGGCGTTCGACGATCTGGCCGCCGAGGATATGGGTGTCGATGATGTCGTCGATGTCCTCGGTGTCGACATAGGTGTACCAGGTGCCTTGCGGGTAGACGACCAGGACCGGGCCTTCCTCGCAGCGCTCCAGGCAGCCGGCCTGGTTGATGCGCACCTTGCCCGGCTCGCTCAGGCCGAGTTTCTTGATGCGTTTCTTGGCATGCTTTTGTGCGGCTTCGGCGCCGGACTTGCCGCAGCTCTCGCGGCAGTTTTCGCCTTCGCGCACGTTCATGCAGAAGAACACGTGGTGTTCGTAATATGGTTTGGTGTCGCTCATGCCGCTCCCGATTTCTTGACTAAGCCAGCCGCCATGATACAAGGCTTTAATGACGATTGAGTTTATGCGAGGGTAGCAGCAGGAACCACAGGGCGAAGAACGGCCACAATAGGGACAAGAACTGCGCCGCCCCATTAAAATTCAGGAATTTGCCTTGCACCCAGCCTTGCAGCGTGAGCGTGAAATACGGATTCGCCGGAATCGTGTTCACCACGATCAGGCTCAGTACCAGGGTCACCACCGCCAGCCGGCGCTGCGCGATTTGCGGCGCAAAGGCGAGGCCGGCCAGCATCATCAGGCCGATCAGGAAGCCGCCCTCGGCGCCGGGCGTCACCCAGACGAAAGCGTTATCCGGGCGGAACAGGAGCGAGCTGGCCAGCGTTTTGATGACCAGCGCGGCGCCGACCATCAGCAGCATGAGGGTATAGCGCGGCGCACCCCGGCGCAGCAGGCACAGTAAGGTCAGGGCGGCGCCGGTCATGCCGCAGGCGGTGATGATCGTCTCCGACAGCCAGTACTGCTCGACGCTCATCGCCGGTCCCGGGCGCAGCATGGCGATCAGGTCGATGTCCGTCTCGAACCAGGTCGAGAGCCATCCCGAGATAATCGGCAGCACCTGGCCGTGGCCAAATAAAAAACTTTGGGGATAAATCTGGGCCAGCGGCCACAGGGCGAGCAGCACCAGGCCCTGGCTCGCGTGCGGCGCGAACCAGCGCTTGCGCACGCGGTACAGGCGGCTCTGGTCGAGCAGGCTGCGCGCCATGAGCGGGCCGATGCAGGCGCCGATGAAGCAGCCGGCGCCATTGGTGAGCAAATCGAGGTTCGAGGGCACGCGGCTGGGCAGGAAATTCTGCACCGTCTCCATCGTGCCGGTCACCAGAAAGCCGAGCAGCGTCGCCAGCAGCGCCGCCCACACCCCGCGCACCAGCGGATACAGGGCCAGCGCCAGCAGAATCCCGAGCGGGACGTAGCCGACGATATTGACCATCACGTCGAAGCCGGTCCAGTAGCGCTGCTTGACCAGGTTCATGAACGACAGCAGCGGCAGGCCGTTGCTGCGCCATCCCGTGAACGGATACCAGCTGGCGTAGACGATCAGCAGCAGATACGCCAGCAGCGCCGCGCGCGCGACCGGCGAGCCGCGGCGCGGCGCATCGATTCTCGCTACCGCGCCATGCCCTTCCCCGTGCGCTTCCTTACCGGTCATCGTTTGCGGTTGTCGAAGCCTGCAAGCCAGGCAATCAGGTCGGCGGCGACGGCGTCGGTGCTGGCGGTGAGCGCCCGCGCGCCGCCGGCGGCGTCCGCACTCGGCGCCGGCGTGGCGCGCATGAAGGTCTTCTGGTCATGCAGCGCGTGGCCGTTGAAGAGCGAGGCGCGCAGGGTCAGGGCGCCTTCGCTGGCGCTGGTGCTGGCGAATGCATGCGAAAAATCGTCGATCTCGACGCGCAGGATCGGGATGTTGGTGCTCGAATCGGTGGCCGACAGCACTTTTACTCCGGCCTGGGCCAGGCGCGACTTCAGCCGCTGCGTCACCAGCAGCAGCGGGTTGGCGCTCCAGCGGCTGTTGGCATAGGTGCGCGCCTGCAGCGGGTCGTTGTAGTTCAGGCGGTAGACCATGCGCTCGTTCTCGAACGTCGGCGAGCCGGTCGCATCCATCACGATGATGGCCGCCAGCGGAGCCTGGGCAACAGGGGCGCTTGAGGCGCCCAGCGGGCCGAAGTCGAACTGGGTATTGCCGCCTTCCTTGGTCTTGTTCGACGCACAGCCGGTAACAAGGAGAGCAAGGACGGCGGCGCCTAGGAAGCGGAGAAAGGGTGTGTTCAAGGTGATCCTCATTTGGTCGGGGCGACGAAGCCCGGTTCGCCGGGGCCGGGCTGGACGTTCGGATTGCCGAACAAGATGCTTTGCGGGCGGTCCGACAGCGAGTCGGCGGTGCGGCGCACCGAACGCAGCGCGGTGCGCGCTTCGTCCGTCATGCGCGTCAGGTGCGGCAGCGTTTCCGCTTCCAGGTCGCCGGTCACGCCCTGCAGCGAGCCGATGGCGTCGTTCAGGCGATTCAGGGGGCCATCCGGCGCCTGCAGGCCGGTGGCCAGGCGGTCGTAATTGCGCACCGTGGTGGTGGCGCTGGCGGCCAGCGTGTCGAACGAAGTGAGGCTGCGATCGAGTTTATCGGCCAGGGCCGGCATGCGCTCGATCGTCGGGCCCAGCTTGTCCGGGATCTCGCCGTAAGCCGCGGCGGCCTTGCTGATGTTGTCGAACGCCCCGATGATGGTCTTCTGGTTCTCGTCGCTCATCAGGGTGTTGATGCGCGCCGTGATCTGCTCGGTGCGGTCGAGGATGGCAACGCCGCGCTTTTCCAGCTGGTCAAGCAAACCGGGGCGCAGCGGAAGGCGGCCCACCTGCTCCGGACTGGTTTTCAGCAGGGGCGAACCGGTGCGGTCGTCATCCAACTGGATGAAGGCGATGCCGGTCACGCCCTGGTAGCCGAGCGAAGCAAACGTCGTGGTCGTGATCGGCGAGCCGTCTTCGACCGACAGGCGGATCATGATCTGGCCCGTCACCTTCGGATCGAACACGATTTCCTCGACCCGCCCCACTTCCAGGCCGCGGTAGCGCACCGTCGCCTGAGGATTCAAACCGGGAATCGACTGGGTGGTGACGATTTCGTAGGGCGAGCGCTCGGTCTTGTCGCGGTTCAGCCAGAGGCCCGCCAGTACGGTGGCCACCAGCAGGGCGATCGTGAAGATGCCCGTCATTAATGCGTATGATCGGTTTTCCATGTCACTCTTTCGGTTCTTCGTCCGCCGCTTCGTCGCGTTCGTCGAGCACTTCAAGTGCCCGCTGCCCGCGTCCGCCGAGGAAGAATTGTTTGATGAACGGATGGTCCACCCGCAGCACGTCGCGCGACGGTCCCACCGCCAGCACGTGTTTCTCGGCCAGGACCGCAATGCGCGAGGACAGCGCAAACAGCGTATCGAGGTCGTGGGTGACCATCACCACAGTCAGTTTCAGTTCGCGGTGCAGCGCCTGGATCAGCGTGACAAACGCATCCGACGCATCCGGGTCGAGGCCCGCGGTCGGCTCGTCCAGGAACAGCAATCTCGGTTCCAGCGCCAGCGCGCGCGCCAGCGCCGCGCGTTTGGTCATCCCGCCCGACAGGTCGGACGGCATCTTGTTCGCGTGTTCCGCGCCCAGTCCCACCATGTCCATTTTCAGCAGCACGGCGTCGCGGATCACGTCCTCGGGCAGGGCGCGCAGTTCTCGCATCGGCTGGGCGATGTTGTCGAACACGGTCAGTGCCGAATACAGCGCGCCCTGCTGGAACAGCATGCCCCAGTGGTTGCGCATGCGCTGCAGCTGCTCCGGTTCCGCTTCGCTGATGTCTTCCCCGAACACGCGCACGCAGCCGCGCGCCGGCGTCTCCAAACCTAACATCTGGCGCAGCAGCACGGTTTTGCCGGTGCCCGAGCCGCCGACGATCGACAGGATCTCGCCCTCATAGATCTCGAGATTGAGGTCCTGGTGAATCACCGTCTTGCCGAACTTGGTCCACAGGCCGCGGATCTCGACCACCGGCGGTCCGACGTCTTCCTCCGGCTTGCGGTTCAGGCGCTGGGCCGGGCGCTGCTTGGTGTCCTCGGTCATCGGAACCCCACGCCGCTAAAGACGATCGCAAACACCGCGTCGGCCAGGATCACGACCGTGATCGAGGTGACCACCGAGGTCGTCGTGCCGCGCCCCAGGCTTTCCGTGTTCGGCTTGATGCGCAGGCCGAAGTGGCAGGAGACCAGCGCGATCAGCACGCCGAAGGTCATCCCTTTTAGTAAACCGATCGTGTAGTTCACCAGGGGGACCGCATCCGGCAGCTTTTGCAGGAAGTAGCGGAACGACAGGCCCAGTTCGATCTTGGCCGAGGACGCGCCGCCGAGCAGGGCCATGGCGTCGGTCCAGACCACCAGCAGCGGCATCGCGATCGCCAGCGCCACCACCTTCGGCATGATCAGACGGTAGCCATGCGAGATGCCCATCACCAGCATCGCGTCGAGTTCTTCGTTTACGCGCATCACGCCCAGCTGCGCCGTGATCGAGGAGCCCGAACGGCCCGCCACCAAAATTGCCGCCAGCAAGGGGCCGAGCTCGCGTACCACGCTCATGCCGAGGATGTCGACCAGGTAGATGTCGCCGCCAAACTGGCGCAGCTGCTGGGCCGACAGGAAGGACAGCACCACGCCGATCAGGAAGCCGACCAGCGCCGTGATGCCCAGCGCCTGGAAGCCGGAGTGATAAATGTTGGCCGAGATCTCGCGCCAGGGTCCCGTGTTCGGACGCCGGATGAAGCGGCCCAGGTCCTGGATCAGGCGCCCGATCAGCTCGATAAAGCCGTGCAGGTGCTCGAAAAAGCTCAGCAGGCCGGCGCCGAGCACGATGATCCAGTTCAGCGGGCTGACCTTGTGGCGCGGCAGCGTATGGCGGCTGGCCGCTTCGATGCGCGCGAACAGCTCTTCCTGGCGCGGGTCGAGTCGCAAGTTCTCGGGACGCTTCTTGCCCCAGGCATTCCAGAACATCTGGGCGCCGATGTGGTCGATGCTGGCCACGCCGGTGAGGTCCCATCCGAGCCCGGGCTTTTTTTTCAGGCCGAGCAGGGTGCGGTTGATCCCCTTGAGCATGCCCTTCTGGCTCAAGGCATGCACCTGCCAGACGCCGCTTGCCATGACAGATTGCGCCGCGCCGCCGGCGGAGTGTTCGATGGTTAATGTTGGCGTATTTTCAATCTGCATTGTTGCAGTGTAAAAGGATTTTGCTGTCTCTGCCATTCGGGACGTTTTATCGTGCTCAGGCCGCCAGGTGGCGTACCTGGCGCGCCGGCGCGGCGACGGACGCCGTGTTCGCTGCATTTGCGGCGCGCTCTTTCCTGGCCGCGCCATCAATGCCGCCCGCATAATCGCTCGCCACCACGGCCAATGCCCGTTCACGCGCCATTCCCGTCACCTGCAGCCATTCGGCCACCAGTTTCGCCAGCCGGTCCAGCGCAATGCGGTGGGTCGCGTCTGTCTTGGTATAAATCCAGTCCGAGAAGGCCATGAAATTCTCGAACGGACGTACGCCCAGCAGTTCGACGATCGTATTGGCGAAGCGGCCGGAGTTCGCCACCAGGTCCCAGTAGCGCGCAAAGCGCACCAGGCGCTGCATGCTCGGGAAGTCGATCAGGCTTGTCGCCAGCACGGTGTAGGGTGGATACGGGTCGTACACCATTTTATAAGGCTCGGTATGGCGGATGATCGGCGTGCCGCGCAGGCGTTTCAATATGCCGAACTGGATCTCGTGCGCGCCAAGGCCGACCAGTTGATCGAAGCCGCGCGCGAAGCTGGCGATGTCTTCGCCCGGCAAACCGGCAATCAGGTCGACGTGCAGGTGCGCCTGCGAGTGTTTGCACAGCCAGCGGATATTCTCGGCCGCCTTGGCATTGTCCTGGCGCCGGCTGACCAGGGCCTGGACCTCCGGATTGAAGCTCTGGATGCCGATCTCGAATTGCAGGGCGCCGGCCGGGAAGCGCGCGATCATCTCTTTTAATGCTTCCGGCAGGTGGTCCGGCACCAGCTCGAAGTGGGCATATACCGGATCGCCTGGATTGGCCTCCAGCTTATCGAGGAAGAACTGCATGATCTTCATGCTGGTCTTGACGTTCAAATTAAACGTGCGGTCGACGAATTTGAAGAGGCGCGCCCCGCGCGCATGCAGCGCTTCCATCTGGGCCAGGAAAGCCTCCAGGGGGAAGGGCCAGGCGGTTTTATCCAGCGACGACAGGCAGAACTCGCATTTGAACGGGCAGCCGCGCGAGGCTTCCACATATAAGGTGCGGTGCGCGATGTCTTCGTCGCTATATAAAGCGTAGGGCAGGGCGATGTCGGCCATGGGCGGCTGCACGCCGGCATGTACCTTCATCAAGGGCTGCGGGCCGTCGAGGATCTCGGCGCACAGCTTCGGGAAGGTGAGGTCGCCCCAGCCGGTGACGGTGTAATCGGCCAGTTTGACAATGGCCTGCTCGTTCGTTTCGTACGACACTTCCGGCCCGCCCAGCACGATCGTCACCTCGGGCGCGACGCGTTTGAGCATGGCGACCACGCGCGTGGTTTCTTCCACGTTCCATATATAGACGCCGAAGCCGATGATGCGCGGGTGGTTCGCCAGCAGGCGCTCGACCACTTCGGTCGTCTTGGCGCCGATGACGAATTCCTGGATCCGCGTGTCGGGGCCGAGCTGCCCCATGTTCGCCAGCAGGTAGCGCAGCCCCAGCGATGCGTGGGCGTAGCGGGCGTTCAGGGTGGACAGCAGGATGGTCATGGCGGGAAGTGTTTGGCGCAAAGGAAGCATTTTACGCGTTGGCGCCGCAATCCGTGCTGGCGCAGTCGAGTATTGCCTGTTAGAATACACCCCGGAATTCAGGGATCTGTTGCCCAGTTGTGGAACAGCCTCCCAGCAAGTTATGCCTGATGACCATAGCAAGTCGGTCCCACCCCTTCCCATCCCGAACAGGACCGTGAAACGACTTTGCGCCGATGATAGTGCTGCAACCAGTGTGAAAGTAGGTTATCGTCAGGCTAAGTAATATGCAGTAAGAAAAACCCCCGCTCAGTGATCTGGCCGGGGGTTTTTTGCTTT
>JANNNC010000175.1:0-70447 GCA_031398335.1 Massilia sp.
CGAGCGAGGCGGTCCACATCAGGTTGCTGCGGGTGGCGTAGTCTTCGGGAGCGGCGATCGCCTGCGGCGCAATCTCGACCAGCGTCTGCAACAGGCCCTCGGCGAAACGGTCCTGGGCCAGCGCCTGTACCGGGTAGGTCAGGTATTGCTCGGTAATGTGGACGAAGGCGTCGACCAGGCCGTTGGCCACCTGTTTTTCCGGCAAGGTATAAGTCTTGGTCGGATCGAGCACCGAGAATTGCGGGAACACGTGGACACTGCGGAACGGCAATTTGGTCTGGGTCGCTTTCAGCGTGACGACCGAGCCGTTGTTCATTTCCGAACCGGTCGCCGGCAGCGTCAGCACGGTGCCGAAGGGCAGGGCGCCGGTCACGCTGGCGCCGCCGGTTTCCATGATGTTCCACGGGTCGCCCTCGTGGTGGGCCGCGGCGGCCACGAACTTGGCGCCGTCGATCACCGAGCCGCCGCCGACGGCGAGCAGGAAGTCGAGTTTTTCGCGGCGCACCTGCTCGACCGCGCGCATCAGGGTTTCATAGCTCGGGTTCGGCTCGATGCCGCCGAATTCCTGCACGAAGCGTTCACCGAGCGCCTGGCGCACCTCGGCCAGGGTGCCGGTCTTTTCGGCACTGGCGCCGCCGAACAGGACCAGCACGCGCGCCGTTTGCGGCACCAGCCGCGCCAGCGAAGCGATGGTACCTGCGCCGAACACGATCCTGGTCGGGTTATAAAAATCAAAATTCTGCATGCTTGGCTCCTGTATTAGACTGGTCGTCTGGAAATAAGTAAAAAAGATGGCGGCGCCGGCGTTGACACCGGCACCGCGGGACACCCACGCCTCAGGAGGGGAAGGTTCCCGGCAGGTGCAGCAGCGCCCGGGTAGCGCGCATCGCGCCGTCCAGCGCGCTCGGATCGCGCCGCAGTTTGGTCAGCAGCGCGGCGCCCAGCCACATTTCGTAGAGGGCGAGCGCGCATTGCTGCGGCTCGGGTCCGGCGGGAATCGAGCCATCGGCGAACCCATCCTCGATACAGGCGGCGAGGCGCTGCACGATGTCGTTCGTGCCGCGCAAGAGGACGCCGCGCATCGCCTCGGACATGTCGGCCACTTCGCCGCTGAGCTTGACCACCAGGCATTTGCTGCCGGCACAGCCAGCGTCCGACAGGGTGCGCCAGCCGTCCCAGTAGCGCATCAGGCGCGCGCCGGCCGGGCTGCCGTCGGGCGCCAGCAGCGCGTCGAGTTCGGCCAGGTAGGCGCGGACGTAATCGTCGAGCAGGGCTTCGCCGAACAGCTCCTTCGACTTGAAGTAGTGATAGAACGAGCCCTTCGGCACGCCGGCGGCCGACAGGATCTCGTTCAGGCCAACGGCGGAATAGCCCTTGCCCGTGATGATCGCCTTGCCGGTGGCGAGGATATGCTGCCGTACGCTGTGCTGGTCAGTGCTCATGGACGCCAGTATAGCGCAAATTAGACCAGTCGTCTTGCGGGGCCGCGCTGCGCGTGGCCGGGCTTGCCCGGCTTGCTGGGAGGCGCCGGCGCCGTAGGTCAATTCTTAGCTGTGGCTGTAGATTTCCAGGATGTTGCCGAACGGGTCTTCCATGTACACGGTGCTGCCGCTTTTTGCCGTCCAGGCCTATCCGCCGCAGCAGGCGATTCGAACCGTCGATACGGCGCCGCCGGTGATCGACAGCCTGTGGCTGGTGTTTCGCGCCGAGTGGCCCTTGTCCGCCAGCGCCGCCTGGGCGGTGGAACGCCTGCGCGAGCAAGACTGGCTGGCCGGCGCCGATGCGCTTGCGCCTTGAGCCGCGGGCGCAAACGGATGGCCGCGAATGCGCTGGAAACCTTATCCTTCCGGCTACAATACCCCGAACACCGGAGCGAAACATGAGAATGAGGACTGTCCTGCCTGGAATCGCGGCCGCCGCACTGCTGGCGCTGGCCCAGGCCGCGCACGCCGATGCCGGCATCGACTACGCCGAGGCGCTGCGCCGGATGCGGGCCAGTGCGGGCTCGGTGAATGGGGCCCGGCTCGATTTCCAGGCGAAGCAGTTGCAGGCCGAGGCGCTGCGCCGCATCGACGGCCCGGACGTGCGCCTGTCCGGCTTTGCGGGGCGGGTCTCGACCACCCTCAGCGTCGATACCGGCGCCATCGCGCAGCTGGCCAATCCGGTGCTCGACTCCCTGCCGCCGCTGCCGGGGCTGAACCTGCCGGACATCCCGCCGGCCCTGAATGTCGACCGCGTGTTCGATGTGCGTTCGCTCGGCCTGAACACGGTCTGGCCGCTCTATACGGGCGGGCGCCTCGATGCAGTCAAGCAGATCGCCGTGGGCCGCGCCGACGAGGCCGGCGCCAGCGTTCAGGCGGCGCAGGACGAGGCCGCGACCCAGCTGGCGGAACGCTATTTCACGGTGCAGCTGGCCAGGAAGGCCTGGCAATTGCGCAGCGCTGCGGCAGACGTGGCCAAAGAACACCAGCGCATGGCGCTCAAGATGGAGCGTAGCGGACTGATCGCCAAGGTCGAGCGCCTGAAAGCCGATGTCGCCGCCGACAACGCGTCCAGGGAAGCGGCAAAGGCGGGCAGCGACCTCGAGATCGCGCAGCTCGCGCTGCGCCGCCTGCTTGACGCGCCCGGCGCCGTCACGCCGGCCACGCCGCTGTTCGTGCATGCACAGCCGCCCGGCTCGCTGGCCTCGTTCATCGACGCGGCCATGGCCTCGAACGCGGCCTGGAAACAAATCGCAAGCAAGCGCAAACAGGCGGACGGGGCCGTGCAGCTGCAGGGCCGCGCATTCAGCCCCACCGTCATCGGCATCGCCAACTACAATCTCAATCGCGGCAGCTCCAGCCGCGCCAACTGGCTGGTCGGGGTGTCGGTCAGTGTCCCGCTGGTCGAGCGGATCGACCGCGCGAAAATGATGTCCGCCGCCCGCCTCGAGCAGCAGCGCGTCGAGGTTGCCGCCGAGCAGGCCGGCCGCGATATCCCGACCTTGGCAGAAAGCCAGTGGCGCACCATGGAGGATGCCCGGCTGCGTTACCTGGCGATGGGTTCCGCGATCGAACTGGCATACGAGACGCGGCGCCTGGCGCAGGTGGCGTTCCGGAACGGCCAGGCAACCTCGACCGACGTCGCCGATGCCTCGCTCAATTACACCAAGTCCTCGCTCGAGCGCTCACAGGCGGCGTACGAGTACGTCATGGCGCTGGCCAGGCTGCTCGGCACCGCTGGCGATCCGGACCGGCTGTACGCGCTCTCCAGGACAGCAACGCACATCGTCGACCTCACGAAAGAATGATCATCATGGCAGAACCCCGCACCAGGCGCCTGGCCGCCATCGCCGCCGTCCTCGTCATTGCCCTGCTCGGATGGGGCGTGTACCAGGCCTTCCAGCCGGCACGCGATCCTGTCCAGGGCCAGGCCGAAGCGCAGGAAACCAATGTGTCGTCGAAGGTGCCGGGGCGGGTCGGCCGGGTCCATGTGCAACTCGGGCAGACCGTCAAGCGCGGCGACCTGCTGTTCGAACTGGACAGCCCGGAAGTGCGGGCCAAGGTAGCGCAGGCCGAGGCCGCGCGCGATGCCGCCCGCGCGGCCAGCCAGAAAGTGCAGGCGGGCGCGCGTCCACAGGAAATCGTCGCCGCGCGCGCCAACTGGGAGCGCGCGGAGGCGGGCGCCAGGCTGGCCAGGCTGACTTACCAGCGGATCGCGGCGATGTATGCCGAAGGCGTCGTCGCCCGCCAGAAGCGCGATGACGCCGAGACGCAGGCGCGCTCGGCCGGCGAGCTGGCAACGGCTGCCAGGGCACAGTACGACATGGCGCGCCAGGGCGCCCGGCCGGAAGACAAGCTTGCCGCTCAAGCGCAGGTGCGCCAGGTGGCCGGTGTGTTGGCCGAGACCGGCGCCGCACTCGACGAGACGCGCATCAGGGCACCAGCAGCGGGTGAAGTGACGAAGGTCGCGATCCAGGCCGGTGAGCTGGCGCCGCAGGGTTTTCCCGTCATTACCCTGGTCGACCTGTCCGACATCTGGGCCGTGGTGGCCGTGCGCGAAGACGAATTCAAGCCCTACGCAAAGGACTCGGTGCATCAGGCCACCATTCCCGCGCTGCAGGTCAAGGCGCAGTTCAAGGTCAGCACGGTATCGGCGCTGCCGGCGTTTGCCACCTGGCGCGCGGCGCGCCCGGGCGGCACCGATTTGCGTACCTTCGAGGTCAGGCTGCGGCCGACCGCTGCCGTGCCTGGGCTGCGGCCGGGCATGACGGTCGTGTTCGATCGCTGAGCGTTCCCGATGACCCGCTCCGGCAACGCCATCCTGTCGTCCTTGCGGCGCGAATGGATCCGCCTGCGCGCCGATCCATGGGATGTCGCGATGCTGACAACGATCCCGCTGGCGCTGTATCTGATGACTTGGTGGATATTTTCCGCCGGCGTGGCGCGCGACCTGCCATTGGTGGTGCACGACCGCGACCAGTCGGTGATGTCGCGCAGCCTGATCCGCATGCTCGACGCAGCGCCGGGATTGAAGGTCGTGCTGGCAGCCAACAATGAAGCCGAAGCCTTCCGGATGATCCGCGCGCGCGCGGCGTTCGGCATCGTATCGATTCCCGCCGATTTACAGGAAGCGCTCCGCGCCGGGAGGGGCGCCAGGGTGCAATGGGCCTACAACGCCCAGTTCGCGGCGCACGCGGGAACAATGACGCGCGATGTGCGGACGGTGGTGTCGACGCTGTCGGCGGGCATCGAGCTGCAAGGCCGCGCCAGC
This sequence comes from Massilia sp., assembly GCA_031398335.1. Lineage (GTDB taxonomy): Bacteria > Pseudomonadota > Gammaproteobacteria > Burkholderiales > Burkholderiaceae_D > Telluria. The sequence goes on from JANNNC010000175.1 coordinate 4,753, forward strand.
CGTGGCGCCGGCCCAGGCCAGGCCGTGCAGCAGGTCGAGCCGGTCCGTACCCGCACGACGACGCTGTTCAACGAAAATGGCAGCTATATCCCGTCGCTGGCGATGCCGGTGGCATTTAGCCTGCTGCATGTTTTTGTGACGCTCGCGGCTGTGACGGCGCTGGGCCGCGAATTTCGCGCCGCCACGGTGGCCGACTGGCTCGCCGCCGCCGGCGGCAGGCTGGGCGCGGCCCTGCTGGGCAAACTGCTCATTCCCTTCACCGTCTTCGTGGCGCATGCGCTGTTGCTGTTCGTGCTGTTCGGCGCGGTGCTCGGCTGGCCGATACTCGGCAGTGCAACTGCAATGCTGGTGGGCATAGCTCTCTTGATCATGGCCTACCTCGCGGCAGGGGCCTTCCTGGTCGCGTTCACAGCGTCGCTGCGCTCGGCCCTGTCGGCCTGCGCGTTTTTGACGGCGCCCGCGTTTGCGTTCGCCGGCCAGGGATTTCCCTTGCTGGCCATGCCCCTCAGCGCGCGCCTCTGGGCCGAATCGCTGCCGCTAACGCATTACCTGAAGTTACTGAACAACACGTGGATGGCGGGCGCGCCGCTGCGTGCCGGCCTCGGGACGCTTGCGGTACTGCTGGCCTTCACGCTCGTCCTGGGTGCCGCTGCGCACATGCGCCTGGCCCGGCGCGTGACCCAGCCCGCTACCTGGGGCAAGTCATGAACGCCCTGCGCGCAGCCTCGCGCGCCTTCCTGCTGACATGGCAATCGATCTTCCGGGACAAGGCTGCGCTGCTGCTGTTCTTCGTCTCCGGCATCGTGTATTCCTTTTTCTATCCGCTGCCCTATAGTGCGGAAGCGGTGCGCCGGGTGCCGGTTGCGATCGTCGATCAGGACCAGTCGGCCCTGTCGCGCCAGTTGATTCGCTACGCCGGGGCGCACCCGTCTATTCTGGTTGTTGGTGTCAGCACCCGGCCGGAGGCGGCGCAGGAGCTGATCTGGCAGGGACAGGCGGCCGGCGCGATGATCATACCTGCCGACTTCAGCAGGAAAGTGCTAGCAGGTTTGCAACCGGAAATCGACGTCAGCGGCAACGGCGCCTACCCCCTGCTGAACAAGGTGGTGCTCAATGGCCTGGCCGAGGTTGCCGGCACCGTTTCGGCCGGCATTGAACTGAAACGCCTGGGCGCCACGACCCCGTCTGGCATACAGGCCGAGGCGTCGCGCCAGCCGCTGAGCGTTGAAGCAGTGCCGTTGTTCAACGTACGCGAGGGCTACGCGTCGTATATCGTGCCGGGGGTCGTGGTCCTGATCATGCAGCAGACTTTCCTGCTCGGCATCGGACTGCTGTTCGGCAGCTGGTCGAGCGAGAAATCCTTCCCCTACGCGCAGGACGCGGCGTCCTACTGCGGCGCGCTGACCGCGTTCGCGCTGGTCGTCGCACTCAACGCGATGTACTTTTTCGGGTTCGTCTTCTGGTGGCAGGATTACCCGAGGGGCGGCAACCTGGCGGGCACAGCCATGCTGACCCTGCTGTTCGCCTACAGCGTGGCTGCATTGGGCATGTTGATTGGAATGTTCTTCCGCACCCGGGAGCGCAGCATGCAGCTGCTGGTCGCCACCTCGCTGCCGATCATGTTCTTGTCGGGCCTGACCTGGCCCGCGAGCGCCATCCCGGCCCCGCTGCAGGTCCTTGGCTGGTTGTTGCCGTCGACCGCAGCCATCCAGGGCTTCGTCGCCACCAATCAGATGGGCGCGTCCCTGCACGAGGTGCGCATGGAGCTTGCAGGGCTGCTCGGCCTGGCGGCGGTGTGCGTCGTCCTTGGCTTGCGCAAGTGGCGGCGCATTGTTCCGCCTCGATAGACCGGGCATGGCTCGCCCGCAGCAGCGCGCTTCAAGCTGCGCTTCCAGTCAATCGAGGTGCAGCCAGATCTCGTTGCGTCTCATGAACCAGGGGGTCATGGGGCCGTTGTAGCGGGAAAGCACCGGTTCGCCCTTCCACGCAATATTGGCTGCGCGCAGTCCTTCCTGGAGTTTGCGTAAATGCTCGTCGTAATTTGAGTCCGACCAGAAACCGGAATAACGGATCACCGCTACCCGCTTGGGCAGCACTTCGCGCAGCGTGACGCGGGGATCGAGGGGTTCCGGTGCATTCTCCATCGTGATGTCTTCAGGCAGCACGAACTGCACCAATATACCGCCCGTGGCTGCGCTCTGGGTCACCGGCGCCGTCATTTCCAGCTTCATGGGGGCGGGGGCCTGGGTCACGGGTGCGGTCATGGCAAACTTGCGTTCGCCCTTGTTCTTGCCGAAAATATAGCCCGCCAAAATGGGAAAGGCGCGATTGCCTGCGGTGCTGGCGGGGCCCGGGACCAGTACCTCGGCGACAGTGTAGGCCGCGTATTGGCGAACTTCAAATTCCGGGAAAGTGCGCAGGCTGGTGTAGGAGGGTTCTTCGATGGCGTGGCTGGTCGCAGGCAGCATGGCCAGCGAGAACAAGGTCGCAAGCCTTGCCAGCCATATTGCATGCGAAGGCTTCGCACCCCGGCGGACGTCCTGAACAGAAGATTTCATGGAGAAGTCTTTTTAGAGGTGAATTGGTCGGCAAAGCATACACCTACTTGGTCACCCTCAGGAAGCCCATGTATCCGTGTCGCTGCCGACTTCAACCTTGGTGGCCCGGGGCGGACTCGAACCACCGGCACAAGGATTTTCAATCTTCAGCACTGCGCCTGCTGGCCCGGCATCGCTTCGCCACACAAAGTTTCTGCTACCCCCGGCCGGGTGGCCTCGGTTTATTTGGCGTTTGTCGCGCTGCACGTTGGGGGATCACCATGCTGCCCTGCAGCTTGACGCCGCCGCGGCAATGGAACAAGATGGGGCATACGTCATTGGAATCGTTTCCAACTTGTCGGTTTCCTTTCCTCTTGATGTGAGTACGGCTGGTCAGGCTCGCTACGCCGAGTTCATCGTCATTCAAACAAGGAGACCCCAATGTACAGAAATGCTATCCCTTCCACCTACGCACGCATGGTGGCATGCACGGTTCTGGCAGCAGTAGCTGGAGGCGCAATGGCCCAGCAGTGCCCCAGCAGTGTTCCGCGTTTCGCGGACGAATTCAACGGCGCGGTGGTCGATACCAGCAAGTGGGAGTTCCAGACCGGCGATGGGTGCAGCTACGGTGTCTGCGGATGGGGAAACAGTGAATTGCAGTCCTACCAGGCGGCCAACGCAAGTGTCGCCAACGGGATGCTCACCATTACTGCCAAGAAGCAGCGCGTGGGCTCCAAGGCCTACACGTCTGCCCGCTTGCGAACGCTTAACAAGCCTGCCAGTGGACAGTGGACGCATGGCCGATTTGAAGCACGCATGAAGAGCCCGAAGGGTAGTGGCATGTGGCCGGCATTCTGGATGCTACCTGCAAATACCAATGTCGCCTGGCCGGCCAGTGGCGAAATCGACGTCATGGAATCCACCGGGCAAAAACATATGTTTTCCTTGGGGACTATCCATTATGGATCGTCGAACGCAAATCACCAATTCCTGAGCAGCTCGATCCTCAAGCAGCCGGACAGCTGGGCGGATGCCTTCCACACATATTCAGTGGTATGGACGCCTTACAAAATCAGCTGGTATGTCGACGACCTCCTGTACGCCACCAAGACGCCGGCCGACATGGCGAACCAGGCGGACTGGACTTTCGAGAGCTACAAGTACTACCTCATCCTTAACCTGGCGGTGGGCGGCAACCTGGGCGGAACTGTCGACGATGCCGCACTGCCGCAAACCCTGCAGGTGGACTACGTCCGCGTCTATGACGGCGCCCAGCCTTCCTTGAGCGGGCCGCATATCGCGGAACCGAACACCGCTGCCAGCTATACTGTCGTTGACGAAACCGGCACTGGTTCCAGTTATTCCTGGACCTCGCCAACCGGCCAGACATCGAATGGCAAATCGCTGAACGTCAACTGGGGCACGACTGGGGGCAACGTGTCGGTGGTGGTAACTAACAGCTGCGGTTCCTTCACCAAGACACTGCCGGTGACCGTTTCCCCGGTGCTGCGCCAGTCTGTCATGCTGGACGATTTCGAAGCCAATCGCAAGCTGAGCTATGTCAGCGTGACCGGGATGCTCAGCCAGTCCGTGACCAATCCGGCGCCGGATGCAATCAACGGCTCGCCGACCGTGGCAAGGTATGTCCGCAGTGCCGCCACCCAGTTTGACCTGATTTCTGCCTCGACCAACCAGGTTCCGGACGCCGCACCGTATGTCCGTGGCGAGAAAGCCTTCTATCTTGATGTGTACAGCACGGCGCCGGTGGGAACATCGATGCTGCTTCAACTGGAAAACGGGAGCACCGCTACGGCCAGCAACTTCCCCACGGGACGCCATTCGCGCTACATCGCCCGCACCGTGACACAGAATGGCTGGCAGCGCCTGAAGTTCCTGCTCGACGATCGCCTGGACGGCGGCACGGCAGACACCGCGGTCAACCGGATGGTTTTGCTGATCAACCCGAACAGCTACACGGGGGACACGTATTATCTCGACAATTATGCGATTTATGCCCGTTGAGGACGGCGGACACATGCACAGTCGGGCGCCTCGATCCCCTTGGGCAGGAAAACGCTTCATGATGATCGGCCACGCTGGTGCAGGAACACGTTTCGCAAAGGTGCTTTCAAGCACGAAGAACCTATCCCAGTAGGGAGGAGGAAGTTGATGACGATGCATGGCAAGCGGAGGCAAGGCGCGAGGAGGCCGCATGGCGAGCCATGCAACGACGAGCAACGCCGCATCCGCTTGCCAGGCGCGTCAGCAACGACTCATTCCCAACTGGGATAGGCATTTGAACAACAACGCCAACCTGCATGGGTTGGCGTTGTTGCTTAAGAATTCCTGGTGGACAGGGCCGGAATCGGACCACCGAGACAAGGATGTTCAATCTTCGCGCCGCGTCCACGACGATGAATCGTACAGTGCGCTTACTCGTTATTTGCATTGGCCCGTCTGTGCAAGCTTGGTGCGACTGGGCAATTTAAAAGCCGTCTTCCTCATCGACGCCATATTCCTGCGGCTTCACACCTTCTTCCAGGACCAGGCAGGGGTAGGAGAGCCCGGCCACGGCGTCCGTCTCCCGGCCCTTCCTGACGATTTCGAAACACCATGACGCGCCGGGATCGTAGTCGTAGTACAGCTTCTTGTGCCGGCCGAGGGGGAAGATGTCGCACAGCCGGGTATCCGGGACATCGGCATCTTCGTCCCATTCGCCACTCGTCGTGAACCAGGTTCGCTTGCCGCGCAGACTATTCGCCAGATAAAAATCGGAGAGGTGATCGCCGTCGAAGTCGACGACTTCGAGGATGTGCGACGCTAGTTCATCCAGGGTGGATTGCGCAGGTAGCGCGAGCACGAAACGATATGCTTGCGAAAGATGCCTGCCACTAACACAGGTGATCGAGAGCGTACAGATTTTAGTCATGGAGCAATCTCAACGCCGGCCGGCGCGGCGGATGATCGGTTCGGCCGTGGGTGGCAGCCCGGCGCTCCCGAGCAGGTCATCGATATGCCTGTCATAGCACGGATCGGCCAGTTCCTTGGCGAGAGGAAGGTTGAGGGCTGAAAAGACGGACACCCATTCATCGCCGCCGTCATGTCCGTGCCGGCGCACCGACAATGTCGGGTTCAACTGGTAGAGTCCGGACGCCACACGCTTGAAGAGGCGCCGGTTATAGGCATAGTCGCGGTCGACCTCGTTGCGCGCCAGTACGCCCGAGATGAAAGCCCGCTTCCTGCGTTCGGGGGGCAGTACCGCGGCCGGCATCCTTTCGTAGGCGTCGAGCAGCATGCCGGCATCGAAGCCGCCGCGGTCGTTGGCGTGGGCACTGCCGAAGCATGACTTGAACAGGACCCACATGGTTTGCAGCATCAGGTATTCGGACTGGCGTGCGTCGATGCGCACCAGGCGCTCGCCTGCCATCACGTCGATGCGCGCCGGCGCCACCAGTTGGTAGACCATGCCGAATGGCCCCCTGGCGTAGGCATCGTCGCGCAACGCGGTCGCGATCGCCCAGTGCAGCGCGTTGCGGCCCAGGTGATCGACGGCGCCGGTATCGGCGCCGCGTTCGAGCAAGGCCTCCACCAGCGGGACGTTGCCGGCCGCCGCAGCCGCCATCAGCGGCGTCTGGTTCATCGGCGTGCGATGCTCGACGCCATGCTTGTCGCATAGCTTCAGGATGTCCTTGAAGTTGCGCGCGAAATAGGGCTGGTAATGGCGCCGGCCGAACGTGGCGCCGTGTACGGGGAAACTGCGCGCCTGGTCGACGCCGGCTTCATGCGCCAGGAAATAGGCCAGAACCGGTTCGTTGAAGCAGGTCGCGTAATCGTACAACTGGTTCTTGGCCTTGCTGCCCGGTGCCTGTTCACGGAACACCTTGGCCAGCGTCTCGCGCAGCCTGGTCTCGTCGAGCACGGGCCAGGGGACGGGTGCGGTCTTCAGGATCATGCGTTCGATCGCGTCGGCCTGTTCCTGCTTGCCCTGCAATGCCAGCCTGCGCGCTTCCTTTTGCCAGTCCTCGAGGCTCGATGTCTGTGCGGCCACGTTCTGCGGGATGCTCAGTTGCGCGATATCGAGCAGGCGCAGCAACGGATGCCCGCTGTCCGATTCGACCAGGTAGACGCTGCGGATGGCCCGTGTCAAGGCCACGTACAGGGCGTTGACGTAGAACTTGTAGATTTCGAGCGACTTGTCGCTCTTGTCCCTGGCGCGGCTGTACTGCAGCGCGTCGCCGGCGAGGCCGGTCGCGTCGACACCCTCCGCGATCGCGGCGAACTGGGCGCGGTTGTCGGAAACGAAGCGGTACAGGACGATGCTGTCATATTCGAGGCCCTTGGCTTCATGTACCGAGAAGATCAGCGGGGTGTCGAAGTGCTTCTTCGCTTCGGCCTTGTCCTCGTCGCGCAATACCAGCACCGCAAAGCGCGTCGAGCGGCGCGTCTGCGCGTTCAGGTCGCGCCGTACGGCGTCGCTGTCGGCCAGCAGGCTGACGGCGCCGGCATCCTGGTTGACGGCGTCGACCAGGAAGTTGCTCTCGCGGTCAATCGAGCCGAAACGCCTGTGTTTGATCTTCAGGAGCGTGTTGGCGATCCGCGTGACCTGGGTGCCGTTCCTGAAATTGGCCCGCAGGATTTGCAGTTGCTGCCGTTCGGCCAGTTCGGGATCGTGCCAGAACAGGCTCTTGACTTTGCCCCATGAAAAGAAATTCGGGTGGACGATCTGGTTCGAGTCGCCGCACAGCAAGAACTGCCCCGGCTTCTTCAGCATGCGCAACACCAGCGCCAACTGGACCGGGGTGAGGTCCTGCACCTCGTCGATCACGACGAAGTCGTAACGCGGCTGCACCTGGCGCTGCCAGTCGTGCGACACCAGGTTCAGGTCGAACAGCCGGGCTTCCTGCAGCCAGGCGCGGTATTTTTCGAACAGGTCGTACAGGGCGGTGCGCTCGGCGGGCGCGAAGATCGATTGGCGTGCGCCGAGCGCAGCGTATTGGTCGCGCGTCAGCACGCCGCTGGCGTCGGCGGTGATCACGCCGCGGATTTCCTCGAATGCCTGGTGGGCGTCGATGCCCTTGAATTGCTGGCGCATGCGCGCGAACCAGCCGGAAAAATCACGCCAGCCGGCCTCGCGGCCATGCGGGACGTGTATCGATTCGAGCAATTCGCGGAAGGACAGGAAATCCGTATCTTGTCCTTCCCGTTCGAACCCGTGCGCGTAGTACAGGTCGCGCGCCGACTGGGCCAGGTAGGCCGAAAGCGTCACGTACAAGGTGTCGCCCTGCGCCTGCTTCATTTTCTCGAGCGTCAGCGCGGTCTTGCCGCTGCCCGCGCTGCCGACGATGATCAGGGGCGTGGCCTGCAGATAGACAGCATGCTGTGCGTCGTCGAAGGAAATCACCTTGTCGAGCCAGTGCACCTGGCGCCGGTGCGGGTTCAGGTAGCCCACCGGCTCGGCCTCCCGGATGGCTTCGGCGGGATCGGCCGCGGGGATCTTGGCATCGTCGATGCTGGCGCCGCGCAGGAAGCGCGACTTGTCGTAGGCGTGCTGCTCGATCACTTCCAGCATCAAGGCGTATGCTTCCCCATCGTGGCGGACGATGGAGAACAGCAAGCGGTCGGCATAGTCGAGTTTTGCGCGGTAAAACTTGCCATGCTTAAGGTTGGACAATTTCTTGACGTCGGCCGCGCGGAAGTCGTCGCGCTCGATTGCTTCGCGTACCTTGGCATACTGGTTTTTGTTGTGCGGAGGAGAAAATTCGACGTACTCGAGAATTTTCATGGGAAACCTGGCATAGTGCTTGTGGAGATTAAGAACAGTAGGGAATGAGTGCTTGCCGAGGCGCCTGAGAAGCGGGTGCTGCCTTGCTCCCGCTTGCCATGCATCGCAGACGCGCATGTGTCATCAGCTTCCTCTTCCCTACTGGGATAGGTTCTGAGTGGGCTGGCACCGGTACTTTGGTCCCGCCGCGCAAAAACGTCAACCAGCACGCGTGTTTTGCTCAACTATTGCGGACCTTTGGGCGATCTTCGCCCCCAGCCGGGATGTTTTTTGTTCCGTAAATGGCCCGGACGTCAGGATTTCTAACGCTGGGAACAACAACGCCAACCTGCATGGGTTGGCGTTTCGTTTGGCACTGTTCCTGGTGGCCCGGGGCGGAATCGAAGCACCGACACAAGGATTTTTAATCTTCGCGCGGCAGTCAGGACAATGCCAGCTTCATTTTGACCCGTTCAGCACGCTGGCGGCGCAAGGGCTGGCCTGACAAAATGCCGCTGAACCCGGTCAGGCGTTTGCCAATCTTGACTGTGTCGCCCTCAATGTCGAAGAACCGCACATCTTTACTATGTTCGCTGCCCCGTACTTTGACCACAGAAATGACGCGCTTGAACTGTCCGCTCAACTCCACATAGCGCTGCATTATGATCGCGTCGGCAAGAAACGCGTTCCCATATGAACTGAACCTCAGCACTGTATAGCGGTCTTCCAGTTCTGCGGTCATGAGTACCGTCGTCCCCATCCCGGTAAGCACCGCGATCAGCCGGTATAAAGATTCGCGGAAACTGTCTCGGAAGATAGGCGATAGCGCGAGTTCGAAGCCCGACAAAGAATCGATCACGACCCGCGTTGCTTTTTTCTCCTTGATCATCTTGACCAGGTCGTGCAGGATTTCGTCGAGCGACAAATCAAGGGTACGGGTATTGATGACACCGACACTGCCTTCTTCGACCAATCGAGCAAGTTTGTGGCTCAATAGCTGGTTCGGACTTTTCTCAAATGCTGCGATTACTCCGTTTTCGCCGAGCCGTACGCCTTCAGCGAGAAATTCCGTGGTCAGGATCGTTTTTCCAGAACCAGACGGGCCCACTAGCAGCACGGAATAGCCGGCCGGAATGCCTCCCCCCATCATCGTATCGAGTTCTGGCACGCCGAGCGCGAGTCGATGCCCGGTGGTAAAACTCGGCAGCTCGGTTTCCGGTGCCTGAAGCACGGCACGTGGGAAAACGTGGACCCCGCTGTCGTCCAGACGGAAGGTGTGCGTCCCGAGCTTTTGTGCTACGCCACGCATCTTCACAAGCTGTAACTTGCGCACCATGGAGTCGCCGCATACCAGCTGCGATAGCCAGATTATGCCGTCCGCCACAGTAAATACGGGTCCGGACTCCGCTTCAGGCTGCAGGTATTCGCCAATGAGGAAGGTTGTCGCTTGCCAACTGGTCATCTGCATTCCCAGTTGCTGGACAAAGCGTTGCAAGTCAGACGCACCCTGGTCGGTCGATCGTGCCGAGTGGACTACCGAACGGAACGAATCGACGAATACCAGACTCGGTTCGAACTCCAGTACTTCAGCGCTAATGCGCTCGAGTACACGTTCGAAATCGCCGTCGATCATGTCCGCCGACAGGTTCACAAATTTGACGCAGCTGTCGAGCTTGTCGAAGTCGAAGAAATCGAATTGCTGTTGGTAGCGCAGCATCTTTAAAGGTGGTTCGCCGAGTACCGTGAAAAACAGTGCGCGGCAATCCGGGGTGGCGAGCGAAAACATCATCTGGTGGGCCAGCGTCGTCTTGCCGCTTCCGGGCGTTCCTGCAATCAGGTTGAAAGAAAATTCCGGGACGCCGCCACCTAGAAGTTCATCAAACCCAGGTATGCCCGTGACAAGTCGCCTGATTGTTACCCGCTTATTCATCATTCTGCTCCTTGCTGCTAATAGCGACGTTTGCGCCACCGAGTGCAGATTTGAAAATTAAGGTTGTTAGATGCGCGCCGATCAATGATGCCAGGACCGCGACGAGGGTGTCGAAGAAAAGCATGCTCGCAGCGCGTGCCGGGCCGGGCTCATGCGCTTCAAGGCAGCTGCGCAGTGCCGCGAATTCGGGATCCGAAGAGAGGGTGCGCGGACCGTACGGAAACCAGGGATATTCGTTACTGACCCGACGAGCAATACGAAACAGCAACGAATCGATCCCGTCGGCCCCGATAAGTTTGCTCAACGATTTAGCCAAACTCTGCAACAATGCTACGCTTACCTCGGCACACGCATCAGAACGAGCAGAAAGTGCCTGTCCGATCAGCTCGCGTAGTAATTCTTCGTCCGTTACCATGTAATCTGCTGAGGTAAGTGCTGCTTTAACTTCCACATCATTGTCGAAGCCGCGTTCCCGCACGTCGTGATCTGATGCCGCATCGTCTGCACCCATCACGCCGTGACCGAAAGCGCATCACCGGTCGATCGTAGGGGACTGGCACCGATGCCTGGCAAAGGAAGCAGGACGACGAATTCGCTCCCGCACCCAACACCGCCACTTTGCACCATGACCGAGCCACCATGCATTTCGGCGATGGTTCTCACGAGTGACAGGCCGATCCCCAAACCGCCAGACAGGGTATGTTCGAGTGCGTCCTCGCCTTGCGAAAACAAGTCGAAAATCCCTGGTTGATATTCGAGAGCGATACCCCTGCCGTGGTCCTTGACGGCCACGCGCGCATTGTCGCCCTGTTCGGATGCCGTGACCCAAACCGTAGCGTTCGCATCCGAGAACTTGCTGGCGTTGATTAAAAGATTTGAGAACAGCTGCGACAGCCGAACCAGATCCCCAAGCAGAATCAATGGCACAGGTGGCAGCTTGATCTGGACGGTCTGCCCCCGTTGCGCGAAGAACGGCTGGGCGGTTTCCATTGCACTGTCAATTATCTCGTCCAAGGGGATCATACGCGTCTGAAGAGAGATTTTCCCTGTGCTGATACGCGACGCGTCGAGCAGGTCGTCTACCAGGCGCACAAGGTGGTTGGCCTGGCGCCGTGTAATGGCAAGCAATTTGCTTACGCGCGGGTGATTCAGGTTCAGGCTTTCCAGGACTGAATTGGCGATCGCGATTGATGCCATTGGATTGCGCAGTTCGTGCGCCAGCATGGACAGGAACACTGTCTGTCGCTTATTTACAGCCTCGGCCGCAGACGTCGAGTCTTGGGCGCCAAACGTTGCAAGGATCAGGTGCTGATTGGCTTCACGCAGCTGGTCCAATTGCTGTTGCTGGTCGAGTTCCCAATTTGCGTTACCCCTTATGGTCCGCAATTGCTGCTGTAGCGTTGCAACTGTCGCCTTCAAGTCATCGTTCTCCCGCGAAAGCGTTTCGAACTTCTGCTTGACCTCGCCAGGATTCGCAGAGAGGCTAGCTAATTCGGAAGTCTCATTCATGTGGTGGAGCTCCCAGGCAGCGCTTGCCAAAGGTCTACTATACACGTTCGCAACCTGAAAGGGCTTCCGTGCATAAAGCCCTGGTGTCGTGATCTCAGCCTGAGAAATTGCTCGACGCAAGTTCCGTGGCTGACCAAATCAATCCCGGATGCTGCCACCTTTGCTATAGCTGCCCGTCCTCCGCGGTAATCTCGAACTCCTCCCGGAAATAGAGCGAGCAATGCACGCATATCTTGGACGGAAGCTCGGATTTCTTGCGCATTTTCATGGCAGTAATCGTACAGCCGTGATGCGCAAGACAGGTCATTCCTGCCTGCATGGCCGGCGTCTTGTGGACGGCAAGCTACCAGGGCAATTCGGCGCCGTTGTAGGATCGGAATGAGCCGCTGTCGGCCGGCGTCAGCGCATCGATGACATGCAGCATGTCGGCAGCGGCGTCACGTGCAGGGCGCCCGACGGTTTCGCCCCGAAATGGTTGCGATAGGCGTGAGCTGACGGTGCCCGGATGCAGTGCAACGAGCACACTGTTTTTCTGGCTGCGTGCGACTTCGATTGCGGCTGTTTTGACCATCATATTGAGGGCAGCCTTGGAAGCGCGGTAGCTGTACCAGCCACCGAGCCGGTTGTCGCCGATGCTGCCCACCTTTGCGGACAGCATGGCCATGATGGCGCGCTCGCTGGCCAGCAGCGAAACGAAATGGCGCATCACCAGCGCGGGACCGAAGGTATTCGCCTGGAAGGTCGACTGCATCTGCATGTAATGCAGGTCAGCCAGGCGTTTCTCCGGCATGAAGGCTTCGCTGTGCAACAGGCCCGCCGCATTGATGATCAAGTGGTAACGCGGGCCGGCACCGAGGGCCCGTGCTGCGTCGGCGACGCTGTTTTCGTCAGTGAAGTCGAGGCGCGGCGTCGAGTGGCGGTGCAGGCCACACACGGATGCGCAGCGCGGCGAACTCCTGAGCAAGTCGACAAAGGCCGCCCCGATCGCACCCGAGGCTCCTATCACCAATGCGTGAAACTGGTCGGGAAGACTGCTCATCATGATGTAATTCTCCTCGTAATCGAACAGGGAACCGAGTGTACCGGAGGTATGGCGGGACACAAGCGGAGACGACCGGATCGATTTGACAAAGTGAACGACGGCGGCGACCACACGACGCCGTTACATTGCCGGGTCATGGCGACCGCCGATTGCTGAACCGGGAGCGGATCTCGTGCGTTCCGCATTGTGTGCGCTAGCGCAACAGGGACAGTGATAGCAGGAGAGGAGAAGGGATAGAAAAGGCGGGCAATTTGTCGATTCCGTCGATTTTTCTCGCCAGGTTGCTCAGCCTGGAAATTGACCGTCGCCGAGGACTGCGAATGCCAGAAACGACAACGCCCGCTTGCATGAGTGGGCGTTACGTGAACGATGTTCTTGGTGGCACGGGGCGGAATCGAACCACCGACCCAAGGATTTTCAAGTCTCTGTCCGATGAGCCTGGCCCACAGCCAGCATATGTTAGATCGCCAACGGTGACACTGTGGATACCGGCGCAGACTACGGAGCTCCCTCTGTGGCGTCGGAGCGCAGAAAGGAACTTTTCAGATCATTCCCCATGAAAGGAAACACATGAAAGCGCTCGTTTATAACGGTCCTTGCGATGTACAAGTCAAGGAGATGCCCGACGCGAAAATCGAGAAATCGACGGACGTCCTTGTGCGTATCACCACCACCAATATCTGCGGTTCCGATCTCCACATGTACGAAGGCCGTACCAGCATGGAAGCGGGACGCATTCTGGGCCACGAAAACCTCGGTGAAGTTATCGAGGTCGGCAGCGCGGTCGATCGCGTGAAGGTGGGGGACATGGTCTGCCTGCCATTCAACATCGGTTGCGGCTTTTGCGAAAATTGCGAGCGCGGCCTGTCCGGGTTCTGCCTGACTACGAATCCCGGCAACGCCGGCGCGGCCTTCGGCTTCGCCGGCATGGGACCCTACAGCGGCGGCCAGGCCGAGCTGCTGCGTGTCCCGTATGGCGACTATAATTGCCTGGTATTGCCGGAAGACGCGAAAGAAAAGGAAAACGACTACGTGATGCTGTCGGATATCTTTCCGACGGGCTACCACGCGACCGAGCTGGCTGGCGTAAAGCCAGGTGACTCCGTCGTGATTTATGGTGCCGGACCGGTCGGCCTGATGGCCACCATGTCGGCCTTCGTCAAGGGCGCCAGCCAGGTATTCGTGGTCGACACGCACAAGGATCGGCTCGCGCTGGCAGAGAAGCTCGGCGCTGTCGCGATCGACGATACAGAAAGCGCTGGCGTGCAAAAAATTCTCGATATGACCGATGGCAAAGGCGCGGACTGCGGCTGCGAGTGCGTGGGTTACCAGTGCTGCGACAAGCACGGCAAAGAAGTCCCTAACCTGACCATGAACAACCTCGTGCAGACCGTGAAGGCGACTGGTGGCATCGGGGTCGTCGGTGTGTTCCTGCCGCAGGATCCGGGGGCGCATGACGCGTTGGCGAAAGAGGGCAAGCTAGCCTTCGACTTCGGCAATTTCTGGTTCAAGGGCCAGCGTATCGGCAGCGGCCAGGCCAACGTCAAGCACTACAACCGGCATCTCTCGAAATTGATCCATGCGGGCAAGGCCAAGCCGTCGACAATCATCTCGCACGAACTGGCGCTTGACGAAGCACCTGAAGGTTATGAGAACTTCGACAAGCGCGCCAAAGGATGGACCAAGGTAGTCCTCAAGCCTGGCAAGTAACTGGACAGCGCCAGCGGTGACGCCATCGTCATGCGCTGGCCTGCGCAGGAGCCTGCCAAGACTCGAAACGGATTGTCATGCGCACTACCTACAAGAACGTTCAAGCCGCGGCGCGAGCGCATGGGCTACCAGGCCAGGCCGGTGGATTGTGGCAGCTGCAGGCTTGAGGATTGTTCAGGACGGTCTCCATGGCCCTCGTGTGAGATCCCGACTGCAGCATTGGCGCTCGCACCGGCAAGTGCGCTCAGAATGAGCTGTGCGGTCTCCGCCGGAGCATCCCAGTGCGGAAAATGGCCACAGCGATCGAACCAATGCAGTCGAGCATCCGGGAACAAGGCCAGCGCGCGCTTGGCTTGACGCGGAAAGCAGACCCGGTCATGCCGTCCCCAGCCAATGACGAGCGAATGCGCGATGCTGTTGCGCGGCGCCCCTTGTTGCTCCTCACCGTAGGCGAGCTGGGCCAGCAGTTCATCAAAAGCCGGCGACGCCACATAGCTGCACAACTCATCGCTCACGGTGTCCGGCGCCAGCTTTGTCGGCCGAGCAGAAAATTGTGCCAGCAACAAAGCGCGACCAAGTGGGTTGGCGCAGACCGCCGGCAATACCGGGCACAGCAGCCGCAGCAGCCTGATCGACAGGTAGATCGAGCTGAAAAACGCGTGACGCTCCCATCCCTGCCAGAAACCGCCTGGATTGAGCGCTACCACGCCGCCGACGATCCCACCGCGTCGCGCCAGCTCCAGCACCAGCCGCGCACCCATCGAGCTGCCGACTGCATCGATGCCGCTCAAGCCATGGGCATGGAGGAAGGCGGCGGTCTCATTCGCCAGGGTGCGGATCGAGGTTTCGCCGGCCAGCCTCGGCGTCTGGCCAAAGCCGGGCAGGTCCACCGCGATTACTTCGCGCCTTGTCGCGAGATCAGCCAGAATTGGATTCCAGCTCTGCCAATGGCCGCCAAGGCCATGAATCAGTAGCAAAGGCTTGCCGGTGCCGCAACGAATGTGATGCATGATCGATCCTCCCATCGCACGGGCGTGCGGATGCTGCAAGCGTACCGCAGCGGGCACAACGACTGCGTCCGTTAGGAATTCTTGTCCAGAACAACAACGCCACCTCAGCTCCATTTTCGGTGTGCGCTCTTGCATGTTGTGCATTCCGTTTTGCGTATGGCCAACCTGGCTCGACAGTCTGGCCTATTGACTGATTTCATGGCGCATCAGGCGACGCGCCAGCATTCAATCCAGTGACGCTGCGATAACGTTGAACCATCCCGGCATTGCATCGGTGGCGGCCCACAGCTTGGTCTTTTGCTTAAGCACCCGCCCAGAAATAAATGTGTTTTTGGCTGCCAGAACCGGCGCGTTGCTGCGTTGGCTCCGCTCCGCTTGCGGGGCTGCAGTGCGCGCACTGCGGCGCACTTGCCGCCTTGCACCGCATCCGGTTCTGTTTGCCAAAATTCACATTTATTTCCGGTCGAGTACTCTAGACGCCGTCGGGATATAGTCGAGACCGTTCGGCCACTTAAGCCGAGGGATGAAGGCCCGGAAATGGACCGGACACAAGGACTGGGGAATCCGCAAACGAACACGCCAACCACTGATGGTTGGCGTTCCGTGAGGTATGTTCTTGGTGGCCCGGGGCGGAATCGAACCACCGACACAAGGATTTTCAATCCTCTGCTCAACCGACCGGGCCCTCAGGCAAAGGCACGGACAGTGGCGCTGGCGTGCGGCTTGTGACACCGCGCCAGCTACGCGTCGACGCGACAAGCCGCTAAGACACCAGCAGCTTGCGGTTGCCCGCACCCGGCAAGGTCCTGAGCACCTTGGCGCTCAGGGCGGAATAGGTGCGCGACTTGACCGTGCTGACGTAGCGGTACTCGGCCCGCGTTTCGGTGGGCGTGACCACCAGCACCATGAAACCGCGCGAGCCGGTTTCGGCGTATTGCAGGGAACCGATCACCTGTACCAGGCCAGCCGCTACGGCTGCCGGATCTTCGTTGGGAAACACCGTCTCGAACCCCGGCGAGCTTACCGACGAGACGCCGAATTCGACGCCGACAGCCTGGCCGCTTCTGTCCTGCAGATCGCTGGCCCAGGCATTGTGGGTATCGCCGGCCAGCACCACCAGGTTTTTGTCGAGCGCTTTCGCCATGCCGAGCACAGTTTCGCGCGCCGCCTGGTAGCCGTCCCACGCGTCCAGGTTGTAGGGAATGGCGGGCTGGGCGAGGATCTGCTGCTCGGCCGCTGTCAGCTCGGCCGGTGTACGCTGCGCCTTGGCGAGCAAGGCCGTGTAGGCGCTGAACGACACCGTTCCCAGCACCAGGGGCGCCGGAATATTCATGCGCGCCATCAGCACCTGCTGGCCGAGCACCTGCCACGTCGCCTTCGAGCTGCTCAATTGCTGTTGCAGCCATGCGTTTTGCGCACTTCCCATCAGCTGCCGGCCCGGATTGGCAACGTCGAGCGTGAAGGCGGCGGCATCCAGCGTACCGCCGGCCCCGACATAGCTGGAATAATCGAGCTGCTTGTCACGGCCGATCACGCGCGTGTCGAGCATGTGCAATGACAGCAGATTGCCAAAGTCGAATGAACGGTAGATGCGCTCGATTTGGCTCGGCTCGGGCGGGCGCACCGGCATCCATTCGTAATAGGCTTGAATCGCCATCCGTTTGCGCGCCAGAAACAGACCCTCGGTGGCGGGGTCGTGGTTGTCGGCGCCTTCGCGCCAGGCGTCGTTGGCCAGTTCGTGGTCGTCCCAGACGGTAATGAAGGGTAGGCTGGCATGAACTGCTTGCAGGTCCGCATCGCTGCGGTACTGTGCATAGCGGCGGCGGTAGTCAGACAAGGTGATGATTTCGTTGGCCGGGTCGGAAATGCGGCCCAGCGCCGAGGCGTCGCCCGAGGCGTAGCCGTCTCTGGCATATTCGTAAATGTAGTCGCCCAAGTGGAGCGCGGCATCCAGGTCGCCCAGTTTAGCGGCCTCGGCATAGACGTTAAAGTAGCCCGCCGGGTAATTCGAGCAGCTGAACACAGCCAGCTTGACCTGCGTCAGATTGCCAACGCCTAAGGTTTTGGTACTACCGGTGGGCGAGGCGATGCCGTTGCATTGGAACCGGTAGTAATAGCGGCGACCAGGCAGCAGGCCAGTGGCGTCGACCTTGACGGTGTAGTCGCTTGCCGCGCCGGTATTCACAGTGCCGGACCGGATGATATTGCTGAGGCTCCTATCTTCGGCGATAAACCAGTCGACCCCGATATCCTGGGTAGAGTCGGTATCGATGCGGGTCCACAGGATGACGCGGTCGGATAGCGGGTCGCCGCTGGCGACGCCGTGCGAGAAGCGGACGCTCATATCCGGGCCGTTACTGCCGCAAGCTGTCAAACCGGCGCTGGCCGATGCCACTACTGTACCGAGCGAGATGTTACGCAGGAAGGTGCGACGCGATTGTGTCATGATGAGTCCATTTCCAAGTAATCCGGTCAAGCCAGATTAGTTGGATGACATGACCATTTCATGACATTCTGATCACTGCGATTCCCAGAAACGGCAACGCCCACTTCGATGAGTGGGCGTTGCGTGAACGATGTCCTTGGTAGCGCGGGGCGGAATCGGACCACCGACTCAAGGATGTTCAATCTTCGCGCCGCGTGGTATCACCAACGGAACAACCGGGGCCCCAGCAGAGCACCGAGCACTGCTGGTATGGCAATTCCAAGCGCGTACCAGATGCCCAGGAACGGCGCTGCCATTTCCGGGCAGTGCAATGCGTACACGGAGGCGGCGCCGGCGCCCGCAAGCAAACCGGCGCTGGCACCGGCCCACGCCGGCCGGTCCGGTGCCAAATACATGATGACCCAAAATTCGGCGCCAAACAAGGGCAAATCCAGCAGCGTAATATTTAACGCGCATGTTTTCCAGGTGGCGCCAAAAATCAGTTCCATACGCACTGCAGGTGGTTCATCTAGCAAGGCCGCTCCGGCGCTGCCCCACACAAATATCAACAGGGCCGCAAGCACCAGCGGCGCTGGCCCTGAAGGCCGCCCCGGGCAAGAGAGTCGCATCGTCAGCAGCAATGCAGTCAAAGCGCCCATGGCCGGCACCAGCACTTTCGCCCAGAACATCGGCAACCTAGCCGCTTGCGCGATATCGCTCCGTACACCGAACACCAGGGCCATCAGGAGAATCGCTCCCATCAAGCCGTATCCCAGCCCCCAGGCAAAGCGGCTTGCGACGGCAGCCGAGCTCACTGGCGCGGCGCCAGTGGCCAGCATGTTAATGAAATCCTCTGTCTTCATCGTTCGTCCTTGATCAGTACAGCAAGCATTTTCAGGCCACGGTGTACGCCCACCTTGACAGCCGATACCGACATTCCCATCAAGCGCGCCGTCTCTTCCACCGACATGCCTTCCAGCTTCATATGCTGAATCGGCAGGCGTTGCCTGTCGGGTAACCGGTCGAGTAGTTTCATCACATCGCGCCGCGCATCGCCGGCGTCGGTCTCGGAACGGGCGAAAAATTCGGTTTCATCGTCGAGCGGCATATTCAAGACATCCTGTTTGCCGCGCCGGCGCAGCAAATCCACCAGCTTGTGGCGTGCGATGGCATGGATCCAGGCAGTCAGCGGTTGGTTTTTCTCGTATGTGTGGCGCTGATTGTGCACCGCCAGCAGCACTTCTTGCACCAGGTCTTCAATTTCATCCGGCAACCCTCCCAGGCGACGCCGATAGTAGGCCCGCAAATATGGACACAACTCTTTCAAAAACAGATGATAGGCCGGTGCATCTCCTGACAGAGCGCGAAGCAGCAGTTCGCGGAACCGGGTTTCGCTTGCGCTCACGCATTCTCCTTTTCTTATTCGTTGCGGATGCCAGGGCGGTTACAGCAATCAATAAATATTGCTCCCCATCGCCCTGGTAAGCCGCTTCGAATCAGCGCCGGCTTCGGAGCCGGGGCGCGTGCTCCTTGGCACGCTCGCTACTGCGAACAATATTTTTCACTGGTCGAGTAACCAAATTGCTAGCGGGCGCGAATTACCTTCAACAGCAGCTGAATCAATGACGAGATAACAGTATGAAACCGATTGCAGTGGCTGTTTCAGGATTCGTACTCTGTTTTGCGACCCCGTCCTTTGGGCAAAACAACTGCCGGGCCGAGAGCGGCCCCGGTACGGCCGCGCTGGTTGAACTATACACAAGCGAAGGCTGCTCGAGTTGCCCACCGGCCGACCGGGAGTTGAGCCAGTTACGACGCGCGGCCGGTCGCAACGCAGTGATCATTCCGCTTTCCTTGCATGTGACGTATTGGGATCAGATTGGCTGGAAGGATGGCTTCGCGCAAAAAGAGTTCGATCTGCGCCAGAAGCTGTTGGCCAACCATGGGAAAAGCAGGGTGATCTACACGCCGCAGTTTTTCATGAATGGCATGGAGTTACGGCACTGGCGCGGCCAGTTTCCGGCCGCAATCCGCAAAATCAATGAAAAACCGGCAGGGGCAAGCATTTCGCTCACGTGGACCCGGGCCTCCGGCAATACCGTCCAGCTTGAGGCCGTCGCCACAGGACGTGATCCACAGGCCCGGCAGGTACTTTACCTGGCCGTCAGCGAGAGCAGGCTGGTCTCGAAGGTGCTGCGCGGGGAAAACGGCGGCGCGACCCTGATGCACGACGATACGGTACGAGCCTGGTTCACGCCAGTCAGGTTGATTAGGGGCAGAGCGCAGTTGCACCAGGCCATGCGAATTCCAGGCAATTGGAACCAGCAGAATCTACAGGCGGTGGCGTTCGTGCAAAACCTGGATGACGGCATCGTCCAGCAGGCGGTAAGCATCGGTCAATGCGACCCGAGTCGGAGCTGACATTGCAGCAAAGCGTGTGAAGCAAGCGGACGACCTCCGCGGCAGCAACCAGGGTAGTTGCGTTTTCATTTTTCTGCTTTTGATCTGGTGCTTTTGCCAGGCAGGCTGAATCCAATCAAATCACGAAAGAAGGGAAATCACCATGAACAGGATAAAGATCGCAGTTTTTTCAGCCTGCTTGCTGTGCTCCGGCGCCACTTTCGCGCAAGACGCGATGACGAAGGAAGCTATGGCTGGCGACAGCATGGCCAAGGACCGCATGGCCAAAGACCACATGGCCAGGGACCACATGGCCAAGGACAGCATGAAGAAGGATGGCATGGCGAAGACGCCTATGGCAAAGGGGAAGGACGGCATGAAAAAAGACAGCATGGGCAAGGATCACATGCGTAAGGATGAAATGAAAAAGGAAGATATGGCAGGCGGCCACATGAAAAAAGATGGTGCAATGGCCAAGGACGAAACGAAAAAATAATCCCGTTATATCGAAACTGCGCTTTCCCGCGCCAGACTAAAGCGCAGTCCGCTTGGGCCCATATGCACAGCTTGATGTATCAGCAGTGAACGGAGCAGGCACATGACTACCGAAAATTCCTTGCCTCTGCATATGCCGCTTGCCAGCACGCGATATTATCGGCATCGATTGCCGGTACGAATCAGTCACTGGATCAATGTCCTCTGCCTGACCGTTCTGTTAATGAGCGGCCTGGGGATATTCAATGCCCATCCCTCGCTTTACTGGGGCGCGTCTTCTTATTCAACCGAGCCGGCGTTTCTTGAAATTAGTTCAGAGACCGTGCTTGCCGCTACTGACGGTCAGGCGCCGGGAGGCGAAGCGAAACCAACACAATCGGGTGAGAAGCGCGGGAGACTGCGTATCGGTGGAGTTGAATTTGACACGACGGGCGTATTGGGTGTGTCGACTTCAGCCAGCGGCACGCACAACGAACGTGCATTCCCATCATGGCTGACCATTCCAGGCCCCTACTCACTCGCGGATTCGCGCCTGTGGCATTTCTTTTTTGCCTGGCTGTTCGTCCTGAACGGCGTCTTCTACATCGCATACACACTACTGAGCGGCCATCTTCGGCGCGACTTGTTGCCTGACGGGCGAGACCTGCGAGGCATCGGCACCTCGATCATCCATCATCTTCGCTTCAAGCCCCCGGAAGGTGATGCTGCGCGGCGCTACAACGTATTGCAAAAGCTGGCATATCTCATCGTTATTTTCATCCTGCTGCCCCTGATCGTCTTGACGGGCATGGCGATGTCACCGATGCTCAATAGCCTGATGACCGGATGGGTGGATCTGTTTGGCGGCCGGCAGTCGGCACGCTCGATTCATTTCATCGTCGCCTGCTTGTTGCTTGCTTTCGTGCTGATTCATGTTTTCGAAGTGATCGTCAGCGGTCTCTGGAATCATTTACGTTCAATGATCACCGGGTATTACGCTATCCAATCCAAGCCTGAAAAAGAGCCTTCCTCATGAACTCCGACCACTCGAACCGGCGCCGCTTCCTCCGTCGCTCGCTGGGTGCCGTGGCGGCACTGTTCGTCGCCGGATGCGACCGGCTCAACGAAACATCCTGGTTCCCAAGAATCCTGAGTACCTCCGAGGATTTCAGCAGGAGCGTTCATAAGGCTCTCATCCCGCGAAAATCGATGGCGCAAGAATTTACTGAAGCCGATCTATCGCCGTATTTTCGCAGCAACGGCACCGCCAGCCCGCAAAGCCCGCTGTACCAGGCACTCGCCGCCGATCACTTTGCCGGTTGGGCATTGAGGGTGGACGGGCTGGTTGCCAAACCACAAAATTTTTCGTTGGCGCAGCTGCGTGCACTGCCAAGCCGTACTCAGATCACCCGCCATGACTGCGTTGAAGGGTGGAGCGCGATCGGGAAGTGGAAGGGAAGTCCTTTGGCCGAGGTGTTGCACGCGGTACAGCCGACTTCAGCGGCACGCTATGCCGTATTCCACTGCGCCGATCCGATGGAAAGCGATGGCACCAGCCTGTATTACGAAAGCATCGACATGGACGATGCCTACCATCCCCAAACCATCCTGGCTTACGAACTCAACGGCAATCCCTTGCCCATTCCGAACGGAGCACCGATCAG
Organism: Massilia sp.; assembly: GCA_031398335.1. Classification (GTDB taxonomy): domain Bacteria; phylum Pseudomonadota; class Gammaproteobacteria; order Burkholderiales; family Burkholderiaceae_D; genus Telluria. The sequence goes on from JANNNC010000175.1 coordinate 27,215, forward strand.
GCTGCGAGTGGAACGGCAATTAGGCTATAAACACGCAAAATACCTGATGCGGATTGAACTGGTGAGCAGCCTTGACAATATCTACGGTGGAAAAGGAGGCTACTGGGAAGACAGTAATGGGTATCAGTGGTACGCGGGAATCTGAACCGAAGGCCTGAGAACCTATCGAGACAGGGTTCTCAGCTCGACTTTGTCCATCTACGCCGCGTAGCAGACGGTTTCAGTCAGGCGGTCGAACGATGCGCGCGGTATTTTCACCATATCGCGCTGCTTGCCCGACCCGCCATAAATCCCTTCGCTCCATAACGAGCGGCGTACCAGGGCATTGGTGTCGGAAAAGGTCGGGCTGTCTTTCGCATACCAGGCGGCATGGCGCACCATCGAGCTGTCCTGTGGCAACAGCTGCCTGGCCGTCAAGGTCACGATCGAATACAGCGTCATGCCCAAGTGCGCACGGGCCTCTTCGAAGGTGACTTCAATCTGCCAGCGGCGGATGAACCAGGCCAGGATCTGTTCGGGGGCGGCCGCTTCGTCCGGTAAATGCCCTTGGCAGCAGTCATGGCGCCGCGCCGCCGCTCGATCGTGTCGTCCAGCGCCATGACCAGCTGGCCTTGCGGTACGAAAGCTTAGGTCAGCAGCTTGAGCAGGCAGCGACTGCCCGCCAGCGTCGACCATTTGACACGGTTAAGCACCCGGTGATATTTCTGGAATTGCCGCTCCTGCGACAGGCCCATGACACGCAGCACGGCACTGACGGTGCGCGGTCCGACCGCCAGAATCGCACCCGCCAACAGGACCTGCACCAACGGCCATGCACGCTTGGAAAACACATCGGACAGACCTGGAATGGCTCTCGTAAGCCCGGATGAATCTGGTGTCCATAGGGAGCATGTATAGGCACGGAGCCGTCTTTCACATCCGGATGCGAACCGAAAATAGCCCGGGGATACGGATTTCGGAGCGCACAAACAAAAACGCCAACCTGCATGGGTTGGCGTTTTGTCTGACACTGTTCTTGGTGGCCCGGGGCGGAATCGAACCACCGACACAAGGATTTTCAATCCTCTGCTCTACCAACTGAGCTACCAGGCCAAGGCGGCGATTTTAGCACGAAGTTCCAGCTCGTCCATAGTTTTTGAGAACAGAAGCGCCTCAGTTCGCGTGCTGCATGCGGCGCCAGCGCGCCGGCGAAGTGCCGGTCTCGCGTTTGAAGGCGCGCGCAAAGGCCGCTTCCGATTCGTAGCCCACTTCCAGTGCGACCGAGGCTACCGGCGCCCGCCCGCCGCGCAATAAGCTGGCCGCCGCTGCCATGCGCCAGCGCGCCAGGTATTGCATCGGCGGCTGGCCCAGCAGGCGCAGGAAGCGCGCGCAGAAGCTTGATCGCGACATGCCGGCGGCGCGCGCCAGGTCGTCGATCGTCCAGGGGCGCGCCGGGGAGCGGTGGATCAATTCCAGCGCGCGGCCGATCTGGCCGTCGCGCAGGCCGGCGAGCCAGCCGGTGCTGCCGGCCGGCGGGCATTCCAGGTAGCGGCGCAGGGCGTCGATGAACATGGTTTCGCTGGCGCGCTCGAGCAGGGCGGCGGCGCCCGGCTGGCCGCGGTCGGCGCGCAGCGCCAGTTGGCCCAGTTCGGTATGCGCGGCGGCGCTGCTGGAGGCCGGCAAGTGCAGCAGGCGCGGCAGGGCATCCAACAGGGGATTGAAGGGATGGCGGTCGCAGCTGAGGAAGCCGCAGACCAGTTCGGTCTCGCCCGGCGCGGCTTGCTCGCCCCAGGAAAATTCGTATTGCGAGTGAAACACGATCGGGATCGGCTTCGGCGCGTCGCGCGTGGCGGCCACCCAGGCAGGGTCGATGCGGGTCGGCTGCTGGGCCGGGTCGTTCGACAGCACGTGGCCGTCGCCGTGCGGCAGGATGACGACGTCGCCGGCCCGCATGCGCACCGGCGCCAGGCCTGCCACGCAGGCCCAGCCGTCGCCCTTGGTCAGCACGTGGTACTCCATCACGTGCTCGGCGTCGGGAAACAGCAGGCGGCCGAGCTCGCGCATCGGCGGCGCCTCGACCGCCCAGACCGACGGAAAGCTGATCTGGTAGAAGACGGCGCCGCGCAGGCGAACCGAGCGCAGCACATCGGAGAGGGTATCGGTTTGCATGGCGATCAGGATGTGCGGGCAAAGCGTGCCGACGCCCGGTCAAGCAGGGGCCAAACCGCGCACCATAATTAAAGTCTCGATCCTGTAAATGAAGGATGACACCATGGACAAAACTATGCAATCGGGCCCGGCCGCAAGCGCGCGCAGCGCCGCGCAGCCCGACTATGCCGCCATCAAGGCACGCCAGCAGGCCGCCTGGGCCAGCGGCGACTTCGCCATCATCGGCGTGACCCTGCAGATCGTCGGCGAGATGCTGGCCGAAACGGCCGATATCCGTGCCGGCGAAAGCGTCATCGACGTCGCCGCCGGCAACGGCAATGCGTCGCTGGCGGCGGCGCACCGCCTGGCGCGCGTGACTTCGACAGACTATGTGGAGTCCCTGTTGGAGAAAGGCAAGGCGCGCGCCGCCGCCGAGGGGCTGGACATCGAGTTCCGCGTAGCCGATGCCGAGAACCTGCCGTATGGGGATGGCGCCTTCGACGTCGCGCTGTCGACTTTCGGCGTGATGTTCGCACCCGACCATGGAAAGAGCGCCAGCGAATTGCTGCGCGTGGTGCGGGTGGGCGGGCGCATCGGCCTGGCGAGCTGGACGCCCGACAGTTTCGTCGGTCAATTATTCAAGGTGATCGGCAAGGCCGTGGCGCCGCCTGCGGGTTTGATGTCGCCGCTGCTGTGGGGGACCGAAGCCTATCTGGGCGAACTGTTCGGGGATGCCGCGGCCGACATCCGCACGACCCGCCGCAACTATTATTTCCGCTATGCCTCAGCGAGCCACTGGCTGCAGGTGTTCCGCGATTTCTACGGTCCCGTGAACAAGGCCTTCGGTGCGCTCGACAGCGCGGGGCAGGCGCAGCTGGAGCAGGACATCCTGGCCCTGCTCGATCGCTTCAACACGGCCGGCAATGCCTCGCTGGTGGTGCCCTCGGAATACCTGGAGGCGGTGATCGTCAAGTGCAGTGCTTGACGTGACAAGGACAAAATAAAACCGGGCGGGTGACTTGCGTCATCCGCCCGGCTCAAACGAGTACTTACCCGATGCTGTCGATTACCAGCCCAGGTCCTTCAGCAGTGGCAGCGTCAGGTCTTTCGGCGGCACCACTTCGAGGGTCAGGTCGGAGCTGATGTTCGGCTCCATCAGCAGGTTCGGCGAAGCCGACACGTCCCAGTGCGAGACCGACGAGCCGCCAATCAGCGGGTTCGGCGTGTACAGCAGCGGACGGCCAAGCGCATCGGCGCCGGCGGTACGGTTCGGATCGCGCGCCAGCGAAGCGGTGACCGCGCCAGGCGCGCTGCGCGAGCCGTACGGCTTGGCTTTTTCGACGGCGGTCTTCAGGCGATTGCCTTCGTCCAGCGTGATGCCGACCGACGGGATGGTGATGGTTGGATCAGCGCCGCCCGGAGCGATGGCGCCGGCCACGTTGTTGACCAGGATCACACCGACCGCACCGGCGTTCTGCGCGTTCTTGACCTTGACGACAAACCCGCAGGCACCGCGGCTGATGAGCGCAACTTTGCCCTTGACCGCAGCGGCATTGGCCGCATTGAACGGCTCGCAGCCAGGACCGGTTCCACCAGCCTGGTTAGTGATGTTGGCCAGCACGCCGAACTTGCCGGTCGATGGCACGACTGGACCGAAGGCCGAGGCGTTGTACGTGATTGTCGGCAGCACTTCGGCTGGGCTGGTAGCTTTCACCACCGGCAGCTTCGACAGCATGGAAGCACCGGCGACGGCGTTCTTGCCGATCCAGGCCAGTTGCAGCGGATTGATCGCCGAAGCTCTACGCTCCGCCGACGTCATCTGCAGCCAGGTCTTCTTGGCCGTGTTGTCGTACATAAAGCGTTCCCAGATGCTCGGCAGTCCATCGTCGGTGTACGCAGTGTATTCGGCATTGATGCGCCTGCCGGTCGAGGTTTGCACCGCGGTGACCGAGAAGCCCAGGCCGTGGCCGAGTTCATGCAGCAGGGTGGCGGCAAAGTTGACCTGGCTACCGGCATTACCGTCCAGACCCATGTAGAAACCGCTGCCGGCGAGGCAATCCGGTGCGCCGAGACGGGCATTGAACTGGGTCTTGATGTCGACGTTGTTGTAGCCGGTGGTGTCGATCTGGCCTTCGCTCAGGTTGGTGCCGGCGAGCTTGTTAGCCAGCGCCTGCGGATACCAGGTGTTAGGAACGCCGCCCTCGAAGCCGTACCAGATGTTCCAGGCCGAAGCGCTGCCTAGGGTCGCCGAGTTGGCGGAGCAGGTCAGGTTTTCCCAGCCGGCCGAGACAACGATCTCGACATCGCTCTGCAGATTCTTTTCCCAGATGTCGGCGACGTGGCGATACACGATCAGGCGCTGCTCGCCGAGTGTCGTGCCCATGTTGCCGCCCACTGGCGCCACTGGCGTCGGGTCGTTGAAACCGTAACCGGCAGGGTCGCGGCTTTGGATCTTGATGGTGGCCGCTTCGGCAGCCAGGCAGGTCAGGGCGCAGGCGGCTGCTACCAAGGAACGTGTTGCGTTACGCGAGAATGGAAGTGTGCGCATGTTTATTCCGTTTCAACCTTGGTGGTGTGGACGTGACCGGTCGCGACGGCGGACTTGGCCGCATCGTGCGAATCGAAGCATTGCATTTCGATGCTGCCGTCCGCCTTGCGTACAGCAACTGCCGAGCTCGTAAACTCGTCGGTCAGGCGCATGCCGCGGGCGCCACTGGCGTGCACTTTCTTCTCTGGCTTTGCAGGCGCGACGCGCATGGCGCGCATCTTGTTCGACGCTTGCGCTTGCAGGGCTGCCTGCTCGGCGGCGTTCGGGTGGCGCAGCTGGCCGGTTTCCGGATCGCGCACGACGGTCAGCGCTTCGTTCGACTGGACCGGCGCTTCCTGGGCGACGGCGGACTGGCTGACGAGGCCCAGCAGGGCCAGGGTGATGCCGGCGGCGCGCAGCAGGCGCTGGCCGGACTGATGTTTCTGGGACATGACTATCTCCTGATATTGAGTGTGCGGAGCGCAGCGCGCTCCGGCTTGCGAAACGCTTGTTCGGTCAGCCGCGCTTGCGGCGGCGCGACATCATCAGGCCCATCGCGCCGGCGAACAGGATCGCCATGGTCGATGGTTCAGGAATTTCAGCGACGAGCAGGCTGTCGATGCCGACATAGTTCGACGCATCAGCGGCGCCGGTGTAGCGGATCGCGAAGCGGCCAGTGCCTTCGCCCTTGCCTAAGCTCACAACATAGCGCGTCCAGCCGTTGGTTGCAACGGTGAACGAGGGCGCGGTGGAGAATGCGGTCAGTGCGGAGCTACCGCTGCTTGCAGCAAACGACAGCAGGTCGCTATAGCCGGCGGCCGCTTCACCGCGCGCCCAGAACGACAAGGTCGCGCCTTGTTCCAGCGAAAACTCCGGGGTGATCAGCCAGCTGTCGAGCGTTCCACCTGCAGCGGCAAGGTTGTAGTTGCCGGCGATATAGCTTTCGCGCGCACCGCTCAGCGAGCGGAACTTGCTCTGGTCGCCCTGGAACCAGTTTTCAACGAGGCCGCTCGGCGTGCTGGCATTGGTCAAGACCCAGCCCTTGGCTGCCAGGGTGCTGACATCGTCAAACCCTTCCTTTACCAACGCGCCGGCCTGCGCCGACATCGCGACTGCCGAAAATGCTAATCCAACAAGTGCTTTCTTCATCATCTGATCCGTCCTCCAAAGTTTTAGACGTTGATGCTGCGCTTTTAATTCGTTTTTTGCGCTAGCTCAATATTTCGCGGCTATATGTCTCACCGACCGTGAGCTCTATGCATTTACTGTGCCACGAAACTATGTCTTTGATTTCCAAGGGGAATATATATTTGCCGAAAAATTTAATACGGAAATGTAAGAATTTCCGACAAAACGGCCACATGTAATTACAAATTGCACCAATACGGTGCAAATTTCATAACTTTGTGTTACTTGTCAGCGAATTATTTAACGATTTCAGCCAAGGTTGCAATCCGTCAATGGCCTCTTCCTTGCACTTCGCCTCGATCTCGATCCAGGGCGCATCGGCATAACAGGCCGGCATGGTATGGATCAGGTCGGCATGCTGGCGGTCGTTGAAACTGCTCTTTCCGTTGGAGATATGGACCAGCTGATGGGCGGGCTCGGCCCAGGTGTCACGCGCCTTGCGCAGCGTTTCCCGCACGCTCGGATGGTCGTAGCTGGGCAGGTCTTCGTGCACGATATGATGGTGGGCGTCGAACACCATCGGCACCCCGCTGCGCAGGCAGATGGCGTGAATCTCGTCGGCGCTGTACGAGTACTCGTCGTTCTCCAGGCCGAGCCGGCAGCGGATCGCATCGGGCAGGCCAGCGATGCACCTGACGAGTGCATCGGCGCGGTTCGCTTTGCCGCCGTGGATTTCCAGCAGGGCCCAGGGCGAACGTGGCTGTCCGAGCAAATCCATGATGTCGGCGTGCATTTGCAGGATCCTGACGCTGTTGGCGACCACGCTTGGCGAGTCCGAGCTGAGCACTACGAACTGGTCCGGATGCATCACCAGGCGGATGCCGGCGTCCAGCGCACGCTTGCCGGTACGCGCCAGGCTCGTTGCCAGCGTCTGCAGGATCGCCAGGCCCTCGGGGGTGTCGGCGAACGGGAAGATCGAGGAGGGCAGGCGGTACAGCGAAATTCCTGTGCGCTCGCAGTAGCGCAGGCCCCCGTCGAGGGTCTGGAGGTTTTCCCGGTAAATATCTTCCAAAGTCTTGCTCTGGCCTTCGGGCGATTGCGCATGCAGGCGCGTGCGCGTGACCGTGCGGTAGCGGATGTCTTTTGAAACGGTAATGCAGACCAGCCCCAGATGCGGCATGCGAACCTCGCGTAGACAGGTGAAGAAAAAGTTTATGCCGAAGCGTTTGATGCCCGGATTCAGTTGGCGCTGGGCACCGAGGGCGCTGTAAAGCAAAACGCCACCGCCCGGCAATGACGGGACGGTGGCGTGTCAGGCTGGTTTGCCGCTGCGTTTGCCCACGCCAGCAAGCTGCCTGCGATTTACTTCGGCATGATTACCGAATCGATCACGTGGATCACGCCGTTATCGGCCGCGATGTCGGTCTTGACGACCTGGGCCTTGTCGACCATGACCTTGCCGCCCTTGGCGCTGACCTTGAACGAATTGCCCTCGACGGTTTTCACCATGCCCGGCTTGACGTCGGCCGCCATCACGGCGCCCGGCACCACGTGGTAAGTCAGCACCTTGGTCAGTGCCGCCTTGTCCTTCAACAGCGCGTCGAGCTTGGCCTTCGGAATCTTGGCGAAGGCGGCGTCGGTCGGCGCGAATACCGTGAACGGGCCCGGGCCCTTCAGCGTATCGACCAGGCCGGCTGCCTGCACGGCCGCGATCAGGGTATTGAAGCCGCCGGCGGCCTTGGCTGTGTCGACGATGTCGGCTGCCTGGGACGAACCGATGGCAAAGGCGAGGGGCAAAGCGAACAAGATTTTTTTCATGAGAAGCTCCTGTTAGTGGTGGTGCCAGTCCATGTTGAACTGGCATGGATACAATTTAGGCGCATTCGAATGGTTTGTCCAAGGTTTGACGCTATATAATAGAGCATCGACGGGACAACATTGGGACATCAGCCATGAGCTTGCCGCAACGAACTGAACAAGAACGCATCCTGTACCGCAGCGGCGCCGCCGCCCGCCTGGCCGGCCTGCCGGTGGAAACGCTGCGCATCTGGGAGCGCCGTTATAGCCTCTCGGAAGCTGAGCGCTCCGAGCACGGGCAGCGCCTGTACTCGGCCGAGCAGGTGGCGCGGCTGGGCTTGTTGAAACAGCTGGTCGACCAGGGCCATGCGATCGGCGTGCTGGCGGGCCTGGCGCGCGAGCAGCTGCAGGCCATGCTCGCCGCCGGCGCCGGCGACGCGCGCCTGGCCACGGGGCCGCTGCGGGTGCTGCTGGTGGGGCCAAGCCTGGCGCGCCGCGTGGCGGCGGAGCGCCAGAACCTGGGACTCGAGGTGCGCGCCAGTTGCGGCCGCATGGAGCAGCTAGCCGACCTGGCCGCGTCCGGCGCGCAGGTGCTTGTGGTCGAACTGTCGGAAATCGACGACAAGGTCCTGCCGCTGCTGGCGGCGGCGCGCGAGGCGGCCAATGCCGCGGCCACGGTCGTGCTGTACCGCTTCTGCGCCAGCGCCACCATCCGCGCCCTGCGGGCACAGGGTTGCCTGGTCGCGCGCATGCCGTCCGACCTGGGCGAACTGTCGCTGCTATGCCGTTCGGCCCTGGCCGGGCAGCGCCTGCCGATCCGGGACGGCGCCGCGGCCACGGTCACGCCGCCCCGTTTCGACGACGAGGCGCTCGCCACCTTCTCGGCCGCCGGCAACCGCATCGCCTGCGAATGCCCGCGCCACCTGTCGGACCTGCTGCTGATGGTCGGCAGCTTCGAGCGCTACAGCGCCCAGTGCGCCAACCGCAATCCGGAAGACGCACGCCTGCACTCGCAGCTCGAACTGGCCGCGGGGCAGGCGAGGGTAGTGCTGGAAGGCGCCTTGACGGCGCTGGCAATCGCCGAGGGCTTGCCGCTGCCGCCTGCGCGCAACTGACGTACGCCTGGGGTCAGCCGGCGCTGGCGGCGCGGGCTGCTCCTTGCTATGCTTCGTGCCATCAGCGCGCCGGCCCGTTCCGGCGCTACTTACTATTATGGAGCGCCGACAATGGCATCGTTGCAGGACCAATTCCTCAAAGCCGGCCTGGTGAACAAGAACAAGGCAAAACAGGTTCAGCAGGACAAAAGCAAGCAAAAGAAGATCGAGCGCCGCACCGGCACCGAGAGTGTCGATGAAGCCAAGCTGGCCGCCGCCGAGCTGCAGCGCAAGAACGCCGAGCGCGCCCGCGAGCTCAACGCCCAGCGCGACGCTGCCGCCCAGCAGAAGGCAATCATGGCGCAGATCGTGCAAATGGTGCAGCAGAACCGCCAGAACAAGGGCAATGGCGACGTCGCCTACAACTTCACGCACGGTTCGAAAATCGAGCGCATCCACGTGTCGAACGCGGTGCAGCAGCACCTGATGGCCGGGCGCTTGGTCATCGTGCGCCTGGGCGACAATACCGAGCTGGTGCCGCGCGTGATCGCCGACAAGATCGAGGAACGCGACGCCGCGCTGGTCGTGCGCGTCAAGAAGAACGCGGCCGCAGTGGAAGAGGACGATCCGTACGCGGCGTTCCAGATTCCGGACGACCTGATGTGGTGATTGCTGCCGCAATCGGCTGAAGCGAACGCCAACGCATCGCCGCTTCGTTTTCGCTTCAAGTGAGCGACACTCACCTTCGACAATTACCCCGTCAATGATGCAGCGGCGTCCCCGCTGCCGCCTGTCCCGGTTGGTCGGGCCGGAAGGCGCGCTCGCCCGCGGCAGTGTCGTGGAAGCTCTGGAAGGTCGCTACTTTGCCGTCGCGCATCGTAAACACATGCGCCCAGGGGCTGTCGTAGCTGCGTCCGGTCTGCTTGCACAGCCAGGTCGCTTCGCCGGTGACGACGACTTTGTCGCCGTCGGCAATGAATTCCTTCGGTTCGAAGCGCAGTGCCTGCGCCTCCGCGTCCAGGGTCTGGAAAAACTGGGCGATTTCGGCCTTGCCGTTGTGCCTGCCGGCGAAGGGCACGTTTTCCGCCTCGGGCTCGATCCAGACCGCGTCGTCGTGGTAGCGCTCGAGCAGGTGTGGAATGTCGCCGTTCTGGAACATCTGGTAGCCTTCCATCACTACCCGCTTGTTTTCCTGTGCGTTCATGGCAGCTCTCCTCAGTCGATCCTTTGAGCCTAGTGCGCGGCGCCGGGAAGTCAAGCCGGCACCAACCAACTACAAGGCACTTCTGATGACGAAGACATTCAAGGTCGGCGACAAGGTGCAATGGCATTCCTCGCAGGGAACGGTGACGGGCACGGTCAAGAAGAAGCTGACTGCGCCCACCGACATCAAGGGCCACCACGTCGCCGCGTCCGAAGACAATCCGGAATACCTGGTCGTGAGCGACAAGACCGGGGCCGAAGCGGCGCACAAGCCCGATGCGCTGACGAAGGCGTGACAGGCCGCCGCCCATCTTAAGATGCGCTTCATCTTGCCGGTGCAACCTGGCGGCTGCTGACCGCCCGCTTATTTCCGGACCCTGCCATGCGCATCCTGCTGGTCGAAGACGATACCTCGCTTGGCGAAACCATCCTCGCCTGGCTGCGCCTGGGCGGGCATGCGGTCGACTGGGTGCGCCGCGGCGACTCGGCCGACACCGCCCTGATGGCGCACCGCTACGATTGCGTGTTGCTCGACCGCGGCTTGCCCGGCCTGTCGGGCGACGCCTTGCTGGCCGCCCTGCGCGCCAAGGGCAATGCGGTGCCGGTGATCCTGATTACCGCCTTCAATGCGCTGGCCGACCGGGTCGAAGGACTCGACCTGGGCGCCGACGACTACCTGGTCAAACCCTTCGAGCTGGAGGAAATGTCGGCGCGGATCCGGGCGGCGGTGCGGCGCGGCGCCAGCCAGGCCAGATCGAGGAAAGCCTGTACGGCTGGGGCGATGAGGTGGAAAGCAATGCCATCGAAGTCGCGCTGGCGATTGCCTTGCGCTTGCGCCTGCACCTGCTGCGCAATCGTCGCGTCCACCTGCGGCCGGCCCCGTGCGTCGTAGGTGACCGTGTCGGTCAGGGCGAACGACGCTGCAGGGCGTTGCCTACATGCAGTCTAAAAATGGAGCCGCGGTGGTTTCCATTTCCAGTGCGGGTACCGAGATGCGTCCACAAGCGAGTTCGCAGTGTGGACTTTGATCCAAGGCTAACGGCGTGCGTCCCGACGCGACAAATACGCAACCCCCCGTTCAGCCGACGTTGCCGGATCGAGAAAGAAGTACACGCCACGCTTAAGTAACTGACGGACCTCGAGAAGTCGGGCCAACGGCATCCCTTGCGCGCGTACAGTCATCAGGCACCGGATAAGTTCATCAAAGCGTGAGCGGTGCTCACATATCCCCGAAAGGCACGCCGCCGGCGCTGTTTGCTGTGCTATTTCCGGCACTTGATCCAATGCGGCAGTCGACGGCAAAGCGTGCTGGATTTGCTCCCAGTCGTGCTCACGCTGCGCCGCCACAACGACGAGCGGTTACTAGCGTGGAATGCCACTCTGGAATTAAATGTTGTTATTTTTCAACATAAAACTTTCTTTTTGAAATTTATAGTTTTTTTGTGTCAAACTATGCATGTAGGACTGGTCTTACAAAGTAAGGGTTGTGGCTTTGTCGAATTCGCCGATTTGAGTGCTAGAGGAAGCGCTGAACTAATGAATTTTCGATTGCATCAACCCTAGTTGCGTAATTGCTGCGAGTAACCCTAAGCGAACTATGTACCTTCACATTGCCACACAGAAGCATCTTGCCCGTCTCGCCAGCGTACTGATTATTGCCCTAGCAGCTTTTTACGCGCCTGTTTCGGCCGCCGACGACGGTATCGTCACCGATCGCCCAGACTTTGTCGAATCGAGCAACGTGGTCGGCATGGGCCGCTTCCAGGTCGAGACCAGCGTCGCGCTCGACCGCAGCCGCAGCAGTACGCTCAGCGAGCGCATCGTCAGCACGCCCACGCTGCTGCGCTACGGAATCAGCGACACGCTCGAACTTCGATTGGAAAGCGATGGCCGCGTCTCCGGGCGCAGCAGCATGCAGGGGACGGCCGGATCCGAGCGCTTATCCGGCTATGCCGACCTGGCCGTTGGCGTGAAGTGGCATGTGGCCGACGCCGCAGGACTGAGCCCATCGGTCGGCCTGCTCCTGCATGCGGACAGCCCAAGCGGCTCGCGCGCGCTACGCGGTGAAAAATGGCGCCCTTCTCTGCGCGTGGTCGGCGAGTGGGAACTGCCGAACGCGATGTCGCTGGGCCTGATGCCGGGCGCGGGCAACGACACCGACACGCTTGGGCGTCGCTACACGCACGGTATTTTCGGCGCAGTGCTCGGCAAGCAGCTGACCGAGAAACTGCGCGGTTTCGTTGAGATCGCCGCGCCGCACATTGCGCGCAGCAACCACGGCGGCACCGAGGCGAGCTTCGACGTGGGCGGCGCCTACCTGATCACCGATACCCTGCAGATCGACACCATGGTCGCACGCGGCCTGAACAGCCGCACGCCCGACCTGAGCGTCACCGTCGGCCTGTCGTTGAAACTGTAAGAACTTGCCCGGTACCAAGATGAAACTCACAATCAAAGCACGCCTGCTGTTGGCGAACGTGGCGACGCTCGCGTTCGTTGCCATCGTCGGCGCGATCGGCTACGCCGCTGTCGAACTGCTCGACGCAGCCATGGACGGCGTGACCACCAACGGCAGCGTGATCAAGGACCAGTTGCAGGCGGACATGGCGCACGACGCGTTGCGTAGCGATGTGTTGTCGGCCCTGATGGCTGCGGCGCAGGGCAATGCGGCCGAGGTGCAGGCCGCGCGCAAGGAGGCCGCCGAGCGCGTGACTCTCTTTAACGACCTGCTTGCCTCGATGGAGAAGCGCACGAGCGATGCCGCCTTGACGAAGGCGATGGCGAACGTGCGCCCCGATGCAGATGCTTACCTGAAAAGCGCGACCGATATCGTGGCCCTGACTGCCACCGACGCCGCAGCTGCCCATGCCGCGTATCCGGCCTTCATGACACGTTTTAGTAAACTTGAGCAAAGCATGGCAGCGCTGAGCGAACTGATCGAAGCGCATTCGACGGCTGCACGCGATGGCGGCGATATCGTCGTCGCCCGATCCAGGCGCATGATCGTCGGGGTTATGTTGACGGCGCTGCTGATCGTCATGACGATGGGCTATTTCCTATCGCGCTCCATCATTGGCCCCCTCGATGCGGCCATCACCTTTGCGAAAGGCATCGCACAGGGCCGGCTCCACAGCAGCATCGCCATCGATCCCGACGACAAAACCGAGACCGGCGCCCTGAAGCATGCGCTGGAAGCCATGCGCGGCAACCTGCACGGCATCGTCAGCGACGTGCGCGACAGTACTGAGTCGATTAATACCGCGGCGCGTGAAATTGCAGAAGGCAATATGGACCTCTCGCGACGCACCGAAACCCAGGCAAGCGCTCTGGAAGAAACGGCCGCGTCAATGGAAGAACTCAATTCGACGACCAAGCAGAATGCCCAGAATACGCGCCAGGCGAATGGCTTTGCCGCCTCGGCATCCGAGGTGGCGCAGAAGGGCGGGGCCGTGGTTGCCGAGGTGGTCGTAACAATGCGCAATATTGAAGGCGCCTCGCGCCGCATCGTCGACATCATCGACGTGATCGAAGGCATTGCCTTCCAGACCAATATCCTCGCCTTGAACGCGGCCGTGGAGGCGGCCCGGGCCGGCGAGCAGGGACGCGGCTTTGCCGTAGTCGCTGCCGAAGTGCGCAACCTGGCGCAGCGTTCGAACACGGCGGCGCGCGAAATCAAGGGCTTGATCCATGACTCGGTTGCCCAGGTCGACCAGGGTTCAAAACTAGTGGGAGAAGCCGGTGCCACGATGAAGGAGATCGTCAACGGTGTGCGCCGCGTGACCAACATCATGGCCGAAATCGGCGCGGCGACGCGTGAGCAGGAAGCCGGCATCGAGCAGGTCAACCAGGCCATCGTGGATATCGACAGCGCCACGCAGCAGAACGCGGCGCTGGTCGAGCAAGCGGCAGCGGCGGCCGCTTCCATGCAGGAGCAGGCCGATACCCTGACCCAGCTGGTCGGCAAGTTCAGCCTCGGCGCCGCCGTGCCGTCCTCAGCAATCCCCTCGCGCGGCCATGCCGTGCCACGCCAGCCGGTGCTAGCCTTGCGCTAGCCCGATGCGACCGGGGCAGTCGCACCAGCGCCGGAGATGCCCGGGTTCTGTCGCGCTGTTAATCAAGCGGCGGAATTCCCCGGAACGGCACTGTGCCGATCAAACTGGACGGACCATTCCTGCCAGCGCAGAAAATTGGTCAGCGAACGACATTGCATCGGCGCCGTCGATTGCGAACTGGCCCTTGCGGATCATGTTTATCAGTTCGATGCCGGCGAGCACGGAGCCGGCGGACCGGAACGATTTGAAGTTGAGCATCGGCCTGGTCACCCGCTTGATAGCGCGATGGTCCTGCTCGACGATATTGTTGAGGTATTTAACCTGGCGCACCAGGATAGGCACGTCGCGGCCGGCGTTGATCGGATCGATCGCCGCCTTGTTGGCGCCGCTCCTGTCCATCGCGCCCTTGTCCAGATCGCCGTTCGCTCCCATGGCCTTGTCGAAGAAGCGCTTCGCCGCGGCCATGTCGCACTGCGCCGTCAGCAGCAAGTCGACCTTCTTGCCCTGCATGTCGACAGCCCGGTAGAGGTATTTCGAGACGCCCTTGACCTTGATGTACGTCTCATCCATGCGCCAGCTGCCGCCGACCGGGCGCTTGTGTTTCCGAGCCATCTTCTCGATGAGCGGCAGGAAACGAATCGCCCACCGATGCAGACCAGGATCACATCCATCAGAAAGCGCATCCCTTTGAAGCTGAGCATATCGATTCGTCCTGGGTTCGGGCGCCGCAGCCCCCGGCAGCTTACCTGATTGCCCGTCGACGTTCGCTAATGCGACAGAACCATTGCCCCAGGTTAGATCCTCATGCGGAGGCATCTCGGCGTCTAAATCAGCGCTTCTCTAACTAAGTGAGCAAACAGGCGGCTGACAATCTCCCTTGGGTAATTAGCGCTATAGCGGGTGCTGGGACGATTAGACGATTCGGTCGATTATCGGGGGGCGGCATGAGCGCACACCGGAAATAGGCCGGAGCCGAGGACTACGAACCTCAGAAACGACAACGCCCACTTGCATGAGTGGGCGTTGCGTGAACGATATTCTTGGTGGCCCGGGGCGGAATCGAACCACCGACACAAGGATTTTCAGTCTGCGCGCCGTGTCTGCTTCAATTAATCATCCCAAAATTGACCCTTGAACAGGTCTAGTTTGTTCATTGAGATCCGCCACAATGCAGGAAGAGTAATCGCAAGGCCCCACAGCAGTAAAACGATGGCGATCAGTTTTACCGATAGAACTGTAACTCCAAGCGCCACGGCTAGCCCGGCCGCCTCGGCGAGCGCAACACCGCCAATACCGCTCAGCACACCGTCAAAGATAAATTTGATCGCGTCTGTAGGAAGTTTGGCTTCGACGCGCTGTACAAATGAAACCATTGCCTCACGTGACGAACTGACGAGGTTTGAAATGCTTGCAGTCAACTTCAGATCAGTCACCCGATCCACGATGGCGCTAGCGGCACTCCAGCTGTTTGCGGCAAGGGCGTCGGCTAGAGCCACGACATGATGATGAGTGCTGCTGGTGAAATGATGGATTTGCGTGTTTCTACCGCGCTGTCGACAAGCAGGGAAAGACCGTCGACTTCCTGCTGACGGCGAAGCGCGACTTGGCCGCGGCAAAGCGCTGCTTCGACAAGGGCATGGGAGCGAACGGCGATCCTGACAAGGTCGCGATGGACAGGAGCGGCGCCATCAAGGCGGCGATCGATGCGATCAACGCCGGCCGCGACTTGCCTATTCTCGTTCGCCAGGTTAAATACCTCAACAATATCGTCGAGCAGGACCATCGCGCCATCAAGCGGGTGACCAGGCCGATGCTCAACTTCAAATCGTTCCGGTCCGCTGGCTCCGTGCTCGCCGAAATTGAACTGATACACATGATCCGCAAGGGCCAGTTCGCACTTGACGGCGCCGATGTAATGTCGTTCGCTGACCAATTTTCTGCGCTGGCAGGAATGGTCCGTCCAGTTTGAGCGGCACAGTGCCGCTCCGGAGAATTCCGCCGTTTGATCAACAACGCGACAGAACCAACCTCAGCCTTGCCGATTACAGTTGCCGGAATCTGCTAAAACTGAAGTCAGTTGAAACTTCTCTACCAATACTCAAATAATTATTGCAGTTACAAATTGGACGCACGTCTTTTTGCGTGCTAGGTTGAATTGTTACGCATTTAAACGACGACACCTAATTCAGAGCAGGCAATGAGTTTTTTCATCCGCAAAGATCGTACGATCTTATCGGTGTCAAAAGCAAGGTTCCCCTTCTTGCTTACCGCTCTCACAAGGAGCGTCTGCCAATGCGCGCTTTTCTCACGAAACCTGTCCACAGGTTTGATCAATGAGCCAAACCCAAGCAGGATCAAGCCGGGAGAACGATGGACTGCACTAAGACGCACAACCTTACTGGGCCTGTGCACGCTGCTTTCATCCTGTAACGGTGACCAGGTGCCCGAGACGTCTGCAACTGCTGCGCGTAGCGCTCAGGCCGATTTAGCTAGGCCAGCCAGCGTCCAGGATCGGCGCCATGCGCTGTTAGAAACCAGGGTGGTAACCAATCCGGTACCGTTCGGTCAAGCCGGTGAGGTGCCGAACGACCGAGCGGCACTGGCCCGCTCTGCACCGGTCGGCATCGCAGTCGATACGGCCGGCAATTTGTACATCATGCAGCGCGACAAAGCGGTCCGAGAGATCACCCCACAGGGCAGAGTCAGCCTGCATGCGAGCGGCGCCGCTAGGGGAGCGACTCGGCCGGCTGACTCGCTCATCGTGGCCACGGACGAAGCCGGCAACATTCAAGTAGTCGACAAGGAAAATTGTTCCATTCGCCGAATTACGCCGACAGGTACGGTCACGACCACGACGCTGCCAATATCACCGGTTGGCGCAGCTTGCTCTGCCATGCAGGCGCCCACTGGAGCGGTCCGAAACGCAGCGCCGCTGGGAAGATAAATGCGCCGTTGCTCGGTTCGACAGGCAGCGGGCGCAGCACCACGGCCGCCCTGGCCACCGGGTGCGGGGGCGCACAGCAATGCCAAAGGAGATCACGATGAAGACCTTCCGATACCTTGCCTTGCTGCTGTTCCTGACGCTTGGGCCGCTGGCGGGCCTTGCCCTTGCGGCGCCGCCAGCCCCGGGCTTGCTGGCGCCGTCTGCCGGCGCCAGCGTGCAAGTACCCTTCTCGATCTCTTGGAGCGCAGTTAGCGATCCTTCCGGCATCGTGGCCTACAACTGGCAGGTCAGCAATTCGCCCAGCTTCTCCCCAGTGCTCAAGATCGATTCGACCAGCGGCCAGACCGAGGGCACCATCAGCGGGCTGGCCGCCGGCACCTATTACTGGCGCGTGCAGGCGGTGAACAGTGCTTTCGAGCAGGGGGCATGGTCGGCCGCCCGCAGCTTCACCGTGACCGGCGCCGGAAGCGCCTCTCCCGGCACGCCGGTGCTCGACCAGCCCGTCGGTTATTCCACTTTCCATCCGTGGGAAAACATGCGCTTCACCTGGAGCGCGGCGCCAGGCGCGGCCAGCTATGTGTTCGAAGCCTCGACTGATCCGAATTTCCCGGTGGGCTCGATCAAGTTCGACAATATTCCCAAGACCAGCTATGGTTTCGCTATCGGCAACCCGGAAGGGAAGTATTTCGCGCGGGTCTATTCCGTAAATGCCGATGGCATCGCCGGCATGCCATCGAACGTGATCGAGTTTTCTGTTTTCTACAGCAATCCGGTACCGCCGCCGCCGGCGCCGCAGGAGCCGGCCAACGACGCTGCGCTAACGCTGCCGGTCACCCTCACATGGGCCCACACCATCAATCCGCAGCCATCCGGCTACGAAGTACAAGTCTCCTCGAGTCCCGGATTCTCCACCAATGAAGCGCCGTTGTCGGTGCAGCTGACCGAGCCTGTCGTGAAGCTGACGTCGCTGTCGGCAGGAACGAAATATTGGCGGGTGCGCTCGCACCAGGGCATGGCCTCGCCTGAGACGACGGCAGTCACCGCCTGGTCCGAAGTGCGCAGCTTCACCATCAGCGCGGCGCCGCCGGTGCCGGTATCGATCACGCCGGTGCGCATCCCGCTGTACAGCGGCGACGACAGCTGGGTCGAAGTCCAGCTCAGCGGCGCTGTTCCGCCCGGGGGCGCAAGCGTCGCCCTGAGCAGTTCCAATCCAGGCGCCGCACCAGTGCCTGCGTCAATCCAGATACAGGGCACGCACGCCTGGGCCCAGTTCCAGATGCTTGTTGGCCAGGCGACGGTCCCGACCCCTATCACCCTGACGGCCACCTTCAATGGCCGATCCGCGTCCACCGAGTTCACCTTGATGCCACCCGTGCTCAAGACGCTGTCGATTACGCCTCCCATCGTCAGCGGCGGCGTGGCTGGCGGCGGCATGGTGACGCTCAACGGCCGCGCTCCCGAGGGCGGTGCTGAGGTCCGTCTTTCAAGCGACGCGCCGGCGGCAATGCCGCCGGCAAGCGTGACGATCCCGGCAGGCAGTTATTCGGCGCCGTTCTCGATGCCGACTGCGGACGTCGGCGCAAGCACCACTGCCACGATTAGCGCTGGTTGGAACAACGTCACGCTGGAGTCGCCGGTTACGGTGACGCCAGCGCCGCAACCGCTTTCGCTGTCGCTGTTCCCGGCCACCATCGTCGGCGGTGAAGGGTCATCCGACGCCACCGTGACCATCGAAAAGGCGGCAAGCTTCGATCAGTCGCTGAAGGTCTCGAGTAATAACCCGACAGTGCTGCCTTTCCTGTCCCCGGTTGTCACTATCCCCGCAGGCAATACACGCGGCTTCTTCAACATCCGGCCGCAAGGGGTAGCGCAAGCCACCGTCGTCACGCTCGCCGTCACC
This sequence comes from Massilia sp., assembly GCA_031398335.1. GTDB lineage: Bacteria > Pseudomonadota > Gammaproteobacteria > Burkholderiales > Burkholderiaceae_D > Telluria. The sequence continues at coordinate 45,987 of JANNNC010000175.1, forward strand.
GGGGGCGGGATCAGCCGCAGCGCCGCGCTGACAGTCAATCCGGTCGGCACGCCCCCGCCCGGGCCGACGCTGTCCGCCTTCACTGTCAGTCCATCGAGCGTCCCCGGAGGCACGCCGGCTACTGGTACTATCACGCTGCCGAGCGCGGCGCCCTCTGGGGGCACCAGCGTCAGCCTGGGCAGCAATCTGCCGGGCGCAGCGAGTGTGCCGCCCACCGTGACGGTGCCGGCTGGCGCCACCAGCGCCAGCTTCACCATCACCACCTTCCCGTCCGCCACCACGACCGTCCAGCTGTCGGCGAAATCAGGCGACACAATCCTGTTCCAGGCGCTTGGCGTCGGCCCGGCCGCCCCGGGGGCGGCGCTGTCGGCGGTGGCGCTCAATCCGTCCAGCGTGCTTGGCGGCGGCTCGTCGACTGGCACCGTGACATTGAGCGCCGCGGCCCCCAGCGGCGGTGCCAGCGTCGCGCTCAGCGACAATGCATCCGCGGTGACGGTTCCCGTCAGCGTGATGGTGCCGAGCGGCAGCACCAGCGCCAGCTTCGCGATCACGACCAGCAACGTGAGCAGCGTAACGACCGCAAGCGTCAGCGCCGCATACGGCAGCACGACGCGTTCGGCATCGCTGACAGTCAATCCGCCGACGACGACCCTGGCAGCGCCCTCCCTCATCAGCCCGGCTAACGATGCCCAGCCGGCCCAGCCGGTGACTCTCGACTGGGCTGACGTCAGCGGCGCAACGTCCTACCGCATCCAGATCGATAATTCGAGCACCTTCTCCGCGCCCTTCGTAACGGACCAGTTGGTGACGCAATCGCAGTTCAGTGCCGGCACCCTGCCCAGTACCCGCCACTGGTGGCGCGTGCAGCCGCTTAATGCAAACGGCAGCGCCGGCGGTTGGTCCGCGACGCGGCGCTTTACGCCGCAGAGCGCGCCGACGGCGGCGGCGCTGTCGACCATTGCGCTTAGCCCGTCGAGCGTGGTCGGCGGCAACACGGTACAGGGAACGGCGACCCTCTCGGCCGCTGCGCCGAATGGTGGCGTAGTCGTGACGCTGACCAGCAGTCATGCGACGGCGGTGGTGCCAGCCAGCGTCACTGTGGCAGCAGGCAGCGTCAGCGCGAACTTTCAGGTTGCCACGTCCAGCGTCGCATCCTCGACTACGACCACTATCGGCGGCGGCTATGCCGGCGTAAATCGCAGCGCTACACTGACCGTTGCGCCGGCGGCCGTGGCACCATCCCTGTCGGCGCTGTCCCTAAGCCCGACAAGCGTGCAGGGGGGCACGCGGGCGCAGGGAATGGTGTCGCTGTCATCGCCGGCACCTGCGGGGGGCTTCAGTGTGGCACTGGCCAGCAGTACGGCGGCGGCGTCGGTGCCGGCCAGCGTGCTGGTTGCCCAAGGAGCAAGCAGCGCGACCTTCGCCATTGACACCGGCACCGTGAGCGCTGCCACAACGGCCAGCATCACGGGCAGCGCGGCAGGGGTGACGCGCAGCGCCACGCTGCAGATTTCGCCACAGGCCCAGGTGCAGACGATCGCCCTGACGGTGAGCGCAAGCGGGCGCAGCGGCGAACGGATCACATCGAGCCCAGCTGGCATCAGCGTACTGGTGGGAAGCAGTGCCTCAGCTTCGTTCCCCGCCGGTACCTTGATTACCCTAAGCGTCTCGAACGGGCGCGACGCAGTCTGGTCCGGCGCCTGCTCCAGCAGCGGCAACAAGAGCAGGAGCTGCACGCTGAACGCCAGTACCAACGCTTCGGTCAGCGCCAGCGTGCAATAACCGTAAGCGTCTTCCCTCGGGCGAGTGGGCGAACCAAACTGCTGGCGGTGTAGCATCGCCGCTGGCGCGGTCGTCGCGCACATAGGTCCACAGGCGCGCCGTGCAGGCCTTGCCGTTGCCCGGAGCGAGCACCGGCAGTGGCGTGTCATCGGCATGCAGTTTCGTTGCGGCGAAGACGTGGCGGCGCAGCGCATCGACCAGGGGGGGGCGCAGCAGCGTGCCTGCGGCACCGACCCAGCTGGCCAGCAGGCTGCGCTCGAGCTCCACGCCTTCGCGACCGTAGATCACGCTCTGTCGGTACAGCGGCAGGTGGTCGGCAAATTTCGCCACCAGCACATGGGCCAGCACGTCAGGCCCGGCCAGGCCGCGTTCGATGGGCCGGTCGGGCGCCGGCGCCTGCACGATCGTATCACAGCAGGCACACGCCAGCTTGGGCCGCACATGGCGAATCACGCGGAAGCTGGCCGGCACGTATTCAATTTGTTCCGACACGCCTTCGCCCAGGCATTTCAAGTTGCCGCCGCAGTCCGGGCAGGCTGGGCTGGCCGGTAGTTGCACCCGTTCCTCGCGCGGCAGATGCGGTGGTAGCGGCTTGCGTGCAGCTTTCTTGCGAGGAGCCACATCCTTTGGCGCCTGTGCTTCGGCCACCGCCTCTTCCGCTTCAAGATCTTCGAGCTGAAGCTCCAGTTGCTCGATCTGCTGGTAGAGCTTTTCCGATTTGCGCCCGAACCGCATGCGCCGCAGCTTGGCCAACACCAGCTTCAGGTGCTCGATCTCGGCGGTGCGCGTCGACAGCTCGGCGGCCAGATGCGCCGCACGTGCTTCGCTTTTTGCCGCACGCACTTCGCTCGCCAGCAGCAGGGCTTCCAGGGCGGCGATATCGTCAGGCAGGTCGGCGGCGTTGAGCATGCGCCAAGTTTATCCGGACCACTGCAGGTTTACAAGGCTGACTCCGGTCGCCAGATGCGCTCCGGCCGGCGCCAGTCGATCCCCTCAAGCAGCATCGACAGCTGCGCAAGCGTCAGCGTGACGCTGCCGCTATTGGCCTGCGGCCAGATGAAGCGGCCACGTTCCAGGCGCTTGCACAGCAGGCACAAGCCACCGCCAGTCCACCATCGCACCTTGATCAGGTCACGGCGCCGTCCACAGAAAACAAACACGTGGCCGTGCACGGTCGGTTCGTAGAAACAGCTTCAAGATACCCCCGTTTATATTTCGGATGTCGCCCGAGATGTAGACATCTCTATGCCCTAATCTGATGTGAGAATGTCCCGATGAAAGCATCATGATAGGGAATAACCGTCCGAGACAGTGAAAGCGGGAATCTTCGATTGTTTAATTTTCTATACGAATTTGTCGTACAGCAGACCATGCGCCTGGGTTGCCAGATGCATCAATAGCACGTACGCGCCAGTACGGTCGGCCCACTGGGAGCGTGCTGGTTGAATACAGTGAGGCTGTCAAGCCACTCTGGTTAAGAATCAAAGGAGCTGCAAAGGTATTGGAGTCATCGACCTGAATGACGTAAGCCCTCGCGCCAGCCACATCGCTCCAGTCAAAGTTGATAGTCTGCCCTACCGAAAAACGCGCATCGGCCGCTGGACTCAACAGGGAAGGTGCGGCTAATGCGCCGGGAGGTGGTTGGGTGCCTGGCGTCACAGTAAGTGCTGCTATTTTTGTGACCGTATCATTGCCAGTACCGCCTAAGGTGGCCGATAGCGTGGCAGTGGTGTTCGCAGTGACAGACGTGCTGTTTACAACAAACTGTGCCGTCGTTGCGCCAGCTGCTATCGTGACCGATGACGGCACAAGGGCGGCGCTAGAGTTGCTCGCAAGGCTGACAGGAGTACTGGTGCTTGCTGCTGCGCTGAGGGTAACGGTCCCGGTACTGGTGGTGCCTCCTGTTACTGAAGTGGGATTGACCGCCAACGAAGTCAGAGTAGGGGAACCGGCAGCAGCCTTGAGGATCAGTTGCGAAACAAGGCCGGCCGCCGCTGGCGAAGCCTGGAGGTTTACCACCACATCTGCCGAGACAGGTTGAGTCTCGATTGTAAAGCTCAATCGGTCGTTGCCACTTGGCACCGTCACACTACCTGGTATGGTTACCAGCGTTGAGTTGGACGTTAACGTGACAAGGAAACCGCTGGGCGGCGCTATCCCATCGAGCACAAGTGTGGCTTGCGATGGAGAACCTCCTATGACGATGTTTGGATCGAGAAAGTAGGAATTTACCTGTTTCGCGCCTGCCGCTGCAGTCAAGCGCAATGGAGAATTCAGAGCTTGGGTACCTAATTGCGCAGTAATGGTGGCTGTCGTGTCAGAGGCGACGGCTTTGGTATCGACAGTGAACGTACGGCAGTCGGTGCCCTGATTCATGGGAGAAGCTAATACATCAGCTACATCCGGGTGGCTGCTGGTCACCGTGAGCGCAATACTGCCCACTTCGGGCGCGGGAAAAAGCTGGTCGATACAGGTTCTGCCAAACGTTGGTTCTCCGCCTTTAATGCTTGCGCTATCGAGTTTGAGAGACAGCAGGCGAGCTGGCGGCGGAGTGCCGGGCAACACTGCTACCCAGGCCCGGGCACTTCGAGACTGGTAAAAAATGCTGCCATCCGATTGTCGCTGCGGCACAACGACTTCACCACGCATGGGTGCAAACTTGATTCCACTGACCGCTGCCGTGAGCAGTTTGAAAGGCAATCGGGTTGCACCAGTGGTAAAACTCATGTCGACGGAATTCTGCGATTGTGGCGGAGCTGCGACCAAACTACTGGTTGACACCGCACCAACGCTTCCTGCAGGGGCTCCGGAAGACAGTTGTAGCGCGCCTGCGCCTGGGTTGCCGCCGCCCATACTCCTTGGGTCCAGAACGATCGGGACTACACCGGAAGTGGCACAGACATCCTGTGATTTGCTGCCATTTAGAGGGCGCGATTGACAACCACGTGTGCACTCCTGAACGAAAGTGCATGTGGCGTTCGTACCTCGAGCGCAATTCCACAAGATCCCCGTTTCCCCCTTGAACAGCAAACCCCTCTCTCCAGCACCACACCGGGGTCCTTCGGCGGAATTCGGGGGAGCATATACTGTCTCGCTGGGCCGGGCCTGCGCAGTCACATTCAGCGTAGCTGAGACCCTGTCTTGTCCTAGAGGGCTAGCGGCCGAGATTGAAGCGGTGAAAGCTAGTCCGCTATAACGCCGGTATAGTGCATTGGTAGCAACAATGAAATTCGCCCCTGTTTGACCGGCCGGTACCGTGATCTGCCGAACCGATGCGGCCAGCTCAGGATTGGAACTGTCGAGCTGGATTATTGCTCCCCCAGCTGGCGCGGGTGCACTTAGGGTAACGATGCCTGTCGATGTACCGCCAGTCCCACCGCCGATGGTCGACGGAACAAGCTGCAAGGACTGCATGCTTTGCGCATGTACAGTGGAGAGGGGAGTGATGGATGTAAGCAGTGCAAAGAACAGGTAAAACAGAAACGTGCTGGGGTAAAAGAATAGACGAGTGGCATCACTGCCGCGTTTAAAAAGCCGCATCATTATCCCCTATATCCCCAAGAAGAAATTTGGCGTTTTCATTTTCGGCAGCAATATGTCAAAAAGGCAACATAATGACTGCAGAAAAAAAGCTTTTCAGCGGCTGGCTCACTTGATACAAAATTACTGGCCGTTTTCAAAACACGCCATTGTACGCATTGCAACGCGAGTACCAATAGCATTATTAGCACGTGACAAAGCGACTGTCAATATCGCAGGGAATGGAGATAATATAAATTAGGGTTTTGTCGCATTGTTGAATCGAACGCGGATTTTTCGTGCTGAGCTCTTCCCGTCTTACACTCGACGGACTTGCTCTACTAACGTCGTTCTCGGCTGACCGCACCTTCCCGTACCGCGCTGCTGGCAAGCTTTTCTTTTCGATCAACGGCTCGCCATTAATCTGCTCAGCGTCCGTGGTTACTTCGAATTGTCGCAACAGCCGGACACTGCATCCATTCGGGCACAGCCACCGGCTTTTACGGCAATTTCTTATTCCTTCCTACATTCCGCGACGGAGTCGCCCCGTTTGGCAGCGAGACCCCTCGTCTGGTTCGTGTGACAACCACTTGGGCCAGCGGCGACGGTGGGTACCCAACGCGGCGGACTACGCGATGATGGAAATGAACGACCAATCGATCAGTGGCGTGGTGCGCCGGATTGGAAATGTGACGGGTTCGCTTGGCTGGCAAACTCTGTCCTTGGCCAGCAATCATACCTCCAAGCTGGATTGCCCGGCGAATCTGGACAGTGCTCAGAAGATGCAGAACGTCATGAGTGACAATTTTCGGGCGATCGCGCCCAACACGGTGGTTTACGGCTCGGATGCCGCGGGAGGCTCTTCAGGCGGTCCCTGGGTGCAAAATTTGGAAGTGGCTTCCGTCGGTCAGGATGGCGGCAATCTTGGCTCGAACAGGGTGGTTCGCATCAGCTCCTATGGTTATACCGACCCGGCAATCAAGGTGAGCGGCTCCTCCATTCTGAGCAGCCGCTGGTCAACGATGTATTCCGGCTTGTGTGCAGCAAGGGTTGGAAATTGCTCATTAGTTAGAGAGGCTGGCAATCGCGCTTCATTAGGCTGGTGCCATATCGGGGAGCTGTGGACGATTGGACGATTCGGACGATTACCGGGACTGACGGTAGGATGAGCGCCGGAAATAGACCGGAGCCGAGGACTGCGAATCCCAGAAACGACAACGCCCACTTGCATGAGTGGGCGTTTCGTGAGGTATGTTCTTGGTGGCCCGGGGCGGAATCGAACCACCGAAACAAGGATTTTCCAACTTCGCGCCGCGCCTGCTGCTACGTCGATTTGCCGCTCCTTTTCGGAATGCGACTCAAGCAACTGCATTCAATGTAATTGCTGATTTCTCTTCAGCTCCAGCGCCAGTTGTGTCGTTGTGCGCACTGGCTAACGCAACGGCAGTGCGCCTGAGCGCTTCCACCGCTGCTTCAAGATCCATGTGCGGGCGCCCCGTCACCCAACTCTCGACAAGCGAGAGTTGGGCATCCGCTATTTGCCTGGCGAGTACCTCGATCGGGATGCGCGGCAAGCAAGTGGGATGATGGGTCAGGCGCTCGAGGATCAGCTTGGCAAGTGTGCTGGCAAGCTGGGGCCTTGTCGGCCAGCTCAGCAAGACGCGCGCAACCTGCTGGTGATCCCGGAAATGCCGAAGCAGGGCCACCAGGGACCCGGTCGTTACTGTCGCATTGACCAGGTCAGCCACAATGGAGAAAGGTCCGACAATGCTGGCGCGCAAAAGGTCATGCTTGGTCCGGTAATGCTCATAAAAAGTCGAACGGCCGACATTCGCGCGCTGCACGACGGTGCCGATCTTGAGCGCATCGTAGCCTTGCTCGAGCAACAGTTCAACGAATGCGCGATGTAACGCGGCGCGCGTTCGTTGGCTGCGGCGATCCAACATCTCGTCAACCATGAAACCTTTCTCTGACGAACAATGTAGAGGTTTTGTCCGCTACCGGATGAAGCGATAAAGTACTCTGCCGACTTGACGCGGCGACGATGATATTACTGGAGCTTCAATCAAAAAGGTAAAGGAATCCCATGTATCTGCCAGCAACCGTCCCGCCCCCGGCGCATCGCCGTCGGGCCGCTCTGGGTATCGCCTGCACCACTGGTCTTGCACTGTTCGCCTTGTTTCATCACCCCGTCGTCAGTCAAGCGTCGTCGGTTGAGGAAAGCCTGGCTCAGCTCATCTCGCTACAGCTCATGGACGGTGTCGTACACGGTGGGCTCATTGTCATGTTGGCAGTTCTTGCAGCTGGCTTTGCGGTGTTCAGTAGGCTGCTCGGGCAACGGCGCGCGCCAGTGATTGTTGCGATGGCCGCGTATGGGGTCGGCTGCTTCATCGTTGTCGGGGCGATGTTGCTCGATGGCTTTGTGGTGCCCCAACTGGCGCGGCAGTTCATCAACACACCCCAGGGGGAGGTCGACGTGGTCTACATCGTCCTGCGCGTTATTGGAACCATTATTCAAGTGCTGACCAAGGCCGGCCTGCTGGCAATGTGTGCCGCGTTTCTGGCGTGGTCATACGCTCTGGCGTCGGTGCCGGAATGGCCGTGGTCGCGTTGGTGCGCGACGCTGGGGGCGGCGGCAGGGTTGTTTCCCGGGCTGTTCATCCTGGTCGTCGATGTGCGCCTGACCCCAGGCAGCCTGATAGCAATTTTTGGCGTACATTCCATCTGGAACCTGGCAGTGGCAGCCTTACTGGTTCGATCAAGCCGGAACACGTGATATAACGCCATGTCCGAACGTAACTTGTGGTTCAGGAAGTGACAGCAAGGGAGGAAATGGACCGGGGAGAAGTATGAATTCTCAAAACAAAAACGCCACCCGAAGGTGGCGTTCTGCTGTACTGCTGAATTCTTGGTGGCCCGGGGCGGAATCGAACCACCGACACAAGGATTTTCAATCCTCTGCTCTACCAACTGAGCTACCAGGCCAAGAGAGGCATGATTATAGCCAGCCGCTCGCGGCTCCGCAAGTCCCGGCTGCAACTTTCTTCAGCCGCCGCGTCCGCCGCAGGGCGAGTGTGCCCCGGACATGCCGCTATAATGCCTGGCATGACGACCTCCACTTCCTCTACCGCACACTATAGAAGCGACGTCTGCATCGTCGGCAATGGCGCCATCGCCAAGACGGCGGCGCTCGGCTTCGCCCAGGCCGGGCACAGCGTCACGCTGCTGGTCCCCGCGCCCGTCCCTGCGCAGCGCGAAGGCGGCGCCGCTGGCGGCGAACGCCCGTGGGACGTGCGCGTGTATGCGCTGAACCACACGGCGCATCACTTGCTGTCGTCGCTGAAGGTGTGGGATGCGCTCGACGCGAGCCGCGTGGCGCCGGTCGATGCGATGGCGGTCAATGGCGACGGCAAGAACGGCGGCAGCCTCGGTTTCGACGCCTTTGGCGCGCATACCGGGGCGCTGGCCTGGATCGTCGAGGACAGCAACCTGAATCATGCACTCGACGCGGCGCTGAAATTCGCGCACAAGGTCGAGATCGTCAAGGGCTGCGGCACGCGCCTGGCCAGCGGCCCGGATGGCGCTTCAGTGGAGCTGGAAGATGGACGCCGCATCGAGGCCGGCCTGGTCATCGGCGCCGACGGGCGCAATTCCTGGGTGCGCGGGCAGTGCGACATCGGCATCGACTACCGCTCGTACCACCAGCAGGCGATCGTCACCAATTTTTCCTGCGAAAAGCCGCACCACGGCGTTGCCCACCAATGGTTCACCTGCAGCGACGGCATCATCGCGCTCTTGCCCTTGCCGGGCAATCGCGTGTCTCTGGTCTGGTCGGCGCCGGAAACCCTGGCCGCGACCCTGATGGAAGAATCGATGGGCGAGCTGGCCGTGCGCCTGTGCGAGTACGCGGACGCGGCGCTCGGCACCTTGCGGCCGCTGCAGCCGGAATCGGTGAAAGCGGTGCCGCTGGCGCTGGTGCGCCCGCATGCCTTGACCGCGCCGCACGTGGCCCTGATCGGCGACGCGGCGCATGCTGTTCACCCGCTGGCCGGGCACGGCATGAACCTCGGCTTCGGCGACGTTGTCGACCTGCTGCGCGTGGTGGCCGACCGCGAGGAACACCGCGCACCCGGCGACGAGCGGGTCTTGGCGCGCTATGCAAGGGCGCGCAAGGAAGATGTATTCATTATGCAATTAGCCACCGACGGACTCGAGCGCCTGTTCGGCGCCAACCTCGAGCCGCTGCGCATTGCACGTAATTTGGGATTAAACTTGCTCGATAAGTTGCCCTTCATTAAGCGTCGCCTGATGGCGCACGCCATCGGTCAGTAAATTTTAAGGAATTCATAGTGATGTTGAAAACCAAGATCGCCGTGCTGGCGGCGACGGGCCTGATGGCGTCGTGCGTAGGGGCCCAGAATACGGCCGAAGCCACGATTCGCAAGAATATCGAGCCGCGCCTGGGCGGCGCCAAGATCGATTCGATCACCGAAACCCCGTACAGCGGCCTGTACGAGCTGCGCGTCGGCGGCGACATCCTGTACGCGGACAAGAAGGGCGACTACCTGTTCATCGGCCAGGTCTACGAAGCGAAAACCTCGCGCAACATCACGAAGGCCCGGCTCGACGACCTGAACAAGATCAAGTTTTCCGACCTGCCGCTCGCTTCCGCACTCAAGCAGGTGAAGGGCAACGGCAAGCGCGTGATCGCCGTGTTCGAAGACCCGAACTGCGGCTACTGCAAGCGCCTGCGCCAGACCACGCTCAAGGACATCGACAACGTCACCATCTACACCTTCATGTACAACATCCTGTCCGAGGATTCGTTTACGAAGTCGAAGAACATCTGGTGCGCGCCGAACCGGGTCAAGGCCTGGGACGACTGGATGATCGACAACAAGGTGCCGCCGACGGCGCCCGCCAACTGCGAGTCGCCGAACCAGAAGATCGCGGAACTGGGCCAGAAGCTCAAAATCCAGGGTACGCCGGCGATCTTCTTCACCGACGGCACCCGCATTCCAGGCGCGGTCGACCTGGCGGGGCTGGAAGCGAAGCTGAACTCGATCAAGTAAGCGCGCTTCCATGGTCCAGCTGAACATCAATGGGCGTGCCACCCAGGTCGACGCCGATCCGTCCACGCCCATCCTGTGGGCGTTGCGCGACAACCTGAACCTGACCGGCACCAAGTTCGGCTGCGGCGCCGCCCTGTGCGGCGCCTGCACCGTGCACCTGGACGGCGCGCCGGTCCGTTCCTGCATCACGCCGATATCGAACGCGGTCGGCCTGACGATCACCACGATCGAGGCGATCGGCCAGGACGGCGTCGGCAAGGCCGTACAGGACGCCTGGATCCGCCACGACGTGCCGCAATGCGGCTACTGCCAGAGCGGGCAGGTGATGAGCGCCACCGCGCTGCTGCGCGCGAACAAGGCGCCGAGCGACACCGACATCGACAGCGCCATGAGCGGCAACATCTGCCGCTGCGGCACCTACCAGCGCATCCGCGCCGCGATCAAGGATGCCGCTTCCACGCTTGCCTGAGCCGGACGCGTGCCCATGAACGCGGTCGGCATCCTGCTGGCGGCGGGGCGCGGGCGGCGTTTCGATCCGCTCGGGCGCCGCAACAAACTGCTGCAGCCGCTTGGCGCGGGCGATTGCGTCGTCGCCGCCAGCGCCCGCACTCTCCTCTGTGTCCTTCCCCGCGTGATCGCTGTCGTGCCGCCGCAGGATGGCGGCGTGGCCGACGTTTTACGTGATGCTGGCTGCGAGGTGGTGCTCTGTGCAGGCGCCGACAGCGGCATGGCCGCCTCCCTGGTCCAGGCGATTGCGCACTCGCTGCCGCAGGCCGACGCCTGGCTGGTGGCGCTGGGCGACATGCCGTATGTGTCCCCAGGCACGCTGCGCGCGCTGCTCGCTGCGCTGGCGCGCGGTGCCGACATCGCGGCGCCCGTGTTCGAGGGGCGGCGCGGCAATCCGGTCGCTTTCGGCGCGCAGCACTTGCCGGCGCTACTGGCGCTGCAGGGCGAGCACGGGGCGCGCGCAATCTTGAAAAGCTCGCCGGTGGTGGAGGTCGCGGTCGACGATCCGGGCATTCTGCGCGATATCGATACCCCAGGCGACCTGGCGTAGGGTGGACGGCTCTGCCGTCCACGCGCTCAACCGACTGCGGAAACCTCGTGCCAGTTCATGCGTGTGTTGAACGCGTGGGCGGCGTTCAGGCCGCGTCTAAGCACATTGCCGGGTGTAGCCGACCACCCTACGACGCCCGTTGTAGGCAAGGACGAATCCGTTACACTACGGTGTCCAAGCCGACTCTCTTCGTCATCATGAAAAAAACAGCCCAGAAAAAGCAGCCCGCGATCCACTACACCATCGTCCCGAAAGACCTGGCGGGCCACCTGTTCAACGTCACCGTCACGGTGCCGGCACCGGCGAAGGACGGCCAGGTGTTCGCGCTGCCGGCCTGGATCCCGGGCAGCTACATGATCCGCGAGTTCGCGCGCAATATCGTGCGCATCCGGGCCGAATTGAACGGGGCCAACGTCGCCCTGGAAAAACTCGACAAGCATTCATGGCGCGCCGACCCGGTCGACGGCGCGCTGACGCTGCACTATGAAATCTATGCCTGGGACCTGTCGGTGCGCGCCGCCCATCTCGACCAGACCCACGGCTTCTTCAACGGCACCAGCGTGTTCCTGCGCGTGCTCGGCCAGGAACAGGTGGCGCACGAAGTCGACATCCAGCGCCCGAGCGACCCGCAAGCACGCAGCTGGCGCGTCGCCACCGCGATGAAGGAGCTGGCGGCCAAGCGCTACGGCTTCGGCACCTATGTCGCCGCCGACTACGACGAGCTGATCGACCATCCGGTCGAGATGGGCGAATTTGCACTGGCCACCTTCAAGGCGCACGGCATCCCGCACGACATCGTCATCACCGGCCGCGTGCCGAACCTGGACATGGCACGCCTGCAGGCGGATTTGAAAGCGATCTGCGAAACCCAGATTTCCTTCTTCGAGCCGCAGACACATCGCGCGCCACTGGAGCGCTACGTGTTCATGACGATGGCGGTCGGCGACGGCTACGGCGGCCTGGAACACCGCGCCTCGACCGCCCTGATCTGCGCCCGTGCCGACCTGCCGTGCAGCGCCACGCCGCAGACGGGCGAGCCGAGCGAGGGCTACCTGAAATTCCTCGGCCTGTGCAGCCACGAGTATTTCCACACCTGGAACGTCAAGCGCATCAAGCCGGCCGTGTTCGCGCCCTACGACCTGCAGGTCGAGAATTACACGCCGCTCCTCTGGCTGTTCGAGGGCTTTACCAGTTATTACGACGACCTGATGCTGGTGCGTGCCGGGATCATCGGCGAGCCGACCTATTTCAAACTGCTCGGGAAAACCGTCGGCAGCGTACTGCGCGGCAGTGGCCGCACCAAGCAAAGCGTGGCCGATTCGAGCTTCGATGCCTGGAGCAAGTACTACCGCCAGGACGAGAATTCGCCGAACGCGATCATCAGCTATTACAGCAAGGGTTCCCTGATCGCGCTGGCGTTCGATTTGACGATCCGCGCCAAGACCGGCGGCGCGAAAACGCTCGACGACGTCATGCGCGCGCTGTGGCAGCGCTATGGCCAGGATTTTTATCCGAGCGTCGGGCGCGGCGTGACCGAAAGCGAGGTCGAGGCGCTGTTCGACGAAGTCAGCGGCCTCAAATTACGCAACCTGTTCGACAAATGCGTGCGCGGTACCGAAGACCTGCCGCTGGCCAAGCTGTTCGCGCCCTTCGGCGTGAAGCTGGCCGACGAGCGCAAGACCGGCAAGCCGTCGTTCGACGCCGGTATCGGCCGCGACCCGCTCGGCGCAAGGCTCACGCAAGTGCACGAGGGCGGGGCGGCGCACCAGGCCGGCCTGTCGGCGCTCGACATCGTGATCGCCATCGACGGCCTGCGGGTGAGCGGCAACCCGGCGAATGTCGACGCGCTGCTGTCGCGCTACCGCGTCGGCGACAAGCTGACGATCCACGCCTTCCGCCGCGACGAGTTGATGGCCTTCGACCTGACGCTGCAGGGCGAGCGCGTGCCGGGGATTACCCTGTCGCAGGCGGTGGCCGGCAAGAAGTCGTCGTCGATTCCGCGTCCGAGCGCGTGTTGATGTCCCGCGCGGGCCTGACGCTTGCGCCGGGCCTGCGTCCTTTGCGTTTTCCTGTCCAGAGAAGAGGTCTTCCTTGAAAAAGCCCGTCGCCGCCGCCCTCCTTGCCCTTGCCGCCATGCCGGCCCTGGCCCAGCTTCCCGCACCGCTCAAGAAGGACGTCACCAGCCGCATCGACGGCATGTATCCGTGGCTCGACACGGTCTACAAGGACCTGCACGCCCATCCCGAGATCGCCTTCCAGGAAGTGCGCACCGCCGGCAAGCTGGCTGCCGAGATGCGCAAACTCGGCTTCACGGTGACCGAAAAAGTCGGCAAGACCGGCGTGGTGGCTGTCTTTAACAACGGCGCCGGGCCGACGGTACTGGTGCGCACCGAGCTCGATGGCTTGCCGATGGAAGAAAAGACCGGCTTGCCGTATGCCAGCCGCGCGAAAGCGACCAGCGACGGGCGCGAGAGTTTTGTCACGCACAGCTGCGGCCACGACATCCACATGGCCAGCTGGCTGGGCGCCGCGCGCACGCTCGTGGAAATGAAATCGCAGTGGAAGGGCACCCTGGTCTTCATCGGCCAGCCGGCCGAGGAAACCGTGTCCGGCGCCAAGGCCATGCTGGACGATGGTTTGTTCAAGCGTTTCCCGAAGCCGGACTACGCGTTCGCATTGCACTCCTGGCCGCTGGCGCATGGCACGGTGGGCTACAACACGGGCGCGGTGTCGTCGAACTCCGACGCGATCGAGATCGTCTTCAAGGGCCGCGGCGGGCATGGCTCGGCGCCGGATAAATCGGTCGACCCGATCACGATCGCCGCGCGTTTCGTGGTCGACGTGCAGACGGTGGTCTCGCGCGAGAAGGACCCGAAGGAATTCGGCGTGGTGACCATCGGCGCGATCCAGGGCGGCACGGTCGGCAACATCATTCCCGACAGCGTGCTGGTGCGCGGCACGATCCGCTCGTACAGCCCGGCCGTGCGCGCCAAGTTGCTCGACGGCGTGCGCCGCGTGGCTGTGGCGTCAAGCGCGATGGCCGGGGCGCCGGCGCCGGACGTGCAGCTGATCAGCGGCGGCGCGGCGATCGTCAATAGCGAAGCGCTGGTCGTGAAGACCGAAGCGGTCTTCAAGGATGCCTTCGGCGACGCCAAGGCCCAGCGTATGCCGGCCATGACGGCCAGCGAGGATTTTTCGCAGTACGTGAACCAGGGCGTGCCGTCGATGTTCTTCTTTACCGGCGTGTACGACCCGAAGATGCTGGCCGAGGCCGAAAAAGAGGGCGGCAAGCCGATCGCCTTCAATCACTCGCCGTTTTATGCGCCTGTGCCGGAGCCGTCGATCAAGACCGCCGCGCAGGCGATGAGTTTGGCGGTGCTGAACGTGCTGGGGCGCTGAACCTGACAGTTTTTGCTTTTGCTGCCGCGCAGCGCCACAAACGCTTCCAGTAGGGTGGGCACTCTCTGTGCCCACCCTCTACTGGGGACCAGCCAAACTGCGCAGTTGGAAGCGGTACTGGTGATCGAACAGGAAAGTCTCGGAAAACGTCAGCGTCCGCATGTTCGCCGCCAGCAGCTTGGCGGGCCGTGGCAGGCGGCCGCTGCGGCGCATCGAGGCGACGGCCACTTTCGAGGCGTCCGGGTCGCGCGAACGCTGGACGGCGACGTCCTGCAACTCGCCGTCCTCGCCCACGGTGATGTTCACCACCACGATTGCCGGCAGCATGGGCGGCAATTGGCCGCTGAAGGTCTGGCCGGCGTTGTGGCGCATGATGTGCTGCGCCACCTCGGTCTTGTAGGCGTCGAGCGTGGGGGAGGACGGCGCCACCTGCGCCTCGGTTGTGGGCGTAGGGAGGAGGGCGGCGACAATGCGCTTGGCGGTGGAAGCGACGGGCTGGACCGCACTGCATCCGCCGAGGGCTGCCAGCGAGAGAAGGAGTGCGGCCCGGGTGCGGATGGTTGTTTTCATGTCAGTCGAATAATCGTCGAAGTTCGGCGCCAGGGTTTGGCGCTCGCATGAACGCTTCGCCCACCAGGAACGCATGCACGTTCGCCTCGCGCATGCGCCCTACGTCTTCCACCCCCAGGATGCCGGACTCGGTCACGACCAGGCGTTCTGCCGGAATACGCGGCAGCAGGCCGAGGGTCGTCTCGAGCGTGACCTCGAAGGTGCGCAGGTTGCGGTTATTGATGCCGACCAGCGGCGTTTTCAGCTTCAGGGCCGCGGTCAACTCATCGCCGTCATGTACTTCGACCAGCACATCCATGCCAAGTTCCTGGGCACAGGCTTCCAGCTCCGCCATCAGGCCATGGTCCAGGGCCGAAACGATCAGCAGGATGGCATCGGCCCCCATCGCGCGCGCTTCGTACACCTGGTACATGTCGACCATAAAATCCTTGCGGATTACCGGCAGTTCACAAGCAGCGCGCGCCTGGCGCAGATACTCGACGGAACCTTGAAAAAAGTTCACGTCGGTCAGCACCGACAGGCAGGACGCGCCGGCCTCGGCATAACTTTCGGCGATGTTCGCGGGACGGAAGTCGGGACGCAGCACGCCTTTCGAGGGCGAGGCCTTTTTGACCTCGGCGATCACGCCGGCGCGGCCGGCGGCGATGTTCTTGCGCAGGTTCGCTTCGAAGCCGCGGATGTCGGCGCGGAGCAGGGCATCGCCCTCGACTTCGCGGCGCAGGCTGGCCAGGTCGCGGTATTTTTTGGCGGCCGCCACTTCATCGGTTTTGACGGCGAGGATTTTGTTCAGGATGTCGGACATGCGGGAAAACCTTTATGCGCCCGCGCCCAGCTGGCGCGTGACGGAAACGAATTGTTCGAGCTTGGCCATGGCCGCGCCGGAGGCGATCGTGGCACGCGCCTTGGCCAGGCCGTCTTCGATGGAGGACGCCACGCCCGCCGCATACAAGGCGGTGCCGGCGTTCAGCGCCACGATGTCGGTGGCCGGACCAGGCTCGCCGCGCAGCGCTTCGAGCACCCGGACCTTGGACTCCGCGGCGTTCGCCACTTTTAAATTGCGGCTGGCGATCATCGGCATGCCGAAGTCTTCCGGATGGATCTCGTATTCGCGGATTTCGCCGTTCACCAGTTCGCCCACCAGGGTGCCAGCGCCGAGCGACACCTCATCCATGTTGTCACGGCCCCAGACCACCATCGCATGCTGGGCGCCGAGGCGCTGCAGCACGCGCACCTGGATGCCGACCAGGTCGGGGTGGAACACGCCCATCAGGATGTTCGGCGCGCCGGCCGGATTGGTCAGCGGGCCGAGGATGTTGAAGATGGTGCGGATGCCCAGCTCACGGCGGATCGGCGCCGCGTGCTTCATGGCCGCATGGTGGTTCGGCGCGAACATGAAGCCGATGCCGGTCTGCGCGATCGACTGCGCGATCTGCTCGGGTTTCAGGTCGATGTGGGCGCCCAGCGCTTCGATCAGGTCGGCGCTGCCGGACGAGGAGGACACGCTGCGCCCGCCGTGCTTGGCCACGCGGGCGCCGGCGGCGGCGGCCACGAACATCGCCGCGCTCGAGATATTGAAGGTGTGCGCGCCGTCGCCGCCGGTGCCGACAATGTCGAGCAGATGCGTGGTGTCGGCCATCGGCACCTTGGTCGAGAACTCGCGCATGACTTGCGCGGCGGCGGTGATTTCGCCGATGGTTTCCTTCTTCACGCGCAGGCCCACGGTCAGCGCCGCGATCATGGTCGGCGACATCTCGCCCGACATGATCTGGCGGAACAGGTGCAGCATCTCGTCGTGGAAGATTTCGCGGTGTTCGATACAGCGCAGCAGCGCCTCTTGTGGGGTGATCGTCATGGACGTTCCAGTAGCGTATAGGTATGCGCCGCAGCGCGATGGCGATGCAATCCGGTCGGGATTAGCAGCCCTCCAGAAAATTCTTCAGCAGCGCGTGGCCGTGTTCCGACAGGATCGACTCGGGGTGGAACTGCACGCCCTGGATGTCGAACTCTTTATGGCGCACACCCATGATCTCGCCGTCGTCGGTCCAGGCGGTCACTTCCAGGCAGCTCGGCAAGGACGCGCGCTCGATCGCCAGCGAGTGGTAGCGGATCACGGTGAACGGGCTGGGCAAGCCTTTGAAAACGCCGACGCCGGTGTGGGCGATCAGCGAGGTCTTGCCGTGCATGACCTGCTTGGCGCGCACGATCTTGCCGCCGAAGGCTTCGCCGATGGCCTGGTGGCCGAGGCACACGCCGAGGATCGGCAGCTTGCCCTGGAATTGTTTGATCACCTCGACCGAAATGCCGGCGTCAACCGGGGCTTTCGGGCCCGGCGAAATGCAGATACGGTCCGGGCTCAATCGCGCGATCTCGTCGATCGTGATCTCGTCGTTGCGCACGGTGCGCACTTCTTCACCCAGCTCGCCGAAATACTGGACGATGTTGTAAGTGAAGGAATCGTAGTTGTCGATCATTAGCAGCATGTCAGAACTCCCCATCCAGTCCGTCTTGCACTTGCTCGGCCGCGCGCAGCACGGCGCGTGCCTTGTTTTCCGTTTCCTGCCATTCCATCTCGGGGATCGAGTCGGCGACGATGCCGGCCGCGGCTTGCACGTACAGGTTGCCGTCCTTGATCACGCCGGTGCGAATCGCAATCGCCACGTCCATCTCGCCGCCGAAAGAGAGATAACCGCAGGCGCCGCCGTAGATGCCGCGCTTGGTCGGCTCGAGTTCGTCGATGACTTCCATCGCCCGCACTTTCGGTGCGCCCGTCAGGGTACCGGCGGGGAAGGTCGCGCGCAGCACGTCCAGGTTCGACATCCCGGCGATCAGCGCGCCTTCGACGTTCGAGACGATGTGCTGCACGTGCGAGTATTTTTCGATGACCATGCGGTCGGTGACTTTGACGCTGCCGGTGTCGGCAATGCGGCCGATGTCGTTGCGCGCCAGGTCGATCAGCATCACGTGCTCGGCGATTTCCTTCGGGTCCGAGAGCAGCTCGGCCGCCAGTTCGGCGTCGCGTTCCGGGGTCGATCCGCGCGGACGGGTGCCGGCGATCGGCCGCAGCGTGACCTTGCGTTCGCCAAGCGGGGAAGTCTCGTTGCGCACCAGGATTTCGGGCGAGGCGCCGACGATCTGCATGTCACCGAAATTGTAGTAATACATGTACGGGCTCGGGTTCAGCGAACGCAGCGAGCGGTACAGCGAGAGCGGCGAGTCGACATACGGTTTGCGGATGCGCTGGCCAATTTGAACCTGCATCAGGTCGCCGGCCATCACGTAGTCGTGGGCGCGTCCCACTGCCGCCAGGTAGTCCGCTTTTGACGTTTCGCGCACCGCTTCGGTACGCACCGAAGCAGTCGTCACCGGCGCATCGACGCTACGGCGCAGCATCACGCGCAAATCCTTGAGGCGCTGGCGCGCACGGGCAAAGGCTTCCGGGTGCGCTGGGTCGGCATACACGATCAGGTACAGCTTGCCGGACAGGTTGTCGATCACGGCCAGCTCTTCGGTGACCAGCAGCTGGATGTCGGGCAGGCCGAGGGTATCGGTGGGCGCCTTGCCGGCCAGCTTGCGCTCGATGTGGCGCACCGTGTCGTAGCCGAAGTAGCCGGCGAGACCGCCGCAGAAACGCGGCATGCCCGGACGCAGCGCGACCTTGAAGCGCGACTGGTAGGCCTCGATGAAGTCGAGCGGATTGCCTTCGTGGGTTTCGACGACGCTGCCGTTGGTGACGATCTCGGTGACGTTGCCGCTGCTGCGCAGCAGGGTTTTTGCCGGCAGGCCGATGAACGAATAGCGGCCGAAGCGTTCGCCGCCGACGACCGATTCGAGCAAGAAGGTGTTCTTGCCGGTGTTCTGGGATTGCGCGAGTTTCAGGTAAAGGGTCAGCGGCGTTTCCAGATCGGCGAAGGCTTCGGCGATCAGTGGAATGCGGTTATAGCCCTGGTTGGCCAGTGATTTGAATTCGAGTTCGGTCATATTCTTCTCCGGGCCGCCAGCGTTCGAGTTGGAGGATGGGCGGCGGTGGTCTAAAAAACCTGCCGGATGCGTGTGCAGCCGGCAGCAATCAAGTGGGTTCAGTTAGCCCAGGATTGCCAGCGTCGCCAGACCCAGGCCTCGATGGCGCTGGTCTGGTTGACGGTGAGTTTTTTAATGGAGAACATGGTTAGATGAATTAGTTTTCGGTGCTGTTGTGCGCACGAACGAGCTCGGCAGCATCCAGTAGCGAATTAACTATACCATCGGAATCGATATCTTGCACAGGCCTTCCGTGGTTATAACCATATGGCACTGTGAGCACGAAGCAACGTGCCGCGCGGGCCGCTTCGGCGTCGTTCGAGGAGTCGCCGATGGCCACCACTTGCGGTGGAGATAAGTCGAAATCCTGGCAGACCTGCAGCAGCGGCATCGGATCGGGCTTTTTTCTCGGCAGCGAGTCACCGCCATAGACCAGCTCGAAAAACGGCGCGAGGCCTTTTTGCGCTAGCAACGGCGTCGTGAAAGCGATCGGCTTGTTGGTCACGCAGGCCAGGCGCAGGCCCATCGCTTTCAAGGCCGTCAGCCCCTCGAGCACGCCGTCGAAGAGCACGCTCCGTTCGCCATTGATGGCGAGGTAATGGCGCTGATAATGCGCCATCGCCTCGTCAAACACAGCATCGACGCAGGCGCTGTCGTAATCGAGCGCGAGCACGTCGCGGATCAGCTTTTCCGAGCCCTTGCCGACCATCGGCTTGATGATGTCCTGGCCGATGGGCGCGAGACGGAACTCGGCGCGCATGGCGTTCAGGGCCAGTTCAAAGTCGGGCACGGTGTCGAGCATCGTGCCGTCGAGATCGATGATGGCGGCCCTGATGGCCGCGGCGCCGGGACGCATTATTTGCCGACCGTCGCCAGTTCGGCGCGCATCGCGTCGATCACGGCTTTGTAGTCAGGCTTGCCGAAGATGGCCGAGCCGGCAACAAAAGTATCGGCGCCGGCTGCTGCTGCGGCCGCGATGTTCTCGGCCTTGATGCCGCCGTCCACTTCCAGCATGATGTCGCGGCCCGATTCGTCGATCAGGCGGCGCGCGATGGCGATCTTTTTCAGTGCTTCAGGGATGAAGGACTGGCCGCCGAAGCCCGGGTTGACCGACATAATCAGGATCATGTCGATCTTGTCCATCACGTGCTCGAGATAGTGCATCGGCGTGCCCGGGTTGAATACCAGGCCGGCCTTGCAGCCGTGGTCGCGGATCAGCTGCAGCGTGCGGTCGATGTGTTCCGACGCTTCCGGGTGGAAGGTGATGATGTTGGCGCCGGCTTTGGCGAAGTCGGGAATGATGCGGTCGACCGGTTTCACCATCAGGTGGACGTCGATCGGCACCTGCACATGCGGGCGGATCGCCTGGCAGACCAGCGGGCCGATGGTCAGGTTCGGCACGTAATGGTTGTCCATCACGTCGAAGTGGATGATGTCGGCGCCTGCCTCGACGACGTTGCGCACTTCTTCGCCCAGGCGGGCGAAATCGGCGGACAGGATGCTGGGTGCGATGCGGTAGGTGGTCATGGGAGGGCCGTGCGGATGGGGGAAACCGCTATTTTACGCCGAGCTGCTTCGGGTGGCGCGCAGCCCCGTTTTGCGGCACGCGGTATCATGCCCTTTTGCGCGCATGCGTCTCCACCAATAAGAAAGAGGGAAGCCGATGGCTGCCTACGATTTAAGCGTTACCGTCCGTACCAGATACCTGCCCGAGCAAAGCAAGCCGGATCGCGACGAATACCTGTTTTCCTATACGATCACGATCCGCAATACCGGAGAAGTGCCGGCCCAGCTGATCTCGCGCCATTGGGTCATCACCGACGCCAACAACCGGACGCAGGAAGTGGCCGGCCTGGGCGTGGTCGGGCACCAGCCGCTGCTCAAACCAGGCGAGCAGTTCGAATACTCGAGCGGCACGCCGCTGGCCACGCCGCAGGGATCGATGCATGGGGAGTACTTCTGCGTGGCCGAGGACGGCCATCGTTTCGAAGTGAAAATCCCGGAGTTTGTGCTCACCCTGCCGAGCATGCTGCACTGATCCCGCATTGATCTTCACTGCTCGCGCGGCGGCTCCGGCAGTTCGGGCGGCGGCGCCTTCTCCTCGCGCAGCGGCCGCTTGCGCGTTTCGGGACGGCCATGGAACATCGTCCACCAGACGATAAACACCAGCAGGAACAGCGCCACGCCCGCTTCCAACATCAAGATCCACATAGACTTCCTTATGCAAACGATACGCCGCAGTGTACCTGCTTCGCTTTCTTTCGTGGCACTCCTGCTGGCTGCCTGCGGCACGCCGCCGCCGGCGCCGCCGGCGAAGCCGCAGCCTGTTCCCGAGCCGGCAAAGCAGCCGGACATCGTGATGCCGCCGCCGGTCGGGCCGGTCGGCATTCCCGCCGACTTGCCGAAACCGCCGCCGGTGTCCCCCATGACCCCGGTTTCCTTCGAGGCGCTGCCAGGCTGGCAGCAGGACGACCTGCGCCAGGCCTGGCCGGCGTTTATCGCTTCCTGCCGCGTGCTGGCGAAAAAACCGCAGTGGACGGCGCCCTGCGCGGCCGCGCCTGCCGTGGATGTTGTCGATAACGCCGCCATCCGCCGCTATTTCGAAACGTATTTCGTGCCGCACCAGATGCGCATGCCGGACGGCGCCGATACGGGCCTCATCACCGGCTACTACGAGCCGATGCTGCGCGGTGCCCGCAAACGCGGCGGCGCGTTCCAGACGCCGTTGTACCGGGTGCCGGACGACCTGATCACGGTCGACCTGGCCGCGACTTATCCCAGCCTGAAAAACATGCGCCTGCGCGGGCGCCTGGTCGGCAAGACCGTGGTTCCGTACAGCACCCGCGCCGAGATCGAGCGTGCGCCCTTGAATGGCAAGGAGCTGGTCTGGGTCGACGATCCGGTCGAGGCCTTCTTCCTGGAGGTGCAGGGTTCGGGCCGGGTGCGCATCGATGAAAGCGGAGAAACCGTGCGCATCGCCTTCGCCGACCAGAACGGCCATCCGTATAAAGTCATCGGGCGCTGGCTGGTGGAGCAGGGCCAGTTGCCGGCCGACGGCGTCTCGGCGCAAAGCATCAAGGCCTGGATCGCGGCCAATCCGGCGCGGCGCCAGGAACTCCTGAACGTCAACCCCAGTTATATCTTCTTCCGCGAGGAGCGCCTGCCGGATCCGACAATCGGGCCGAAGGGCGCGCTGGGCGTGCCCCTGACGCCGGAGCGCTCGGTCGCGGTCGACCCATCGATTGTGCCGCTGGGCGCGCCGCTGTTCCTGTCGACCACGCATCTGGCGACCGACGCAACGATCCAGCGCCTGATGATGGCGCAGGATACTGGCGGGGCGATTCGCGGTGCGGTGCGGGCCGATTTTTTCTTTGGCTTCGGCGCCAATGCGGCCGAGTATGCGGGGCGCATGAAGCAGCGCGGTTCGACCTGGGTGCTGCTGCCCAGGTAAGCGTTCAATCGTTCACATGGCGCAGGCGGGTGCCAGTTACGGCCGCCACCGCCAGCACGAGCGCGCCGGCCGCCAGCGCGCCGATCGGGGCGCTGGCCACCGTCAGCGACCGCATCGTCGCCACCGTCCGGCCCAGGACCAGCAGCTTGTTCGGAACCGCCGGCATCAATGCGAAGCCGAGTGCCGAGACGAACAGGCCATCGGCGGTCATGCGGGCGAAGGTCTGGCGGAGTGTCGTGATGGCGGGCTCGCTGCGACTTGCTCAAAGCGCAATGATACCTTTCCCAGCCATGGAGGCGCTACAATCGCGGCACTGATCAATCCCTTATATAGAGGTGTCCCATGGAATACGCTGACCTGCTGATCGAAAACCACGGCAAGGTGGCCGTGATTCGCCTGAACCGCCCGAAGGCGATGAATGCGCTGAACGACAACATGATGAACGAGCTGGGCGACGCGCTGTACAAGTTCGATGCCGACCCGGGCGTGAATGTCATCGTCCTCACCGGCAGTGAAAAAGTTTTTGCGGCGGGCGCCGATATCGCGGCCATGGCCAATTACACCTATGCGGACACCTATTCGGGTAATTACATCGGCCGCAACTGGGAGCATATCCTGAACGTGCGTAAGCCGGTGATCGGCGTCGTTGCCGGCTATGCCCTCGGTGGTGGTTGCGAACTGGCGATGATGTGCGATTTCCTGATCGCCGCCGACAGCGCCAAATTCGGCCAGCCCGAAATCAAGGTCGGCGTGATCCCGGGCGCCGGCGGCACCCAGCGCCTGCCGCGCACGATCGGCAAATCGAAGGCGATGGACATGCTCCTGACTTCGCGCATGATCGATGCGGCGGAAGCGGAGCGCACCGGGCTGGTGTCGCGCATCTTCCCGGCCGAACAACTGATGGAAGAGGCGCTCAAAGTAGCGGCGACCATTGCCGACATGCCGGTATCGGTTGCGATGACGATCAAGGATTCGGTGAACCGCGCCTTCGAGACGACGCTGACCGAAGGCGTGCGCTATGAGCGCCGCTTCTTCCACGCGGCCTTCGGTACGCCGGCACAGAAGGAGGGGATGTCGGCCTTCCTGGCCAAGCGCAAGGCGAATTTCGAGGGCATGTAAGCCGGGTTTTGGCGGGCTCGGCAGACCTGGATGTGGCGTAGAATTCCTCGCGCAAAAACACTTGTGCGATTCGCACGCGATTTGCTATAGTTCGCCCCCGCCTCGGCGGCAGCCACAAAAACAACAAGGGAATCAAGTAGTTGAAGTGGCAACGAGGACCGCAGAATGTGCGGTGTAGCAAAAAAGAGGTTGACGAGAATCATGAAACGCTTCATACTCTTCTTCCTCTGCTGCTGACGAACAAAACGATTCGCAGAACACAGCAAGGCAATACCGCCCTCGGCGGGAGCCCAAGTTCTTTAAAAATTAACAGTCGATAAGTGTGGGCGTTTGGTGAAGGTGCCAGTGACTTCGGTCACTGATTACTTAAATTATCAAATGTTCACAAAAAAGAAATAGCGTTGTCTCAGCAATGAGATGACGGTCAGTATTTTGAGTGAGCGACCCGCTAGCAATAGCGGTGGCAGCAATGCCA